>DASWYE010000111.1:0-4521 GCA_036405115.1 Telluria sp. | reverse complement strand
CATCACGTTTCTTATAGGAAACTGCGAGTGATTCCGTGTCGTCTGTTTCAACCTTAAGAAACTCTACCGAATCGGTTGCAACCGTGATCCGTGCCTCGGAATCCTCGCCCAACGTCTTGAGATCCTGCGCACGGAAATGGGTGTAACGAGAGTCAAGGATCCACTCCTTCACTGCGGCGATGAAGTCCGCTCCCGTCTTCTGGTTACCGACGGGGAACTCTGTTGAAAACGATTGCATCTGGCCTCCTCGTTGTTGTTCAAGAAAGGGTACTTGCATCGACGCTTGAACGCAATATGTTGGGTTAATCCGGGGTGCAGTGTTGCTGGTATCTATCGCTCACTTTGCCAACCTTTTCGTAACGTGGGCCTTCGAACCCGCTAAGCTGTTGGCCGATTCCTACAGACATTGACGAAATAAAAGGGCGCACAGATACTGCCGTAATGATCCCGCCCGCATGCCGCACCATCCTAATCGTCGAAGACGAGCCGTCCATTGCCGAAAGCCTTGCTTATGCGCTTCGCACCGACGGTTTCACGCCGGTCCACGTCATGCTCGGGCGCAATGCACTGAAAGTTCTGCACGATCGGAAGGTTGACGTGGCGCTGGCGATCCTCGACGTCGGCCTGCCGGACATGAGCGGCTTCGAGTTGTGCCGCCAGCTCCGCCAGTTTTCCAATGTCCCGGTAATCTTCCTCACCGCGCGTAACGAGGAAGTGGACCGCATCGTCGGGCTGGAGATTGGGGCGGACGACTACGTGACCAAGCCTTTCTCTCCCCGTGAACTGGTGGCGCGCGTTCGTGTCGTGCTGCGGCGGCTGGGACCCCATCCCGCGCCGGAAATTGGCGCGTCAGCGACCAGGCCAGGTGGGTTCGAGATCCGCGCTGCCGAAGCACGGATCCTGTTCCGCGGCCGTGCGCTCGACCTGACCCGCTACGAATACCTGCTCCTCAAGACACTCGCCGAGAACCCGCACCACGTCTTCTCCCGCGCGCACCTGATGGACTGCGTCTGGACCGACGCGCCGGATACGCTGGACCGCACGGTCGATGCGCACATCAAGTCCTTGCGTGCCAAGCTGCGCACAGTGGACAGGAACTGCGATCCGATCCGCACCCACCGCGGGCTTGGCTACAGCGTGGACCCCGAATGAAAATCGGACTGCGGATTCTGCTCGGCTACTTCCTCATCGTGGGACTGGCTGCATGGTTCGTGATGTACGTGTTCGTTGAACAGGTGAAGCCCGGCGTGCGTTCCACCCAGGAGGACACGCTGATTGACACCGCCAACCTGCTGGCCGTCATGGTGAGCGAAGATGTGAAGCAGGGCGCGGCGAACTCCGCGCTGCTGCAGCGCATGCGTGATTTCGGCCAGGGCCGCGTGTGCGCACCCATCAGCGGCGTTGCGAAAACCACGCTGGACTACCGCGTGTACATCACGGATGCGCGCGGTATCGTGATTTTCGATTCCGACGGCCTCGCGGTCGGCAAGGACTATTCGCGCTGGAACGACGTCTACCTCACGCTTCGTGGCCGCTACGGCGCGCGCAGCACGCGCTCCGATCCGGACGATGAATCGAGCACGGTGATGCACGTGGCCGCGCCGATCAGGGACGGCGACAGGATCATCGGCGTGCTCACTGTCGCCAAGCCGAATAGCAGGGCGCAGCCCTTCATCGAACGCAGCCAGCAGAGCATCCTGCAATATGGCGCGGTGCTGCTTGGCCTGTCGCTGCTGATCGGCGTGCTGTTCACGCTCTGGCTGGTGTTCAGCCTGCGCAAGCTGGCGCGCTATGCGGCGGACGTCGAAAAAGGCAAGAAGGTGGCGCTGCCCAAGCTGGGCAACAACGAGATCGGCCGGCTGGGTCGCGCGCTCGACGCCATGCGCCACAAGCTCGAGGGCAAGGAGTACGTCGAGGAGCTGATGCATACGCTGGCCCATGAGCTCAAGAGCCCGATCGCCGCGATCCAGGCCTCCGCCGAGCTGCTGGACGAAGACATGCCGGCGCGGGAGCGCCACCGCTTCCTGGCCAACATCCGCGAACAGAACACCCGCCAGCGCCAGCTGATTGACCGCCTGCTCGCGCTGGTGCGGGTGGAGAAGCAGCAGCTCCTCGCGGTCTCGGAACGCATCGAGATCCGAACCTTGCTCGGACGGGTGCTGGAGGATGCGCGCCCCAGGCTGGATGCCGGAGGAATGAAGGTTGATCTCGATATCGAGGACTTCCAGGTCGATGGCGACCCGCTGATGCTGCGCCAGGCGCTCGACAACCTGCTCGATAACGCGATCGATTTCTCGCCCGCCGGCAGCACGGTCCGCATCGCCAGCCGTGTATGCGGTTCCGGCGGCCTGATCGAAATCACCGACTGCGGCCCGGGCATTCCCGAATATGCCGAAACCCGGATCTTCGAGCGCTTCTATTCGCTGCCACGCGCCGATGGCGCCAAGAGCACCGGCCTCGGACTGCCGTTCGTGCGCGAGGTGTGCACGCTGCACCGTGGGTCGGTGGAAGTGACCAATGCGCCGCATGGTGGCGCCCGCGCCGCCGTCGTCCTGCCGCGCGCATGACTTCACATTGAGCGCATCATCCGCGCATACAACCTTCCTAGACTGGCGGCTCATCATCAAGGAGCTGCCAATGCAAAAATCACTGTTTCTGAAGTTCGCCATGATCACGGGAGTCCTTCTCCTGATCGGGATTTCGCTCATCATGATCAACGCGGTCATCGAGGAGCGCAGCGAGTTCCGCGACATGGCGGTGAAAAGCATCGCGGAGGATTCGGTCGGCCAGCAGGCACTGGCTGGTCCCGTGCTGGTGATTCCATTCACCGAGGAGTTCCAGGAGAAGCGCGAGGTCGATACGCCCGCCGGCAAACAGGTCTCCCTGGAAAAGCGCTCGGTGCAGCGCCGCCACATCGTGTTCCCGAATGAGTTGAAGGTGAAAGGCGCGATCGACACCGATCGCCGCTACCGCGGCATCCACGAGGTGCTGGTCTACTCGGGCCGGTTTGCCGTCTCCGGCGACATCGACGTGCCATCGGTCGCGCAGCTGAAGTCGAAGTATCCGGACGCGGTGCTTACGTTCGGCCAGCCATTCGTGGCGGTGCATGTGGGCGATGTACGCGGCTTGCGCAACTCGCCCGTGCTCGCGCTGGAAGGAATGAAAGCCGAATTCCAGCAAGGTACCAATCTGCAGGCCTACCGCAGCGGCGTGCATGCGCCACTCGACAACTTCGATCTCGGAACGGCGCGCCGCGCCAGGTTCAGCTTCAGTGTCAACCTGGACGGGATCGAACGCCAGGATTTCGTGCCGCTTGCGAAGAACAATGAAGTGACCATCGGCTCGGCGTGGCCGCATCCGCAGTTCACCGGCCGCTTCCTCCCATCTCCCCGAGACCGCAGCATCAGCGCAAATGGTTTTACCGCCACCTGGCGCGTATCCTCGCTCGCGTCGAACGCGCAGCAGCAGTTCCTCTACGCCGAATCGGTGATCCCGAATGATGTGCCGGCCGCGCTCCGTGCTGTCGACCAGTTCGCAGTGGGCTTCATCGATCCGGTCAACGTGTATTCGCTGGCCGATCGCGCGACAAAGTACGGTTTAATGTTCGTAGCGCTGACCTTTGCCGCCTTCTTCGTCTTCGAGATGCTCAGGCAGCTCCAGATCCACCCGGTGCAGTATGCTCTGGTGGGCCTGGCGCTTGCGTTGTTCTTCCTGCTGCTGGTCAGCTTGTCCGAGAAGATTCCGTTCGCGACGGCCTACCTGATCGCAAGCACGGGCTGCATCGCACTCATCACCTTCTATCTCCGCTTCGTCATGGGCCACTGGCGGCGCGCGCTCGGCTTCGGCGCGGCGCTGTCGGTGTTGTACGGCGCGCTCTACGGCCTCTTGATCTCGGAGGATATGGCGCTGATGCTCGGAAGCCTGTTGCTGTTCGCCGTCCTCGCCGCGGTGATGATCAGCACCCGGAACATCAACTGGTACCGCGTCGGCAGCCCTGCGGCAGCCTCATAAGCACATGCCGGGATTGGCTTCTATCCAATGCCGATCCCGCGCGCCATCACAGCGGCGAGCAAGGGCATGGCCGCCAGTAAAGCCAGCTGCAATAGGATCAGTGCGCGCACGCGTCCTTTGATGGCGGAAGCGGGCGCGTATCCGGTATCGCCGCTGGCTGCCCTGGACCACTTGAGGAACTGAATGGTTGGATAGATCGACAGCAGCCCGACCAGCACGAACAGACCCACCTTGGCGTGGAAAACTGGATTGGACAGGTAGAAGTCACTGCCCTTGGCACCCCACACCACGCGGGCAATGCCGCTGGCAAGTACCAGCACCGCGAACATGCCGTAGAAGCCGTCCAGCGTGCGGAAGCGGCGCAGCTGCTGTCCCGTTCCAGGTTGCACCAGCATCGACAGCTCTACAGCAAGCAGCGAGGCGAGTCCAAAGATGGTGGCGAAATGCAGGTAGGCGAGCAAGGCATCGGACATCATCAACTTCCCCATTCATTGAATGCCGGCCAGTCTA
>DASWYE010000110.1:0-21307 GCA_036405115.1 Telluria sp. | reverse complement strand
CACGCCGCGCCTGCTGCTGCGGCGCCTGGGACCGGTGGCGGAACACGGCTGCGAACGCTACCTGGCCACGCTGTACCGGCGCTTCGACCTGGTGCTCGCTCCCAGCCGCCTGATGGTGCAGCGGCTGGCGGCCATGGGCGTGGAGGGTGCGGTGCACCAGACGCTCGGGATCGACAGCCAGACCTTCTCGCCGGCCCGGCGCGATCCCGGCCTGCGGGCCGAACTGGGGCTGCCGCCTGATGCCCGCCTGCTGGTCTATGCAGGCCGGTTCACGCCCGAGAAGCGGCTCGACATCCTGGCCGGCGCACTGGCCCGGCTGGGACCACCGTACTACCTGCTGCTGATCGGTGACGGCCCGTCGCCGCCAGCGCCCGGCGAGCGCATGCTGCATCGCGACTTCATGCTCGACCGGGCCGGGCTGGCGCGCATGCTGGCCAGTTGCGACGTGCTGGTGCATGCCGGCGACAGCGAAACCTTCGGCCTGATCGCGCTGGAGGCGATGTCCTGCGGCCTGCCGGTGGTGTGCACCGGGGGCGGCATCGCGGAGCTGGTCACTCCGGGCACCGGCGTGCGGGCCGAGCCGGACGACGAGGAGTCGTTCGCCGCTGCCATCCAGAGCGTGTACGGCATGGACCGGACGGCGCTGGCCGCCAATGCACGCCGCAAGGCAGTCGAGCAGCACGACTGGGGCGTGGTGCTGCCCCAGATGATGAGCCGGTACGAGCGCCTGATGGCTCCCATGCGCGGTCGCGAACCGGCGGCCGGGATGGCAGCAACGCCGGCCGACTCGCTTTTTTGGCGCAAATAGCTCCGCCCTCCGTTTTTTCTGGCATATTCCCAGCTATTGAAGTGTTGACTGGGAGCAGGCATGCGGTTGGGCGGGTGGAAGAAGTGGACCTTGTGGACGGTCGTCGGGCTGCTATCGCTCCTGGCCGCCGCCGCGTTCGGTGTGTGGCTGTTCCTGCGCGCCAGCCTGCCGCAGCTCGATGGTACGGTGCGCTCGGTCAGCATGAATGGTCCCGTCACGGTGGAGCGCGACGCACGCGGCGCGCCGCTGATCCGCGGCGCCAACCGCCATGACATCGCCTATGTCACCGGTTATATCCACGCGCAGGAGCGCTTCTTCCAGATGGACCTGCTGCGCCGCTCCGCGGCTGGCGAACTGTCCGAACTGTTTGGCGAGAAGGCGCTGCCGCTCGACCGCACCCACCGCCTGCACCGGTTCCGCGCACGCGCCGAGCGCGCGATCAACGCCATGCCGCCGGAGGACCGGCAACTGCTCGACCGCTACGTCAGCGGTGTGAATGACGGCATCGGCGCGCTGGACGCGCGGCCGTTCGAGTATGCGCTGACCGGCACCCGCCCGCGCGCATGGATGGCGGCGGACTCGCTGCTGGTCGCCTGGGCCATGTTCTTCGACCTGCAGGACAACCTGGAACGGC
Source organism: Telluria sp. (assembly GCA_036405115.1). Classification (GTDB taxonomy): domain Bacteria; phylum Pseudomonadota; class Gammaproteobacteria; order Burkholderiales; family Burkholderiaceae_D; genus Telluria. Next base: position 19,865 of record DASWYE010000110.1, on the reverse strand, counting down.
GCGAGCTGGCGCGCGGCTGGCTGCGCGAGCATTCGACCGCCGAGCAGCTCAACTTCCTGCTGCCCGAATCGACCCGTTGGGATGTGCCGCTGGACGGTGCGCCAGCCGGGGCCGCAGCCGTGCCGATTCCCGCGACCGCGCCGGAATGGTGGGGGATGCGCGCGCCGGCGAAACACGCAGGCGTGTTTGCGTTCGCGGCGCGCGAGTATGCCGATGCGGTGGGCAGCAACAACTTCGCCATCGCGGGCAGCCGCACCAGCACCGGCGGCGCGATCGTTTCGAACGACATGCACCTCGGGATCAACCTGCCCAACACCTGGTACCGTCTGGCCTTGCAGTATCCGGGCGAGGACGGCCGCGACCGGCGCGTGGTCGGCCTGACGCTGCCCGGCACGCCGCTGGTGCTGGTGGGCAGCAATGGCCACATTGCCTGGGGCTTCACCAACAGCTATGGCGACTATCTCGACCTGGTGGCTGTCGAGAGCAGCCCGGAGCGCCCCGGACAGGTGCGCGCACGCGACGAGTGGGAAGATGTGTCCGCGACCGAGGAACTGATCCTGGTGAAAGACGCGCCACCACACCGGATGATCGTGCGCGAGACCTCGGTCGGCCCGCTGCGGGTGGTCGGCAACAGGACGTTCGCGCTGCACTGGACCGCGCACGCGCCGAACGCGCTGAACTTCAATGCGCAGTGGCTGGAGGCGATCGAAACAGTGGAAGGCGCGCTGGCGGTGGCGAACACGATGGGCGTGCCGGCACAGAACTTTGTGGTGGGCGACAGCAGCGGCAGTATCGGCTGGACCATTGCGGGCGCGCTTCCGCGCCGCGGTCAATATGGCATTGGATCGACCTTCCCGCTGGCGGCCGGCGACCCGCATATCTGGCAGGGGACGCTGGAGCCTGCCGAGTACCCGCGCATCGTCGATCCGGCCGCGGGCCAGATCTCGACCGCCAACAGCCGCCAGCTTGCCGGTCCCGGTTCCGAGCTGATTGGCGATGGCGGCTTTGACCTCGGCGCGCGCCACAGCCAGTTGCGCAGCAGCCTGCTGGCGCTGGGCGCCAAGGCCGATACCGGCAGCGCCTACGGTGTGATGCTGGACGACCGCGCACTGTACCTGGCGGCCTGGCGCGAGCGCGCGCTGCGCGCCCTCGATGGCGACGCACTGCGCCGCCACCCGCACCGGGCGCAGCTCAAGGCGATCCTCAAGTCCGGCTGGACGGGACGCGCGAGCACCGATTCGGTCGCGTACCGGCTGACCCGGGAATACATGTGGGCAGTGCACGCCCTGCTGTTCGACGGGGTGGATGCCGAACTGGCCAGGCTGGAGCAGAAAGCCGGCGTGACGGCGGCGAATCCGCGCTGGGGCGCCGTGGCGGCGCGGCTGCTCGACGAGCAGCCGGCCGGCTGGCTGCCGCCGGGCTATGCGAGCTGGCAGGAGTTTTCGCTCGCGGCGCTGGACAAGGTGATCCGGGACCGCCTCACCTCCGGCAAGACGCTGGCCAGCGCGACCTGGGGCGAGCGCAATACATTGGCGATCGCGCACCCGATCAGCGGGGCGCTGCCGCAGCTGCGGCCATGGCTGGCGGTGCCTGCCGACCAGCTGCCCGGCGACGGCAACATGCCGCGCGTGGCGGGGCCGAAGTTCGGCCAGTCGGAGCGCTTTACGGTTACGCCGGGAAAGGAGGAGCAGGGGGTGTTCAGCATGCCGGGAGGGCAGAGCGGGCATCCCCTGTCGCCGTACTTCCTGAGCGGGCACCGCGACTGGGCGCAGGGCAAGTCGGTGCCGCTGCTGCCCGGCCCCGCCAGGCACACATTGACCTTCACCCGTTGACTCGTCATCCCCGCGTGCGCGGGGATGACGGTTATGCGGTGGTGGCCTGTTTGCGCAGGCGCTCGGTAATGGCGTCGGCCGGAGCCGGGCGGCCGAGGAAGAAGCCCTGCGCCAGGTCGCAGCCATACTCCTGCAGCAGCACCAGCTGCTCGCCCGTCTCCACGCCTTCCGCCACCACGGCCATCTTGAGCCCATGCGCCATCGCGATGATCGCGCGGGTGATCGCGGCATTCTCCGAATCCTGCGGCAGGCCGCAGATGAAGCTGCGGTCGATCTTCAGTGCCCGCACGTCAAAGCGCGTGAGGTAGTTCATCGACGAGTAACCGGTGCCGAACTCGTCGATCGACAGGTGCACGCCGATCCCGCGCAGCTGCTCCAGCGTGTGCAGGGTGGCGCGGGCGTCGTCCATCAGCGTGCCTTCGGTCAGCTCCAGCTCCAGCAAGCGCGGATCGAGCCCGGTGTCGTGCAGCGCCGACAATACGATCTGCGCCAGGTTGTCGTCCTTGAACTGTTTGGCCGACAGGTTGACCGCCATGCGTACCGGACGCTTGGTCAGCTTGTGCCATGCACGCGCCTGGTCGCAGGCGGTGCGCAGCACCCATTCGCCGATCGGCACGATCAGGCCGGTCTCCTCGGCCAGCGGAATGAATTCGGTGGGCGAGATGATGCCGCGCTCCGGGTGCTTCCAGCGCACCAGCGCTTCCACCCCGACCACCGAGGCGGTGCGCACGTCGATCTGCGGCTGGTACAGCAGGTACAGCTCGTCGTTCTGCAGGGCGCGGCGCAGCCCGACCTCCAGCTTCACGTGGCTCATGATCTGCATCGTCAGCGACGAGCTGTATAGCTTGGCATTGTTCTTGCCGCAGTTCTTGGCGTGGTACATGGCCGTGTCGGCGAACTTGAGCAGCGAGTTGCAGTCGTCTCCATCCTCGGGGAACAGCGAAATGCCGATCGACGCGGTGACGAATATTTCGTGACCTTCGATCATGAACGGGCGCCGCATCGCTTCCTTGACGCGCTGGGCGACATTGAGCGCATCCTCGACCAGTTCCAGGTCGGGTATCAGGATCGTGAATTCGTCGCCGCCGAGCCGGGCCAGGTTGCTGCTCGGGTCATTGTGCGACACCAGGTCGCCGGGGCGGATCGTCTCGTGCAGCCGCTCCGACACCAGCTTGAGCAGCAGGTCGCCGACGTTGTGGCCGAGGGTGTCGTTGATGCGCTTGAATGCGTCCAGGTCCATGAACAGCACCGCGAATTTCTTGCCGGCGTTGCGCGAGCGGTGCAGTTCGGACTCCAGCGTCTCGAGGAAAGCCTGGCGGTTGGGGATGCCGGTCAGGCTGTCGCAGTAGGCCAGGCGGCGGATCTGCTCCTCGGTGCGTTTGCGTTCGCTGATGTCGCGCACCAGCCCTAGCACCTCGCCCGGACCGGTTTCAACCAGGCGCGCCTCGAAATGGCGCACCTGTCCTTCGCGCGCATTCCCGCCCGCTGCGGGCGCCGGGCCAGGCAGCTCGTAGTCAACCGATCCGATCGTATGGGTCTCGAGCACGTGGCGCATCTGGTCGAGCAGCCTACCGGCGATGGCGGGCGGCAGCACCTGTGTCACGTGATGGCCGACGAAGTCTTCCGGCTTGCTGTCGGCGTCGCACTCGTGCCCCTGCTCGTAGTCGAGGTAGATGCCGTCCTGGTTCATGCGGAAGAAGGTGTCGGGGATCGCCGCAAGCACGGCGCGGTTGTGCGCGTCAGCGATCCGCAGGCGCACGATGGCGTCGCTGGCGCGCAGCACGTACAGCACCCGGTGGCCGAGGATCGGCCAGTTGATCGGCTTGGAGACGAAGTCGGTGGCGCCGGCCTCGTAGGCGTTGGTGACCGCCTCGATGTCGTCTCCGCCGGTGACCATGATGATCGGGATCGCATTGGCCGATTCGATGCGGCGGATCTCGCGGCAGGCCGTGAAGCCGTCCATGTGGGGCATGTCGACGTCCATCAGGATCAGGTCCACCTGCGCGCTCCGGCACAGCTCGACCGCCTCACGGCCGTCGCGGGCTTCGATCGCGTCAAGCCCCACCTGCCCGAGCATCTCGAGCATGAGCATGCGCATGACGGGATCGTCGTCGGCGATCAGGACTACGCCGCGCTTGGCGGACGAAGCGTCTGGCATATCATGTCTCCCTCTCCAGGATCTCCGTGAGCGAGTGCCGCACGGCCTGGAATTCCTGCTCCATGTCGCTGAGGATGGTCGCTGCGCCTTCCGTCGTTTCGGTCCTGCCAAGGGTCTCCATCTGCTTGCAAAGCTGGGCCAGCGTTTCGGCACCCACGTTGGCGCTGCTGGACTTGAGGCTGTGCGCCGCCGAGCGCAGCTTTTCGCTGTCGCCCCCCGAGATGGCGCGGCGCAGCGTCTGCAGGTGCAGCGGTGTGTCGTCCACATACGCCGTTACCACCTTGCGCACGATCGACGGGCCGCGATCCTCCGACAGCGCGCGGATGTTGTCCAGCGCATGGTGGTTGATGGCGTCGCGCTTGTCCGGCGAAGGCACTGGCCCGGGCGCGGGTGCTGGCCGGATGTCGCCATGATGCACGGTGGCCGCGATCGGCAGCCCGATCCAGCGGCTGATCACGGCGGCCAGTTGCTGCTGGGTGAACGGCTTGCTGAGGTAGTCGTCCATGCCGGCCGCCAGGCACGATTCGCGGTCGCCCTGCAGCGCGTTGGCGGTGATTGCCACCACCGGCAGCTTGCGCGCCTTGCCGTTCATGTGCTCGTGGCGCCGGATCTCCGCGGTGGCCGCGAAGCCGTCCATCACCGGCATCTGGCAGTCCATCAGCACCAGTTCGTAGCTGCCGTTGCGCACCGCGTTGAGCGCTTCCTCGCCATTGCCGACGCACTGCACGTCCAGCCCCATCGCGTCCAGCATCGCGGTGGCCACGTCGACGTTGACCGGGTTGTCCTCGGCCAGCAGCACCTTGCGCCGGCGGGCCTGGACTGCCGGGGCGGGGCGGTCCGGGATGACGGGCGCGGCTTCGGTGCGGGCAGGTTGGCGCGGGAGGCGCGCGATGCAGTCGAACAGGTCGCCGGCGCGCACCGGCGAGATCAACTGGTAGGACACGCCGGCTTCGCGCCGCTGCACGGGGTCGGCCGCGTTGTGCAGGCTGCTGAGCAGCACGTAGCGCGTGTGCGCGGCCGCAAGGCGCGCCTTGGCCATCGCCGTCAGCGCCAGGCCGCTGGTGCCCTCCAGCGACATCGAGACCAGCGCCACGTCATACGCGCGCCCCGCCTCGGACGCGCGGGTCAGCGCTTCCATCGCCTGTGTCTCGCAGTCGGCGTGGTCCGCCGCCACCCGCCACTGCGACAGTTCCTTTGCCAGCGCCGAGCGCCGCTCTTCCAGTTCGTCCACGATCAACACGCGCAAGCCCTCCAGTTTGTTGAGCGAGTCCTCGTCCAGGCGGTCCGGCTCGATCCGCCGTTTGTCAAAAGTTACCGTGAACCAGAACATGGAGCCTTGCGTTAAAGCATTCTCCACGCCAATTTTTCCTCCCATCAACTCCACCAGCTGTTTTGATATTGCAAGGCCAAGGCCGGTGCCGCCGTAGCGCCGGGTCGTGGAGTCGTCCGCCTGCGAGAAAGCCTCGAAGATGCGGGCGCGCGCCTCGCGCGCGATGCCGATGCCGGTATCGTGGACCTCGAAGCGCAGGCTGGCGTTCTGCTCGCACTCCGCCAGGATGCTGATGCAGACCCGGATTTCGCCGCGGTCGGTAAACTTGATCGCATTGCCGACCAGGTTGGCCAGCACCTGCCGCAGGCGGTTCGGGTCGCCGCACACGGCCACCGGCAGGTCGCTTGGCACTTCCACGTGGAAGGCGATGTCCTTGGCCTGCGCCTGCGGGCGGTACACGTTGTCGATCTCGTCCAGCAGGTCGCACAGGTTGAAGTGGATGTACTCGACCGTGAGCTTGCCCGCCTCGATCTTGGAAAAGTCCAGGATGTCGTTGATGAGCACCAGCAGGTGCTCGCCCGATCGCTGCACCATGCTGGCATACCTGCGCTGCGATTCCGTCAGCGGCGTGGCCAGCAGCATCTCGGTCATCCCCAGCACCCCGTTCATGGGCGTGCGGATCTCATGGCTCATCGTGGCGAGGAAGGCGCTCTTGGCGCGGCTGGCCGCTTCCGCCGCGTTCTTGGCCTTTTCCAGCTGCTCGGTGCGTACGCCGACCTGGTTTTCCAGTTCGTCGCGGTGGTTCGCGAGCTCGCTGCCGCGCTCCTCGATCTGGGCCAGCATGGCGTTGAAGCTGTCGATCAGGGCGCCCAGTTCATCGCTGCGGTTGTGCGGGACGCGCAGCGTGTAGTTCTGCGTCTCGGTCACCTTGCGCGCGGCGGCGATCAGCCTGGTGATCGGGTCGGCGACGCTGGCCTTGAAGCGGCCGGCCAGCGGCAGCGCGACCAGCATCGAACCGGCCATCGCCAGCGCCAGCACCAGCAGGCCCTTGGCGATTTCGATCCACATCCCGATCATGCTGGCTTCGATCATGACCACTCCGGCGACGCCGCGTGCATCGTTGATCTGGTGGTACACCCGCAGGCGCGGCGACCAGGACGCCGCGCTGTCGCTGTTGGCGGTGGCCAGCGCATCCTCGCTGACGTTGCCCAGGTGTGCGCTATCGGCGTTCCCGTACACCGCAAACAGCCGGCCGCGCGCATCGAACAGCGCCGCGCTGGTGATATCGGGCTGAGCCTTGAGTGCGGACAGGTTCGCTTCCGCCAGGCGGCGGTTCCGGTGCAGCAGGGAATCGGCGCTGCTGCCCGCGATGACGCCGGCCAGCGAATTGAGCTGGATGCGCGCTTCGCGCCGGTGCTCGATCACCGAACCGATGGTGAACGCCGCGAACACCAGGATCAAGGCGGTGCCGGTGGACAGGAGCGAGAGGAGGGAGAGTTTCTGACTGAGGCTGGAGCGTTCGAAGTTCAGCATGACAGTCTCTCTGCAGGATGGGCGGTGCCGACAGGAAAAATATACGGGCGACAACGGCGCGGCGCTTGATGGTTGGCAATCCTATAAGCTGAATTGCGGCCAATGTTTGACATGGCTCAATGTTGCGCGCCCGAGGCGAGATGTTGCTTCGAGAGAACAGACCGTGGCGCAAGGCCCAGTTAACGCTGCGTTAACCAGTGCCGCGTAGCATCGCGGCCCGTAACAGGCTGATCCCAAGCGCACCCATGCAGCCAGCGGCGATGGGCGACGGGCGAAGGGCCCGCCAGCGCCAACCTTCAGGCAGCGCAGTTGCCGCCTTCCCGACACCAGATATCATGCAAATCACCATTGGACTCCTGCTAGCGCTGAGCTTCCTCGCGTCGCTCGCGGCGCTCGGCTTCCTGATCTGGGCAATCGCAAAGCGCCAGTTCGCACTGACGCAAAGCGATGCCGCCACCATCTTTGAACCGGGCGAGGCCGGGGTCCCGGACGACACTACCGCCTTCGGACGCCCCGCTGCAGGCAGCCAGGCGCACCGGTTCGACGCGATCCGCGAGCGGATCGACCTGTCCGGACGACCTGTCGTGCTGCTGATGGTGGCCGTGGCCGCGCTCTGGCTGGTGCTGGGCTCGGCCTTTGGCGTGATCGCATCCCTCAAGCTCCACTTGCCGGACTGGCTGGTGGAATATGCGCCGCTGACCTTCGGGCGCATGCGCACGCTGCACCTGAACCTGGTCGCCTACGGCTGGCTGTCCGTGGCGGGCATCGCTGCGGCGCTGTGGATCGTGCCGCGCATTTTCCACACGCCCTTGCGCCATCCGCGCCTGGCCATGTTCGGCGCCATGGTATGGACGCTGGGCGTGGCGATGGGTGCGGCGGCAATCGCGCTCGGCCATACCCAGGGCGTCGAATGGCTGGAGATTCCGTGGCAGATCGGTTTGCTGCTCGCCTTCGGCGGGGCCTGCCTGGCGTTCCCGCTGGTGATGACGGCGCGGCACCGCAAATCACACCATATCTATGTGTCGGGCTGGTACTTCCTCGGCGGGCTCGTTTGGTTCCCGGTGCTGTATTTCATCGCCAACCTCCCGGGGCTCCACGCCGGGGTCCAGCAGGCCACGGTCAACTGGTGGTTCGCGCACAACGTGCTGGGCCTGTGGCTTACGCCGATCGGCGTGGGCACCGCCTATTACCTGATCCCGAAGATCGTTGGCAAGCCGGTGTATTCGTACAGCCTGTCGCTGCTGGGCTTCTGGGGCCTGGCGCTGTTCTATAGCCAGGTCGGCATCCACCACCTGATCGGCGCACCAGTGCCAACCTGGCTGGTGACGCTGTCGATCGTGCACAGCGTGATGATGTTCATTCCGGTGATCGCGGTGGCGATCAACCAGCACACGACCGTGGCGCGCAATGCCTGGGCGTTGAAGGAGTCGGTCGCGCTGCGTTTCGTCGCGCTGGGGGCGCTGATGTACACGCTGTCTTCGTTCCAGGGTTCGATCGAAGCGCTACGCTCGATCAATTCGATCACACACTTCACCCATTACACGGTCGGTCATGCGCATCTTGGCGCCTACGGCTTCACCAGCATGGTGCTGTTCGGCGCGTTTTATTACATGCTGCCCTACCTCACCGGACGTGACTGGCCGTGGCCGCGTCTCCTGAAGCTGCATTTCTGGCTGGTGGTCGGCGGCTTCTCGATCTACTTCCTGGGCATCTCGCTGGGCGGCTGGATCCAGGGCGTTGGCCTGCTCGATGCCGGCCGTTCGTTCGAGTCGGTGACCCGCGCCACCATCCCGTACCTGCAGGCGCGCTCGCTGGGCGGCAGCCTGATGACATTGGGCCACCTGGTGTTTGCTTTCCACATTGCCGCGCTGCTGATGGGTAAAGGCAGGGTGCGCAGCGCCATCGCCGGCGAGCAGCCGGCCGCCATTCCCGCAGGAGCTTGAGATGAACCGGATTGTTCCCATTTTCGTTGGCGCCATTGCCATCCTCGCATTCGCCACCCTGATGCTGGTAGTGGTGCCGGGTGCGCAGATCCGCGACCAGGCGCCGCCCCCCGGTCTGGCCGACTACACGCCGCAGCAGCTGGCCGGACGCCAGCAGTACATCAACCAGGGCTGCGTCTACTGCCACAGCCAGCAGCCGCGCGCCGCAGGCCAGACACTCGCGGACCTGGCGAAGGGCTGGGGCAGGGCGCCTTCCGCGGCCGACTTCGCGTTCGACCGCCCACACCAGCTGGGCACCATGCGCACCGGCCCGGACCTGCTCAACGTCGGGGCACGCCTGCCGAGCCGCGACTGGCACCTGACCCACCTCTACCAGCCGCGCGCGATCTTCGACTGGAGCATCATGCCGTCCTACCCCTACCTGTTCGAGCGCAAGCAGTCGGCAGCGCCAGGCGACGTGGTGGTCAAGCTGCCGCCCGAATTCCAGCCGCAGGGCGAAGTCGTGGTGGCCCGGCAGGAAGCGCTCGACCTGGTGACCTACCTCCAGGGCCTGAACCGCACCTATCCGGCCGAGCCGGCCAATGAGCGCATCCGTGACGAAGGATACGCGCTGTCCAAAGGAGCGCAACGATGAAGCGTGAAGATCTTCCCAACAACCCGGCGGTCGACGAGTCCTTCGATCCATGGGAGCAGACCCGCCCGATTCCCGTGTTCGTGATGGCGGTGCTGTTTGCGCTGGCGACCTGGGGCCTGCTGACCTACGTGACCGAATATGTGGCGCAGCAGCGCGCATCGGACCGGCAGGCCGAGATGGCCTCCGCAGCGCCGCCAGCGGCGACGAAGGATGCGCAGGCACAGGCCTCCGGTGTGGCCGATGCCGATCCCGCCACCCTGCAGCTGGTGGCGCTTGGCAAAGGCCAGGCCTGGAGCTGTGCTTCGTGCCATGGCGAAGTCGGGCAGGGCAACCTGAATACGCCACGGCTGGCGGGCCAGCCGGCCGATTACCTGAAAAAGCAGCTGCAGGACTTCAAGTCCGGGCTGCGCCATAACGAATCGATGGCGTTCGTCGTGCGTGCCCTGTCCGACCGGGATATGGACAAGCTGGCGCGCTATTACGCCGGCATCGACCTGCGCATGGCCAGTGCGCCATCGCTGGGCGGTGACCTCGAGCGGGGCCGCATGCTGGCCGAGAAAGGCGACTGGAAGACCAATGTTCCCGCCTGCTTCTCGTGCCACGGCATGAGCGGCGAAGGCGTGGCGCCGGGCTTCCCTGCGCTGGCCGGGCAGAAGCCTGACTACCTGTTCGCGCAGCTGGCCTCGTGGCATGGCGGACAGCGCAAGAACTCGCCCCAACAGCTGATGGATGGCATCGCGCAGCGCATGAGCCTTGACGACATGCGCGCCGTTTCCGACTACCTGGGCTCGATGGCCCCGGCGGCACGGACGCTGTCCCCGCAACCCTGACCGCAAGATTTGGTGAACACATGAAGAACCCGAACGATACCCCGAACAGCTCGCCGTACAGCGTGGGCCGTACCGCACGCCGCCTGGCCGGCGCTGCGGTTGGCGGCCTGGCGCTGTTCGCCTTTGGTACACTGATCTACCAGAGCGGCGGATGGCACAAGTTATACGCAGCGATGGGCGGCGCGCCGTCCGGCCCGGCGGCCTCGCACGAGGTGGCCGAAAAGGCCGCCCGCCAGGCCATGCGCGATGCGCGCGCGGCACGCAAGGGCGACAAGGAGGGCAAGGCGCCTGCACCAATGCAGCCGGTCGGCCACGACGGCTACTTCGTGCCGCCGTCCGAGGACGAGATTCCCGATGGCCCGGTGGGCGATGCGATCAAGCGCGGGCGCGATATCTTCATCGATACCCCGAAGTACGCCGCGCGCTATGTCGGCAACAGCATGTCGTGCGCCCAGTGCCACCTCGATGCCGGCCGCCGCGAGAACTCGGCGCCAATGTGGGCCGCCTACGTGCAGTACCCGAAGTTCCGCGCCAAGAACAACAAGATCAACACGCTGGAAGAGCGCATCAACGGCTGCTTCAACTACTCGATGAATGCCCAGGCCGCGCCGGCCGGCAAGGCGCCGCCGCCGGGCGACGACGTCTACAAGGAGCTGATGACGTACATGTACTGGCTTGCCGACGGCGCGCCGACCGGCGAGGAGATGCGCGGCGGCGGCTACATCAAGGTCAAGGAAACCGCGCTCGGCTACGACTACAAGCGCGGGGCCAGCGTGTACCAGCAAAACTGCGTGCTGTGCCATGGCGCGGACGGTCAGGGCCGCAAGGAAGCCGACGGCAAGGTGCGCTTCCCGCCGCTGTGGGGCGCGGAGGCGTACAACTGGGGTGCCGGCATGTCGCGCATCGACACCGCGGCAGGCTTCATCAAGGCGAATATGCCGCTTAGCAAACCATACAGCCTGTCCGACCAGGACGCATGGGATGTGGCGGCCTACATCAACAGCCACGAGCGCCCGAAGGATCCGCGCCAGACCGGCACGATCGAGGAGGCGCGCGCCAAATTCCACAAGAAGGAAAAGAGCTACTACGGCAAGGAAGTCAACGGCACCATCATGGGCGTTGGCGTAGCGCGCCCGAAAGCTGCCGGGGCCTGACGCGATGGACGCGCCATTCGCCGGCATCGACCGCGACTCCCTGCGCAGGGCGGGGCGGATGGTGGTCAGCATCGACGGCATGTGGTGCGGCAGCTGTGCGATGGCGGTCGAGCGCACGCTCGCCAGGTCCCCTGGCGTCACCTGGGCGAGCACCAGCTTCGCGGGCGGCTCGGCGCTGGTGCGCTGGGACCCGCTGCGGGTGGATCTGGACGAGATGTTCGCGCGCGTCGAGAAGCTGGGCTACCGCATCCTGCCGCTGGTCGAAGCTCAGGAAATGGAGCGCCAGGTCGACGAGCAGGCGCGCGCGGTCTGGCTGCGCCTGGCAGTGGCGGGGTTCTTCGGGATGTGGAGCATGCTCGGCACGCTGGCCCTGTACCTGGACGCCGGCCTGGCCGCCTCCCCGCAGGGATGGTGGGTGGCGCTGGCCTCCTGCCTGGCCGCGCTGCCGGTGGTTACATGGTCGGCGCAGGCTTTCTACCGCGCCGGTTGGCGCACGCTGCGTGCCGGCGTACCGGGCATGGATGCGCTGATTTCGCTGGGCGTGCTCGCTTCATGCGTGTTGTCCGCATGGGCGCTGGCACGCGGCAGCGCCGAAGTCTACCCCGACTCGGCCACCATGCTGGTTACCTTCCTGCTGTGCGGCCGCCTGGTCGAACTGCATGCGCGCCGGCGCAATTCCGCCGCGGTGAACGCCTTGCGCCAGGCCGTTCCCGAAACCGCCCGGCGGATCGTCGATGGCTCGACGGCGACCGAGGTGCCCGTGACCGAGGTGCAGCCGGGCGACCTGGTGCTGGTCCACGCCGGGGAGCGTATTGCCGTCGACGGTGTCATCGAGGAGGGCGAAAGCGAGGTCGATCGCGCGGTACTCAATGGCGAGTCTGCGCCGGCTTTGGTGCGGCCGGGCGAGCGCGTAGCTGCCGGTTGCATCAATCTGTCGTGCCGCCTGCTGGTGCGCGTCGAACAGCCATACGGCCAGCGTTTCATCGACCGCATCGGCGTGCGCATGCTGGAACTGTTTGGCGCCAAGAGCGCGATCGCGATGCAGGCCGAGCGCTTCGCGCGCTGGCTGGTGCCGGCCGCGCTGCTGCTTTCCGCCGCCACCTTCGGGGCCGGCTGGATCTGGACGGGCGACGCCGTCCACTCGGCGCTGCGGGCCCTGTCGGTGCTGGTCGCGGCATGCCCGTGCGCGGTGGGACTGGCGCTGCCGCTCGCATACGCTGCCTCGGCCGCGAGCGCGGCCGGTCAGGGCATCCTGTTCCGCGACCCCGCGTCGCTGGAAGCGCTGGCGCATGCACGGGAAATCATGTTCGACAAGACCGGAACGTTGACCGAAGGCCGGCTGGAAGTGGCGGAGGTGCTGGCCGGCCCCACGGCGGCGCCGTCCGACGTCCTGTACTGGGCGGCGCTGGCGGAGGCCGACATCGCCCACCCGGTTGCGCAAGCGATCCGGACTGCTGCGGCGCAGGCCGGCGGTAACCAGCCACCGGGCCAGGCGCGGCGCTACGGCCAGGGCAGCAGCTGGCACAGCGCCGACGGTGAACATAAGGTGTTGGTCGGTAATGCAGCCTTCCTTGCCTTGCACGGCGTGAGCGTCCCGGCGGCAGGCGACGGCACTGTGGCCACGCGGATCGAGGTCGCACGCGATGGAGCATGGATCGGATCGCTGCTATTGCATGACCAACTGCGTGGCGATGCCCGCGGCGCGCTCGAGGCGTTCACTGGCGGTGCGGTCGCGGCGCGCCTTGTGACTGGCGACAGCGCGCGCGCTGCCGCGCCGGTGGCCGCGGCGGTCGGGCTGGATCCGTCACGGGTACACGCAGCCTGCCAGCCCGCGCAGAAGGCGGAAGTGGTCGAGGCTGCGCAAAAGCCGGCCGTGTTCGTTGGCGACGGCATCAACGACGCGTTGGCGCTGGCGGCAGCCGACTGCGGCATATCGGTACAGGGAGCATCCACCGCTGCCGTCGCGACAGCCGGCGTGGTGATCGCCAGCGGTGGTCTGAGACAGGTCGTCGTGGCGTGGGAACACGCGCGCTTAACGATGCGCGTGGTGCGGCAGAACCTGGCCTTTTCGATGGTCTATAACGTATTGGTGCTGGGCCTGGCGTCAAGCGGCGCCGTCCCTCCTGCGGCGGCGGCTTTTGCCATGCTGGCCAGCAGTCTGAGTGTGATCGCCAATTCCAGCCGCTTGCTGCGCGCGCCGCAGGCTGCGGCCTGACGTGACCGCGCCTTCAGGATCGATCGAGGGCTTCAGTCAACGCATATTTTTCCCGATCGATTTCGCCCCGCGTCCGCCCGCCGAGCCTGCGCAATACCGGCAAGGGCGGGCACCATCCCTGCAATCCGTGCTGCAGCAGGAAGGGCAGGACGATGCCGGGCAACAGCAGCCACCTGCGGTTGACGGTCACGCCCAGCACCAGGCCCGTGAGCGAGCGTGGAGGCATTGACCTCCAGCCAGCGCTCCACATCCCATTCACGGTCAAGCTCATCGATGCGCCGCTCGATCGCCTGCCGGTCGTGGCCTGAAAAGCGCGCAACCCGGGCATTGGTCTCGTGATCTATCTTTCTGTTGATCTGCTCGGGCGTAGAGCGTCGCACGCGGTCGGCGCTTTCCGGGCCCGGGCTTTCTGCGGATGCGTAATGCACTTGGATCTCCTTTCATGTGGGGCGGCGATAAGGAGTACGGCAATCGGATCACTTCATCTGCACGACACCAGGGATGTCAGTTGTCGGCCTGGCGAACTTGCCCTTCAAGTCATCCACGCCGGACTGCGGCCTGGCCAGGCTCCGGAGCTCGGAGCGGTCCTGGCGCGATCGCGCCGAATCCAGTCCCATTTTCCGGTCGCGTTCCTCCACCAGTCCCGGTGCGGCTTCGCCGTCCCGGTTGAAGGACCAGGCAAGCATCGGTTCTCCAAGAGGCAGGACGTCCGCCGGTTGGCCCCGCACGCCCGTATTCCAGACGTGCCAGGTTTTACCGTAGCTGTTCATCTTTGATTTCATCAGGGCTTTCTCGGCAACCTTGGGAATCCCTGGCGCCATCAGTTGTCCGCTCAGGATCTCGCCGTTGTGAGGGTGCCAGAATTTACGTTCGCCCGGCGGGAGTGAATTGAACAGCTTCTCGGAAATGATGTATTCGACACCGTGCATATTTGCATTCTTTGTGTTGCCGTCGAACAGCACGCATTGTGCGAAGTCTTCATTCTTCTGGTGGCAAAAATGATGTGCCTCCATCTGCTGCTCCGGATGCTCCTTCATCGGATGGAAGCCCACCAGGTAGACGTCAAAGGCGGTCGCCGGGCTGTTACGCTGAAGAAGTTTGGCGCCTGCCTCCAGGGCGCGGGTTTTCGCTGACTTTTCCGCTCCGGGTGGCACGTTTGATGGGTTGACCTGCTCTTGCGCAATCACCGGTCCGGCGAGAAGGACCACTGCAAGCATGGCGGGGCAGCGCATGTTCGCTCCTTTGAATGAGTTCCTGTCCGCTTAACGGTATCACTCCGGCAGTGTGCGTGGAGCACGGATGGGATTCACCTTGCCGGGAAGCTGAGGCGCGCGGCCAGCCCTCCGCCGGCGCGCGGGGAGAGCTGCCAGGCGCCTCCGAAGCGCGCAGCGATGGCCGCGACGATTGAGAGGCCGAGGCCGCTTCCCTGGCCGTTACCCTTGCGCCAGAAACGCTCGCCGGCCTTGCCGATGTCCGCCGCGCTCATGCCGGCGCCCTGGTCCTCGACCACGAACGCGACGGCCTGTTCGCCCGGCTCGATGCGCAGCGATACCGGTCCCTCGGGCGCGCCGTAGCGCAGGGCATTATCAAGGATGTTGCGCAGCGCGGTCACCGCCAGCGATGCGGGCACCTGCAAAGTGCGCGTGCCGCCGCCTTCATCGACAAGCGCGATCCTGGCCGCCTGTGCAGCGGGCAACTGCGCGACCGCCTGCGCGGCAACCGAGCCGGCATCGAGCTGCTCGTCGGCGTCGAACGACACCGAACCTTCGACCCGCGCCAGCATCAGCAGCTGCTCGATGATCCCCTGCAGCCGCCGCACGCCTTGCTCGGCCTGCTCCAGCGACAGCACGGCATCGGCGCCGCCCTCGCTCAGGCGGGCAACCTGGATATGGGTTTTCACTGCCGTGAGCGGGGTGCGCAGTTCATGCGCGGCATCGCCAGTGAAGCGGCGCTCGCGCTCGATCGCCCGCGAAATGCGCGCCAGCAGGCTGTTGACCGTGCCGACCAGCGGCGCCAGCTCCTGCGGCAGGCCCGCCTCTGGCAGCGGTTCCAGTGCGGCCGGATCGCGCGCAGCCAGCGCGCCGCGCACGCGTTCGAGCGGACGCAGGCAACGGCGCACGGCGAACCACAAGGCGATCAGCGCCGCCACCATCGCAATCAGGAACGGCACGAACGCGGCCAGCGCGATATCGCGGAACAGCTGCTGGCGCCGTTCGACCTTGTCGGCCGTGGTGATGCGCACGCCGTTCTGTTCGATCGTGTAGCTACGCCACGTGACCCCGTCAATCGTGCGGGTACGGAAGCCCGGCGTGACCCGGCCAAGGTGGCCCGGGCTATTGCCGGTGCGGGCCAGGATGTCGCCGCGCAGCAGACGGATTTCGCAGGCTACGCTATCGGTGCGAAGTACCTGTGGCAAGGACATTGTGCCCGGCGCGGGCTTACGGGACGCCAGTTGCGGAGCGTCGGCCACCAGCGCCGCCACCATTCGCGCCGACGCCGCCAGCCTTTCGTCAAGCGCGCTGCGGAACTCGTTGCGCAAGTCGATCAGGGTCCACACCGACGAGATGGTCCAGAACAGCGCGAACGACGCGCCGATAGCCAGCACCAGGCGAAGGCGCAGGGTCTTCATTCGCCTGCCTGCCCGAGGCGGTAGCCCATGCCACGCACCGTTTCAACGATGTTCGGCCCGAGCTTGCGGCGCAAGTGGTGGATGTGCACGTTCAGCGCATTGCTTTCGACGGCTTCGCCCAGGCCGTACAGGCTGTCCTTGACCTGATCCGCGCTGAGGATGCGCTTGCCGCTGTTGAGCAACGCCTGCAGCAGCGCCAGTTCGCGGCGCGACAGCTCGACCGGCTGGCCGTGCAGCCTGACCTCGCAGGTGGCGGGATCGAACACCAGCGGGCCGTGCTCGATCTGGTCGACACTGCGGCCGGCACGGCGGCGCTGCAGAACGTGCAGGCGCGCCACCAGCTCGTCCAGCTCGAACGGCTTGACCAGGTAGTCGTCGGCGCCACTGCGCAGGCCTGCCACCTTGTCCTGCACATCGTCGCGCGCGGTCAGTACCAGGACCGGAAAATCCAGACCACGGCGGCGCCATCGCTTGAGCATCTCGAGGCCATCTTCATCCGGCAGTCCCAGGTCCAGGATGATGACGTCGAAGCTGCCAGTCTGCACCGCGGTTTCCGCGTGGGAGGCACTGGCCACGTGGTCGGCATCGATGCCGGACAGGCGCAGCCCGGCGATGATGCCGCTGGCGACGAGTTCATCGTCTTCAATCACTAACACCCGCATATCAATCCTGAAAAAACAATAGTAAACGAGCAGATCTTACTACCGGGCGGACGGCTAGTGGGGGCATGTGCGCGTGACTGCAAGTTTATTTCGACGCTTAACGCTGACGTAATCGGTCCTGATTAACATCGGGCCAAATACGACGTAAAGGGAGGCGAGATGATGGATGTGTTCCAGCAGCGTTTGGCAGGCCTGGGCCGCCGCCTGGGCATGGTACTGGTGGCGCTGCTGCTGGTCGCAGGCCAGGCGAATGCAGAAGATGAGTTCCTGCCGCCCGAACAGGCGTTCCGCCTGGCCGCAACCATGTCCGACACAGGCAGCGCCGAGGTGACCTTCACCATCGCGCCCGGCTACTACATGTACCGTGACCGGTTCGCGTTCAAGGCGCGCGATGCGCAACTGGGCGAGCCGGGCTACCCGCAAGGCAAGGTCTATTACGATGAGACCTTCCAGAAGGACATGGAAACGTACCGCGGACAGGTCGTCATCCGCATTCCGGTGGAAGCCAACGGCAGCTTCACGCTGGACGTGACCTCGCAGGGCTGCTCCGACCGTGGCCTGTGCTATCCGCCAATGACATCCACCGTCTCGCTGGATGCAGGCCAAGTTGCGCCGGGTACTGGCGCGCGCAACGATGCGCCGGGCGCCGCCGGCGGCGAAGCTGGCCGCATCGAGCGCGCGCTCGGCAGCCGCGAGCTGGCCGTGATCGTGCCGATGTTCCTGCTGCTCGGGATTGGCCTGTCGTTCACGCCGTGCGTGCTGCCGATGCTGCCGATCCTTTCGTCGATCATCGTGGGCGAGGGCCGCGAACTGTCGCGCAGCCGCGGGCTGGCCCTGTCGTTGAGCTATTCACTGGGCATGGCCCTGGTCTACACACTGATGGGCGTGGCGGCCGGCCTGGCCGGGCAGGGCCTGGCCGCGGCGCTGCAGAATGCCTGGGTGCTGGGCGCGTTCGCGCTGCTGATGGCGGCGCTGTCGCTGTCGATGTTCGGCGTGTACCAGTTGCAGGTCCCGGCAGCGATCCAGTCGCGCCTGATGGGCGCCTCGCAGAACCGCCGGGCGGGCAGCCACGCGGGCGTATTCGTCATGGGCGCGCTCTCTGCGCTGATCGTCGGGCCATGCGTGGCTGCGCCGCTGGCCGGTGCGCTGGTGTACATCAGCCAGACCCGCGACGCATTCATTGGCGGGAGCGCCTTGTTCGCGATGGCAGCCGGTATGAGCGTCCCGCTGATCCTGCTGGGCGCATCCGCCGGTGCGCTGTTACCGCGCGCTGGCGCATGGATGGACGAGATCAAGCGCTTCTTCGGCGTGTTGATGCTCGGCACCGCACTCTGGATCGTCACGCCGGTCATCCCGGCCTGGCTGCAAATGGCTGGCTGGGCGGCACTGGCTATCGGCTACGCTGTCGTGCTGCTGCGCCACGCGCCGCGCCGCCCGGCCAAGACCGTGGTCGGCCTGCTGGCTGCGGTACTCGGCGTGACGCAAGTGGCTGGCCTGGCGCTTGGCGGTAGCGGTCCGTTCGACCCGTTCACGCGGGCTGAGGTGGCAGCAGCATCGGAAACGCATTTCCGCCGCGTCAGCTCGGTCAAGGAGCTCGATGCTGTGCTCGCCTCAGCGTCCGGCAAGACCGTGATGCTCGATTTCTACGCGGACTGGTGCGTGTCATGCAAGGAGATGGAGCGGTTCACGTTCTCTGATCCGCGCGTGAAGGCGCACTTTGGGCAGATGCTGCTGGTGCAGGCGGACGTGACAGCCAACAATGCCGCCGACCAGGCCCTGCTCAAGCGATTCGGCCTGTTCGGGCCGCCGGGGATCGTGTTCTTCGGCAAGGGTGGTCAGGAAATCCCCGGCACCCGCGTCATCGGCTACCAGAATGCCGACAAATTCCTCGATTCGCTGGGCGTCGTCAAAGATGGCGTAGCCAGCAGCCAATTAACCGCCGTTCTTCCGGAGTGAAAATGCAACCCCTTACATCGATCGCTTATGCCGCCCTGATTGCGGCCGCACCCATCGCCACCGCCCACGCCGCCGAGTCGCTTCCGCCGGTGCTCAAGGGCGCCGTCAACGCCGGCGTCAAGGTCGTCAAGCAATTCCCGGCCGGATCCGGCCTGACCGGATGGGTTCTGGGGCAGGGTGGGCAGCACTCCATCGTGTACACCACTGCTGACAAGAAGACCCTGATCGCCGGCAGCCTGATCGACGAGCGCGGCCAGAACCTGTCCGAACAGCATCAGGACAAGTATGTGCCCAAACCCGACCTGAGCGCGGCGTATGCGCAGCTGGAAAAATCGGCATTCGTGGTGGAAGGCGACATGAGCAAACCGAAGAGCGTCATCTACGTGTTTGTGGATGCAAACTGCCCGTTCTGCCACCTCATGTGGAAGGCGGTGCAGCCGTATGAGGCGGCTGGCTTGCAGGTGCGCTGGATTCCGGTCGCAACGCTGGGCCCGACCAGTATGCCGAAGGCGCTGTCCATCCTGACGGCGAGCGACAAGACCGCGGCGTTCCGCAAGATGGAGCTGAACCATGGCAAGCCGTGGACGCAGGATCCCAAGGTGAACGAACGCAGCCACCCCGCAGTCGCCGCGTCGATTAACCGCAACGGCGAGTTGATGGGGCAATTCGGCATTGCCGGCACGCCCGGCGTGGTGTGGCGCGACAAGCGCGGCCAGGTACATGTGAAGGGGGGCATGCCGCGCCTGTCGGAGCTGCCCGCCATCACCGGGTTGCCAGAGCAGAAAATTACCGATCCGGACCTCGCCAGGTTCAGGTAAGCCTGGGGCGCAAGCCCGGCAGCGTGCGCGCCCTTGCGGGCGTGCGCACTATACTGGAAGCCCGCTCCGGCTCGCACCGGGCTGATTCCATCGGAGGTAAGGCCGCATGATCTTCCGCCAATTGTTTGAACCACTGTCGAGCACATACACCTATCTGGTCGGTTGCGAAGAGACCGGGCAGGCGGTGCTGATCGACCCGGTGGTCGTCTCGATCGAGCGCGACCTGCACGT
>DASWYE010000109.1:0-3500 GCA_036405115.1 Telluria sp. | reverse complement strand
TCAGGCGCACGCCAATGCTGCTGCTGAGTATACGAAGCATTTGTTTCTATTCAATTACAAAAATGCTATCGAGTTTTAACTTTTGGTTTCTTTGTGGCGATAGACCAACAAGGTAGTTCTGTAGGGAAAGATTTCGGACTGGAGGGGGCGATGCGGGGGATGACCGGGCCGGCTTGGCCCGGTCAAGGAAGGAGGGAAAATTCAGACGGCGTCGGGACCGGTCTCGCCGGTGCGGATGCGGATCACCTGCTGGACGTCCTGGACGAAGATCTTGCCATCGCCGATCTTGCCGGTGCGCGCCGCCTTGATGATGGCGTCCACCACGGAATCGACCATCGCATCGTCCACCACCACCTCGATCTTGATCTTGGGGAGGAAGTCGACCACGTACTCGGCGCCGCGATACAGCTCGGTGTGGCCTTTCTGGCGCCCGAATCCTTTGACTTCGGTGACGGTCAGGCCGGTGACGTTGACGTCGGCCAGCGCTTCGCGCACTTCGTCGAGCTTGAAGGGTTTGATGACGCAGGTGATCTGTTTCATTGCTTGTCTCCGGTTTGGTTTGTCGCAGTATCAGGTATCCGCTCAAGGTCGCGCAGCCACACGGTCGCCTCCGAGTCGCTCGGTGCGCGCCAGTCGCCGCGCGGCGACAGCGAGCCGCCGGTGCCGACCTTGGGGCCGTTCGGCACGCACGATCGCTTGAACTGGCTGCCGCGGAAGAAGCGCGACACGAAGATGCGCAGCACGCGCTTGATGTCGCCCAGCTCGTACTGGTTGCGCGGCACGTGCGCGCCATGCGGCCATGCGCCCTGCCCGCGGTCGCGCCACGCGCTCCACGCCAGGAACGCCACTTTGGACGGCGCGAAGCCATAGCGCAGGATGTAGAACAAATTGAAGTCCTGCAGTTCGTACGGCCCGATCACGCTTTCGGTGGACTGCTCCGGCTGGTCTCCCGCGCTGCCCGGAACCAGCTCCGGGCTGATGTTCGTGGCCAGCACTTCCTCCAGTACCTGCGATCCATCGGCGCCGATCGCGCCGCTTTCGGCCACCCAGCGCACCAGGTGCGAGATCAGCGTCTTCGGCACGCTGGCGTTCACGTTGTAGTGGGACATGTGGTCGCCCACGCCGTAGGTGCACCAGCCCAGCGCCAGCTCGCTCAGGTCCCCGGTGCCGACCACCAGCGCATGGTGCCGGTTCGCCAGCCGGAACAGGTGGCTGGTACGCTCGCCCGCCTGCACGTTCTCGAACGTGACGTCGTACACCGGCTTGCCATCGGCGTAGGGGTGGCCGATATCCTTCAGCATCTGCTCGCAGCTCGCACGGATGTCGATCTCGTGGGCGCTGCAGCCGACCACCTCCATCAGCCTGCGCGCCTGCGCCAGCGTGCGTTCACTGGTCGCGAAACCCGGCATCGTGTAGGCGAGGATATTGGTACGCGGCAGGCCCAGGCGCTCCATGACTTTCGCGCACACCAGCAGCGCATGGGTCGAATCGAGGCCGCCGGAAATTCCGATCACCAGTTTCTGGATGCCGGACGATCGTAGGCGCTGCTCCAGTCCTTGTACCTGGATGCTGTAGACCTCGGTGCAGCGCTCGTCGCGCAGCGCCGGGTTGGCTGGCACATACGGGAAGCGCTGCACGTTGCGCGCCAGCGCCAGCGGCGCACTACGCTCCACCGGCAGCTCGAAACGCACCAGCGCGAACCGGGCCACTTCGTCCGCGTGCTGGCGCACGCACTGGCCGAAGGTGGACAGGCGCATGCGCTCGCGCGACAGCCGTTCCAGGTCCACGTCGGCGGTGATCAGGTGCGAACCGTTGGCAAAGCGCGGCGCTTCCGCCAGCAGCTCGCCGTTTTCGTAGATGATGGCCTGTCCGTCCCACGCCATGTCGGTGGTCGATTCGCCCAGGCCGGACGAGGTATATAAATAGGCAGCCAGGCAGCGCGCGGACTGCTGGCCAACCAGCTGGTGGCGGTAGGCCGCCTTGCCGACAACGGCATTCGATGCGGACAGGTTGACCAGTACGGTGGCGCCAGCCATCGCCGCATACGACGACGGTGGCACCGGCACCCAGGCGTCCTCGCAGATCTCCACATGGAAGCGCAGGTTGTCGATGTTCGCGACCTCGAACAGCAGCCCGCTGCCGAACGGCACGCGCTGGCCCAGCAGCTCCACCTCGCCGGCAGTGGCGCTGTCGGCCGCATTGAACTGGCGCGCCTCGTAGAATTCGCTGTAATTGGGCAGGAAGCTTTTCGGCACCGCGCCCAGCAACTGTCCGCCCGCGACCACCACCGCGCAGTTATATAGCAGGTGCTCGACCCGCAGCGGCAGCCCGACCACCAGCGCGGCCGGGATGTCGCGCGACGCTTCGACCACGCTGGCCAGCGCGTCGATGCAGCCGTCCAGCAGCGCGCGCTGGTGGAACAGGTCGTCGCAGGTGTAGGCCGACAGGCCCAGTTCCGGGAACGCGACCAGCACCACCCCGCCCTGCGCGGCCTCGCGCGCCAGCCGGATCGTCTCTGCTGCATTGAACTCGGGATCGGCCACGCGGCATTGCGGGATGCCGACCGCCACACGGGCGAAACCGTGCGCGTACAGGTTAAAAAATTCGTTCATCGATTTTGCGTAGAATGCATTGACGGATGCATAACGGACAAAAATGAATTATCGCACGCATATCGCTTCTTCCCTTGCCGAAGTCGGCCAGGCCGCGTGGGACGCGCTGGCGGCCAGCCAGGACCGCCCCAACCCTTTCCTGTCGTTCGCATTCCTGCACGCGCTGCACGAGTCGGGCAGCGCATCGAAAGCCACGGGCTGGGATCCGCACTTCATCTGCCTGTACGACGGCGACACGCTCGCAGGCGCCATGCCGCTGTACCTGAAATGGCATTCGTACGGCGAATACGTGTTCGACTGGGCCTGGGCCGACGCCTACCAGCGCCACGGCTACGACTACTACCCCAAGCTGCTGTCCGCGATTCCGTTCACGCCGGTGACCGGACCGCGCCTGCTGGCGCGCGACGCGCACGCGCGCGCGGCGCTGGCCGATGCGCTGGTCGCGCTGCAGGATGCGCTGCAGGCTTCATCCACGCACGTGCTCTACCCGCCGCCGGAACACGCGCCGCTGCTGCAGGAGGCCGGATTCATGCTCAGGAGCGGGGTCCAGTTCCACTGGCTGAACCGGGACTATCGCGACTTCGCCGACTTCCTGGCCACGCTCGAGCGCAAGAAGGCCAAGAACATCCGCGCCGAGCGCCGCCACGTCGCCGCGGCGGGCATCGAGATGCAGCGCATCCGCGGCGCCGACGCCAGCGACGACGACTGGCGCTTCTTCCACGCCTGCTACGTTGCCACCTACCGCGCCCACCACTCCACGCCCTACCTCAACCTCGACTTCTTCCGCCGCATCGGTCGCGAAATGCCGTCCAATATCCTGCTGGTGGTGGCGCGTCGCGCCGGCCGGCCGATCGCGTCGTCGCTGGTGATCCACAGTGCCGACGCGCT
>DASWYE010000108.1:0-12251 GCA_036405115.1 Telluria sp. | reverse complement strand
TGCCTTCCACGGCGTAGTGCGCGGTGATCACACCCATCAGGACCTGGGCCAGGATCAGGCCGACGACCACGATGAAGTACTTCTTGGTCGCCTTCATCGACGGCGTTGCCTTGAGGCTGAGCAGCGGGTCGTTCTGGGGCGGCGCCGGATCGTCCTCTTCCTTGTGGGTCGAGTGGAAGAAGATCATGCCGGCGATCGCGCCGATCATGAGGATGATACTGGCGACCGACCAGATGCCGGCGCCGGCGGTCGGGGTGTTGTCGACCAGCGGCTCGTGCGGCCAGTTGCTGGTGTACGACAGGTTGGTTTCGCCCGGACGGTCGGCGGCGGAAGCCCACGAGGACCAGAAGAAGAAACCGGTGAGCGCATCGCGGTCGGCAGCCTCGGGCAGCGAACCGGAAGTCATTGCGTACTGTTCGCGCAGGGCATCCATCGACGCGGCGTCGCCGAACAGGTCCTTGTAGTGCTGTGCGACCTGCTTGACCGCTTCGCTGCGCTCGGCCGACAGGGTGATCGTGTTGGTCGCCTGGTCATAGGTGTTCTTGCGCAGTTCGGTGCGCACCATGATGTCGACCTGGCCACGGCGTTGCGCCGACAGGTCGGCGTAAGGCGAACCGAAGTCGCGCTGGGCGTAAATGTCCTGCAGCGCCAGGGCTTCGCGGTGCAGCCAGTCGGACGACCAGTCCGGGGCCAGGTAGCTGCCGTGGCCCCAGACGCTGCCGAGCTGCTGGCCGCCGGCCGAGCGCCAGGCCTGCTGGCCTTGCTGCACCTGTTCAGAGGTATACAGGACTTCGCCCTGCGAGTTGACGACTTTTGAAATTGGCGGGGCCTTCAGGTAGATCTCGGTCCCGACCCAACCCAGGACAGCGAACGAGCATACGCAGATGATGGC
Source organism: Telluria sp. (assembly GCA_036405115.1). Lineage (GTDB taxonomy): Bacteria > Pseudomonadota > Gammaproteobacteria > Burkholderiales > Burkholderiaceae_D > Telluria. Next base: position 11,359 of record DASWYE010000108.1, on the reverse strand, counting down.
CAGCCAAGTCCAGAGTTTGCGCGTGGATTTCATGGCATTTCCTTCTTGGTTTAAGAAATTTGTAGTGCTGATGAGCACTTAAGATGCATTCTATCCGCATGTTTTAATACATGCAAATCGAATGTATGTTTTTATTGACCTGCGTTGTTTTTAGTAGCGCGGCGCAAAAGATGTAAAATCGATGCCTGTATAAAGCAGCCACGCCCCACTCCATGAAGCTCACCTCCTACACCGACTACGCCTTGCGCACGCTGATGTACCTGGCGCATAACCGCGACCGCCTGGTGACCATCAGCGATATCGCCGACGAGCACGGGATCGCCAAGAACCACCTGACCAAGGTGGTGCACCAGCTCGGCACGCTCGGCTACGTCGAGACGGTGCGCGGCCGCAATGGCGGACTGCGGCTGGGCTGCGAGCCTTCCGATATTAATATCGGGGAGGTGGTGCGCCATACCGAGAGCGACTTCTTCATGGCGGCCTGCTTCGACAGCCAGGGTCCCGGCTGCCTGTACTCGGCGTCCTGCTCCCTGAAAGGCTTGCTGGGCAAGGCCACCCACGCCTTCCTTTCGGTGCTCGATGGCGTCACGCTGGACCAGATGGCCGGCCCGCCGCCGGTCGCGGCGAAGCGGGCGGGCATCGCGCCGATCCACTTCCACCGGCCGGACCCGACCCGGGCTGCGCCGGCGGCAAAAGGGACGGCCCGGCCGGCCGCACGGCGCAAGGCAGGTTGACCCGCCAGCGGGGGCGGCGATCATACGCGCCCAAGCCCGCGCCAGTACATGACCTGGATCAAGCGCCAGCGAACTGGCGCATGCGCCCGCAGATTTTTCCCAAACAGCCCAGATAGCAGTTGCCTGCCAGCGCCAGCCGCATTAAGATGCATTTGAAATACATCTTAAGAGGACCGATCATGTCGCTTGTATCCATTGAAGAACGCCAGAAACCGGATGCGGGGACGCCCCGCTTCGCGCTATGGGCGCTGGGATTCCGTCCGTTCTACCTGCTGGCGGCGGCCTTCGCCGCGGTCAGCGTGCCGGCCTGGCTGGCCAGCTACTACGGCGTCGCGGGCATCCATGTCGACCTGGCCTGGCACGTCCACGAGATGATGTTCGGCTTTGCCGTCGCGGTGGTGATCGGCTTCCTGTACACGGCCGGTCGCAACTGGACCGGCCTGTGGACCCCACGCGGACGCGCCCTCGCGGCGATCGCGCTGCTGTGGGTGGCGGGCCGGATCGCCATGTTCTGGGGCAGCCCGCTGGCCGGCGCACTGGTCGACCTGCTGTTCCTGCCGGTGGCCGCCTGGCCGATGTACCGCGTGCTGCAGCGCTCCGGCAACCATCGCAACATGGTCCTGGTCGGCCTGCTGGCACTGCTGGCAACCGCCAACCTGCTGTTCCATGCGGCCCGCCTCGGCTGGCTCGCGATCTCGCCGCTGGCGCCGGTGTACGCCGCGATCGTCATCGTGGTGGTGATCGAGACCGTGATCGGCGGACGCATCATCCCCAACTTCACTTCCAACGCCGTACCCGGGACCAAAACCGTGCAGGACCCACGTATCGACAAGGCCACGCTGGCCTTGACCTGCGCGGCCGGCCTGGCCTGGGCGCTCGGCGTGGCAGGCATTGCCGGCGCACTGCTGTCGGCAGCCGCCGCGCTGGCACAGGGCGTGCGCCTGGCCGGCTGGAAGCCTCTGGTCACGCTGCGCAACCCGCTGTTGTGGATCATGCACGCGTCCTATGCCTGGATCCCGGCCGGCTTCGCCCTGCTCGCGCTGTCGCAGCTTGGCCTGCTGCCGGCGACGGCCGCCGTGCACGTGCTGGCGGTGGGCGCGATTGCAGGCCTGATTGTCGGTATGATCACACGCACCGCGCTGGGCCACACCGGCCGCCCGCTCAAGGCCAACCGGCCGGAGCAGGCGATGTACGTCCTGATCCAGCTCGGCGTGCTGCTGCGCCTTGTGGCGGCGCTGGCGCCTGCCGTGCGCGACTTCGCGCTGGTTGGCGCCGGCGTGTGCTGGAGCGCCGCATTCCTGGCCTACCTGGCCACCTATACGCCTTACCTGATGCGTGCGCGCATCGACGGCCGCGAAGGCTGAACATTAACGGAGCATTCCATGAACGCCATTACCCCTGGCCGCCAGTCCGGCCGCGTAGAACTGACCCAGGACCTGATCGAGCGCATGAGCCAGCAGGGCCCGCGCTACACCTCCTACCCGACCGCGGACCGCTTCTCGCCCGGCTTCGGCGCTGCCGACTACTGCAGCGCGGTGGAGGCGCTCGGCACGGCGCCAGAGCGCCGCCCGCTCTCGCTGTACCTGCACATCCCGTTCTGCCAGTCGCTCTGCTACTACTGCGCCTGCAACAAGATCATCACGGCCGACCGCTCCAAGGCGGTGGTATATCTCGACTACCTGAAGCGCGAGATCGACATGCAGGCCGCGCTGTTCGGCAACCACCTGAATGTCGAGCAGCTGCACTTCGGCGGCGGCACCCCGACCTTCCTGTCGGACGCCCAGATGGGCGACCTGATGGACCACCTGCGCCAGCGCTTCCAGTTCGCCAGCGACAGCGTTGGCGAGTACTCGATCGAGATCGATCCGCGCACCGTGGACGCGCAGCGCATCCATTCTCTGCGGCGCCAGGGATTCAACCGCCTGAGCCTGGGCGTGCAGGACTTCGACGAGGAGGTGCAGAAGGCGGTCAACCGCATCCAGCCGGAAGCGCTGACGCTGGACGCGATCGCGGCGGCGCGCGCAGCCGGGTTCCGCTCGATCAGCATCGACCTGATCTACGGCCTGCCGAAGCAGAGCACCGCCACCATGCGGCAGACGCTGGACAAGGTGGTCTCGGCCAATCCGGACCGCATCTCGATCTACAACTATGCCCACATGCCGCAGCTGTTCAAGTCGCAGCGCCTGATCGCCGAATCGGACATGCCGGCGCCGCAGGTCAAGCTGGACATGCTCGCGCTGTGCATTGAACGCCTGGGCGAAGCGGGCTACGTCTACATCGGCATGGACCATTTCGCCAAGCCTGACGACGAGCTGGCGATCGCCCAGAAGAACGGCCAGTTGCAGCGCAACTTCCAGGGCTATTCGACCCACGTGGACACCGACATGATCTCCTGCGGCGTGTCGGCCATCAGCGCGGTCGGCGGCGCCTATGCGCAGAACGAAAAATCGCTGGAGCGCTACTACGCAGCGCTCGACCGCGGCGAGCTGCCGGTCGCGCGCGGCCTGGCATCGAGCCGGGACGACAGCGTGCGCCGCGCCCTGATCCAGCGCCTGATGTGCGACTTCACGCTGGACGTCGGTGCCTTCGAGCGCGCGCACGACATCGTCTTCAGGGAGTATTTTGCGGACGAGCTGCCCAAACTGCAGGCGTTTGCCGAGGACGGGATGGTGGAACTGGAGGATGGCACCGTGCGCGTGACGCCGCGCGGCCGCCTGCTGGTGCGCAATATCGCGATGGCCTTCGACAAATACTTCGGCCGCCCCAACGAGATCGCGCTGCAGCGCATGCGCTATTCACGGACCATCTGAAAAAAATGCCGCCCGACCGGGCGGCAGCAGGAACCCATAAGCAGCTTAGTGGCCGCCGCAACCGCCGCAGCAGGAACCGGCGCCGTGCGGCTTCGGCTGGCGCACCGCATGGCCGGTACGCGCCACTGCCGTGGCCAGTTCAAGGGTCGAGGTCTTGTCGGCATCGAAGGTGATGCCGATCCGGTCGGCGCCGGCCTGTGCATCGACCTGGCCGACGCCGGCGACTGCCTGCAGTGCCTGCATGACTTTGGTTACGCCGGCGGCATCGAGGGCTGCGGCAAGCTGGAGACTGTGGTGCATCATCTGGTTTACTCCCTGGTTGGTATGTGAACGATTGTAGGTGGGCGCGGGGCGCAATTCCTTAAACTCGTTTAAGCAATACAGGCCCCGCCGACGTCCTTTCCGATCCTTGACCTGCTTTCAGCGTTTTCGACGCCAGGCTTGCCGCGCGGGCCGGGCTGTCCAACAATTAAATGGCCTGCATTGGGCATATTCACCGGAGATTGGAATGAAAACGCATCACCTGCTCGTTCTCGCGCTGGCCGCGATCGCCGCCACGCCTGCCGTGGCCAGCCCCGACCTGGCAAAAGCCAAAAACTGCATGGCCTGCCATGCGGTCGACAAAAAACTCGTGGGCCCGTCCTTCAAGGAAATCGCAACCAAGTACGCGGGCCAGAAAGGCATGGACGCCAAACTGGCCGCCAAGATCATTCAGGGCGGCTCTGGCGCATGGGGCGCAATGCCGATGCCGCCGAACGCCGTGAGCCAGCAGGAGGCAAAGACGCTGGCGACCTGGGTGCTGGCACAGAAGTGACACCTGCGGGACGGCCCGGCCAGGGCCGTCCCCGCCATCCCGTCAGCCGCAGCCGCCCTGGTAGTGGCATTCCCCGCAACGCGTGCAACCATCCACCTTGCGTAGCGCCTGCGCGCCGCACTCGGGACACTTGCCGTTCGGGCGCGACGGCGCCACGCCGGCCGGCACCGCGACATGCGGCTGCGCGCCGGGCGCCAGCGCCAGCCGTCCGGCCAGCTGCTGCGCGAGCTGGCTCACCGGCACCTGGTTGCCATACGCGTCCAGGAAGCCACGCCGGATCAGGATCCGCTGCAGCATGAAAGCGATCGCCGCCACCTCCGAGTCGTGGTACACCGGCACCTGGACGCCGTCCTCGCGCGTCAGGTAGCCGCAGCGCACCGGCCCCTTCTCCCACACCACTTCACGCAAGTCCGACAGCGCGCGCGCGATCGGGCTGCCGGCCCGCGCCGCCATCGACAGCAGGCGCATCGACGAGGTGATCCACTGCTGGCCCTCGGACTTCTGGCTGGCCGGCATGAAGAACTCGAACGGGCGCTCGATCGTGACCCGCTTCCCTTCGCACATCCCTTCCGACTGGATGAAGCTGACGGTGAGATAGACGGTCTTCTTGCCCTCGTAGGTCGAATACTCCACCTTGGACGTGACCGACTCCAGCTCGCCCACCGGGCGGCGCTCGAAACGCTTGTGCAGCAGGTCGTCGTCCTGCGCGGCAGGCGCCGCCGGCGCCGCGCCGACACTGAGCACGCTGCCCATCACGGTGTTGGGACGGTAGGTGGCCAGTCCCTTGAGCCCGGAGCGCCATGCCTCGCTGTACAGGTCGCGGAAATCCTCGTACGGATAGTCGGCCGGCACATTGACGGTCTTGGAGATGGCAGTGTCGACGAAGGGCTGCACCGCCGCCATCATGCGCAGGTGGTCGTGCGCGTGCATGCGCAGCGCGGTGACGAACTGCTCCGGCAGCGCCGACTCGTCGCTGACGTCGTTGCCCATCTGGCGATACAGGCGCCAGGCATGGTCGGCCACCTCGTATTCGCGGATGCTGCCGTCGGCCATGCGCTTCTTGCGCTGGTACACCCAGGAAAAGGCCGGCTCGATCCCGTTCGAGGCGTTATCGGCGAACGCCAGCGTAATGGTGCCGGTCGGCGCGATCGACAGCAGGTGCGAGTTGCGGATGCCATGCTCGGCGATCGCCTCGCGCAGGTGCGCGGGAAGGCGGCGCACGAACTGGCCGGCGAGGTACAGCTCGCGGTCGAACAGCGGGAACGGGCCCTTTTCCCTGGCCAGTTCCACCGAGGCCGCGTAGGCTGCGTCGCGCATCTCGCTGGCGATTCGGGACGCCATCTCCCTGCCCTCGTCGGAGTCGTAGCGGATGCCCAGCATCACCAGCGCGCTGCCCAGGCCCAGGAAGCCGAGGCCGACGCGGCGCTTGGCGCTGGCCTCCTGCGCCTGCTGCGGCAGCGGCCACTCGCTGGCATCGAGCACCAGGTCGAGCATGCGCACGCCGATCGCGGCGACTGCGCGCATGCGGGCAAAATCGAAGGCCGGACCGCTCGAAAACGGACGCTCTACGAAGCGCGTCAGGTTGAGCGAACCGAGGTCGCAGCAGCCATAGGCTGGCAGCGGCTGCTCGCCGCACGGGTTGGTGGCGCGCAGCTCCTCGGCGTAGTACAGGTTGTTCTCCGCATTCATACGGTCGATGAACAGCACTCCCGGCTCGGCGTGGTCGTAGGTCGACAGCATCACCTTGTCCCACAGCGCGCGCGCGCCGACCTGGCGATACACCCACAGGCCGTCTTCGCGCTGGAAGGCGCCGGCGCAGAGCTCCTCGTCGCCCGGCTCGGCGCGGTGCACCAGCTCGAACGGGGTGTCGCTTTCCACCGCCTGCATGAACCCGTCGGTGACGCCGATCGACAGGTTGAAGTTGGCGAATGCACCGCTATCCTTGGCGGCAATGAAGCGCTCGATGTCGGGGTGGTCGATGCGCAGCACGCCCATCTGGGCGCCGCGCCGCGCGCCCGCCGATTCGACCGTCTTGCACGAGGCATCGAACACTTCCATGTACGAGACCGGACCGGAGGCGCGCGAGTGCGTGCCCTTGACCTTGCTGCCGGCCGGGCGGATGGCGGAAAAATCGTAGCCGACACCGCCGCCGCGGCGCATCGTCTCGGCCGCCTCCGCCACCGCGGTATAAATGCCGGGCAAATCGTTGTCGTAGCCGGTGACGGAATCGCCCACCGGCTGCACGAAGCAGTTCATCAGGGTTGCCTTCATCCCCAGCCCGGCGGCGGAGTTGATGCGGCCGGCCGGCACGAAGCCGTTTTCCTGGGCCCACAGGAACTGGCGCTCCAGTTCGTCCCTGACCTCTTCCGGCTCGAGTGCAGCGAGCGCGCGCGCGACGCGGCGCCGGACGTCGCTCACGCTGCGCTCGTCGCCCTTGGCATATTTTTCCAGCAGCACGTCGACCGAGATCTCCTGGTCGTCCAGCTGCACGGGGAACATTTTTTCGTTGGCATTCATGGATGGTTGTGTCCGGGTGTTGAACTGGGACAAACTATCCATGATTGCCCCGCACGCCGCCTTAAACTGATTTAAGAACCGGCATGGGAACAGCCCTGCAGCACCAACTCAGGGCAAGGATGACAGCGTCGCCGGCAAGCCTCCACCGCAGGCATTCAGGGCGGCGATCGCGACATCCTTCCGGTCCGCGACCGGCAAGCCCGCGATCAGCTCCTGGGCCTTGCCAATGCAGCTGACCGCCGGCGAGTTGCGCGCGGCACTGGAAGCGCCCCCGTTCTCGAGTTCCGAGGACATCACCTTACCGAAGTAGCTGGCCATGCCCTGGGTCAGGTTCTGGCTGGCCACACCGGTGGAGAATACTTTTCCAAGCCCGATATTCGCCCCCGCCTTGTTGAGGTCCCCGCTGACTTTGGTGTTCCCCTCGAAGCTTCCAAACACCGAGAATGCATCGCGCTTGCCATTCCTGTTCAGCGGGCTGAGATTCTTGTAGCCCTCGCTGGCGGCGATATTCTCCTTGGCCGCCTCATCCATCGCCTGGCGCGCGGCGATCAGTTCGTTCTGGCGCGACACCAGCCTCGATTGCGCCGCGGCGGCATTGTCGCGTGCAGACTGGGCGGCGCCAATCGCATCGGCATCGCCGGAATTCGCCTTCAGGTGGGCCAGGGCCTGGGTGCTCTCCTCCAGCTTTTCCGACAATGCCTTGTCCTGGTTGTAGCGCAGGGTCGCCTCGGCAAGGCGATTCTGGCTTTGATTGACCTTGCCGGCAGCCTGCGCCATGAGCTGCGCCTTGAGCGCCAGCTGGGCCGGGGTGGCATCGTCTCCCGCTTCGTCGGAGGAGTCCCCGTTCAGCGCGACGATGTCGTAGGTCTTGTCCGTGCAGGCGGTGGCATTCTGGTGCTCGCACTTGCGCGATACCGCGACCGGCACGTAGGCGGCGTCGATCTGCTTGTAACCCACGTTGACGCCGACGCCGGGAGTCTCCGTCGACGTCGCCGACACATCCACGCCGACCGACACTTTGGATGAATACACCAGCGGCGCCTGCTGCAAGGGCGCGCACCCTGCCGCCATTCCCGCCACCGCCAACAACGCCAGTTTCCAAAGCAAGCTCATGGTTTCCCCCCAGGTTGGATCATGCAAATTGTTTGTTCATTGAATTGCAGCTCATGCATCAGGCGGATGGCGGATGCGGCATCGGCCGCGCGTTCGAAGAAGAACACCGCGCGGCATGCGGCCGGGTCGCCGGTAACGAACTGCTCCTTCCGGTAACCGAAGGTCGCGCCGCTGCTGCCGGGGACGAGGCCGATCCCCTCGATCGACATGGCGTACCAGCCCGGTGGCGTGGCGCCCACGACCTGCAGGGGCCCCAGCCAGCCCGACCTCTGCACGCCCTGCGCGCCATGGACATGCACGACCGTGCAGCCGGCGCCGCCCAGGGACAGGACCAGTGCAACCGTGATCTTCACGAATCCGTTCAAACTCATAGGCCACCCATCGTGCGATGACTATATATAAGCTTTCCGCACGAAAAAATATATCTGCAAGAAATGTGTCAAAAAGCCAACATCTGCGCCCTGCCCCGCATGTTTGGCGCACCACAATGGCATATCGTGGCCAGGCGCTAGCATGGTTCACCACTTCCCGCGACAGGTCATGCGATGAGCCTTGCCGTAGTCAACAGCCGCGCCCTGTGCGGCATGGATGCGCCCAGCGTCAGCGTCGAGGTGCACCTGGCAAACGGCCTGCCCGCCTTCACCATCGTCGGCCTTCCGGATGCCGAGGTGCGCGAGTCGAAGGAACGGGTGCGCTCGGCGCTGCAGAACGCCGGTTTCGACACGCCGCCACGGCGCATCACCGTCAACCTGGCGCCGGCCGACCTGCCCAAGGATTCGTCGCGCTTCGACCTGCCGATCGCGGTCGGCATCCTGGCGGCTTCGGGGCAGCTGCGCCGGGCCCGCCTGGACGAATTCGAATTTGCCGGCGAACTGTCGCTGTCGGGCGAACTGCGTCCGGTCCGCGGCGCGCTTGCGATGGCGCTCGCGATGCAGCGCAGCGCCAGGCCGCGCGCCTTCATCGTCCCGCGCGCGAATGCCGACGAGGCGGCGCTGGCCGCTGGGGCCACCGTCTTCCCGGCCTCCAACCTGCTGGAGGTGTGCGCCCACTTCGCCCGCGACGGCGTGAAACTCGAGCGCCATCTCGCCACCCTCCGCGTCACCGCGCCGGACTATCCCGATTTTTCGGACGTGAAGGGACAGCCAACGGTCAAGCGCGCCCTCACCGTGGCGGCCGCCGGCGGGCATTCGGTGCTGATGGTCGGCCCGCCGGGCGCGGGCAAGACCATGCTGGCCTCGCGCTTCCCCGCGCTGCTGCCGCCGATGAGCGAGCAGGAAGCGCTGGAGTCGGCAGCCATCCATTCCCTGAACGGCAGCTTCTCGGCGGATCAGTGGAAAGTGCGGCCCTACCGCAGCCCGCACCACACTACCTCGGCGCCAGCGCTGATCGGCGGAGGCAGCGTGCCGCGTCCCGGCGAAGTCTCGCTGGCCCATGGCGGCGTGCTGTTCCTGGACGAGCTGCCCGAGTTCGAACGGCGCGTGCTGGAGGTGCTGCGCCAGCCGCTCGAATCGGGCACGGTGACGATTTCGCGCGCGATGCGCCACTCCGACTTTCCGGCCCGCTTCCAGCTGGTGGCGGCGATGAATCCCTGTCCCTGCGGCTACAAGGGGCACGCTTCCGGCAAGTGCAACTGCTCGCCCGACCGCATCGCGCGCTACCAGGACCGTATTTCCGGTCCACTGCTCGACCGGATCGACATCCAGATCGAGGTGCATGCGCTGGCGCCGGAATTCATGGTGGCCGATGCCGACGGCGAACCTAGCGCAGCGATCGCCGGCCGCGTTGCCGCTGCCGCCGCGCTGCAGGTCGCGCGGCAGGGTAAGCCGAACCAGCGGCTAGGCACGCGCGAGATCGAGCGCCTGTGCAGGCCGGACCCGGAGGGCGAGGCGGTGCTGCGCCGTTCGATGCTCAAGTTCCAGTGGTCGGCACGCTCGTACCACCGGGTGCTGCGCATCGCGCGCACGGTGGCGGACCTGGCCGGCTCGCCCGATGTGCGCGCGCCCCATGTGTCCGAGGCGGTCGGCTACCGGCGCGCGCTTGCGAACCGCCCTGCCGGCACACCAATGCTGGCAGTCGATGATGGATAGTGCGCCATCCACCTGCTACCATGCCGGAATGAGACTTCTCCCCGCCTTTACCCTTTGCGCGGTGCTGCTTGCCGCCTGCAGCCCGGAATACAACTGGCGCCAGTACGACAGTCCTGATGCGCCGTACGGGGTGCTGTTCCCGGACAAGCCGGCCACCTATACGCGTCCGATCAACCTCTCGGGCAGCCACTTCGACATGACCATGACGGCGGCCGAGGTGAAGCACACCGTGTTCGCCGTCGGCAGCGGCGTGGCGCCGGACCCGGCGACAGCGCAACAGGCACTGGCCGCGATGAAGACGGCGATGGTGCGCAATATCGGCGCCCAGGTCACCGAGGAAAAGACCCAGCCGGGCAGCTCGCTGGACGTCGAGGCGCGCGGCGTGCGCAACGGACAGCCGATGCGCCTGGTCGGCCATTTCGAGGCGCGCGGCAACCGTTTCTACCAGGTGATCGTGCTGGGGCCGGACGGCAGCGTGCCGGACGAACAGGTCGAACAGTTCATGAGCTCGTTCAAGTTGCGGGAATGATGCACCAGCACATCTGTGCACGACCGGAACGCCAAGTCATGTTATCGTTTCAACATCAACATCACCCCTCGAAAGCCGCCATGTTAATTACCTTTCACTCCAAAGCTGCCGCTGATGTGACCATGTACAAGGAGCACGCCAAGCGCATCCTCGACATGTTCGGCAAGGATGTCGACCGCGGCGTCGTCACTGCCGAGGAAGCGCCCCGCGCTGTCGAGCTGCTGGAGCGTGAAATCGAGGAAAGCCGGCTGCATCCGACCACCGACGAGGTCAAGCGCGACATCGATGCGCACCACGGCGAGGAAGGCGACGACACGGAGCACGAGGAAGTGCAGACCGTGACCTTCTCGGCGCGCGCCTATCCGCTGCTCGAGATGCTGCGCGCGGCGCGCGACCAGCGGCAGGACACGGTCTGGGGCGTCTGAACCGCTTCAGGTAGCGGCTGGCGCAGCCGTGCTAGCCGCCGGGTCCGGCCTGCCGGGCAGGACTTCCCGGTTCGCCATCACATACTCCACAACGCCCGGTCTCCTGACCGCCATCCGTGCTGGCCAGGGAAAAAGTCCATGTTGCCGCACGATACGGCATACCACGCTGACGCGGCACAAACTGATGCGGGTTACGGTGCAGCATCCAGTACCACACCGCGCCAGTGATGGCAGCTGCGATCCACATCGACCATAAGGTATGGGACAGGAAGTGGGCGCCGCGCAGTTGCTGGACCCACCCCACCCCCCACCCCAGCGCGAGCAGGTAGA
>DASWYE010000107.1:0-12671 GCA_036405115.1 Telluria sp. | reverse complement strand
GCGTTCACCAGCACGGTCTGGTGCTTGTCCTTGCCGGTGACGACATCGAGCGTGAGCGCCACGGTATCCCCGGCCTTGAGCTGGCGCTTCAGGTCCATCAGCATCACGTGGTAGCCGCCGGAGGCCAGGTTGACTTCCCTGCCGGCCGGCAGTTCGATCGAATCCACTGCCGCCATCTTCATCCGGTCACCCTGCATTTCCATCTTGTGCAGCTCGGCAACGCCTGCCAGCGGGGTGCTGATCGCGACCAGGCGCGCCGGTACGGGCGAGGTGACGCGCATGAACGCGCCGCTCGTTTTCTGGGCCGGCACGGTGGCGCGCACCCAGGCGTCGGAGACGGTGACCTGCGCGAAGGCGCTGGCGTGGGCGGCGCAGGCAAGCAGCGCGGCCGCTGCGATCGGGAAAATTTTCATGGTCGTCATTGCTGAGTAAAGGCGATGGCGACGATTATACGCAAGCGCCTTCGCGCACGCCGCGCTCATCCCCACGGGATAGCGTTCCTTCAGCCACCAGGCTGCTACTGCTTCCAGGTTTCGCGTGGCACTTCGACGGTGGTGGCGCCGTCGGTCAGCCAGATCTGGCCATCCTGGATGGTGCACTGCAGCTGCATCGAGCGCTGCGCCATCTGCTCCAGCCCGGCGCTGGCCTCGGCCGGGATGTTGATCACCGAGACATTTTTCGCGCGGTCGATCTTGCTGGCAATCTGCTTGAACCAGATGTGGCTGGCGGCGCTGTACGAATACACCATCACCTGGTTCGAGCGGCCGGCCGCCTTCAGCAGGCGTTTTTCGTCCGGCTGCCCGACCTCGATCCACAGGTCGATCGCGCCGGTCAGGTCCTTCTGCCACAGGTCCGGTTCCTCGACGTCGGACAGGCCCTTGGCACTGACCAGCGCCTCGTTGGCGTGGACGGCGAACGCCAGCACCCGCACCATCAGGCGCTCGTCGGTCTCGGACGGATGGCGCGCCAGCGTCAGCAGGTGGGTGCCGTAGTAGTTGCGGTCCATGTCCGCGATCGAGAGTTCTGCTTTGTAGATTGTAGATTTGAGGGCCATTACTTCACTTCGTGTTTACTTGAAGACGACGGTCTTGTCGCCATTCTGGAGAATCCGGTGTTCGGTGAACCATTTCACTGCGCGTGCCAGCACCACCGATTCGACATCGCGCCCGATCGCGGCCAGGTGCGCCGCATCCATCGCGTGGTCGACCCGCATCACGTCCTGCTCGATGATCGGCCCTTCGTCCAGCTCGCTGGTGACGAAGTGCGCGGTCGCCCCGATCAGCTTGACGCCGCGCAGGTAGGCCTGGGCATACGGACGCGCGCCCTTGAAGCTGGGCAGGAAGGAGTGGTGGATGTTGATTGCCTTGCCGCGCACAGCTTCGCACAGGGCTGGCGACAGCACCTGCATGTAGCGCGCCAGCACGACCAGGTCCACTTCGTGCACCTGCATCAGTTCCAGCACGCGCGCCTCCTGCGCCGCACGCGCCGCCTCGTCCGCACCGGATGCCAGCGGCAGGTGGTGAAACGGGATATTGTAACTTGCCGCGAGCTGGTAGAAGTCCATGTGGTTGGAGACGATCGCCGGAATTTCCACCGCCAGCAGTCCGCTGCGGTAGCGGAACAGCAGGTCGTTCAGGCAGTGGCCGATCTTCGACACCATCAGCATCAAGCGCGGCTTGCGGCGCGCGTCGTGCAATTGCCCGTCCATGCCCATCTCGCCGCACAGCGCCACAAACGCGGTGCGCAGCGCGGCGTCGTCAACGGCGGCATCCTCCAGCGCGAAATGCACGCGCATGAAGAACAGCTTCGATTCCGGGTCGCCGAACTGGGCCGAATCGAGGATATTGCAGCCGTGCGCGGCCAGGAATCCGGAGACGCGGAGCACGATGCCGCGCCGGTCCAGGCAGGACAGGGTCAGGATGTATTCGGGCTGGCTCATGGCGGGCGGAAGTGGGTGGCGGAGGTGGCCGGCCGCGCATTGTCGCACGGCCGGCGCGCCTCGGTGCGCGCTAGCGGCCCTCGTAGGCGCGTTGCAGGGCGGCGATGTCCATCTTCTTCATCTGCATCATCGCCGCGAACGCCCGCTGCGACGCCGCGGACCGGTAATCGGCCACCATCCCCGGCAGGAGCGCGGGCACCACCTGCCACGACATGCCGTATTTGTCCTTGAGCCAGCCGCACATCTGTGCGGCCGGATCGCCGCCCTCCCCCAGCCGCTCCCAGTAATGGTCGACTTCCTGCTGGGTTTCGCACATGACCTGGAACGAGACCGCCTCGGTGAAGCGGAATTGTGGCCCGCCGTTGAGCGCGGTGAACGGGGTCCCGTCCAGGTCGAAGTCGACGGTCATCACCGCGCCTTCGGCATGCCCGTGGACCTCCTGCCCCACTGCGGGATAGCGCGCCACCTGCCGGATGCGCGAGTTGGGAAACACCGACGTGTAGAAAGCGACCGCCTGCTCGGCCTGGTCGTTGAACCACAGGCATGCTGCGATGCGCTGGATTGTTGCCATCTCCATCCTCCTGTTGACGCGCCATGGTCCGATCCGTTTGACAGCGGCGCCCTTGCCACGGATACTCCGGGGTTGTTTCAGCGAAGCGAACTGCAGCCGACGATGTTACAACAGCCTCCCTTCCCCATCCGTACCGAATGCCCGCCGGGTGCGTGTACGTGCGACCGGGAGCGGCTGCTGGAAAATCCCGCCGCCGACTTGCGCGTGCTCAAGCTCACGCGCGAGGAAGAAAAACGCCTGCTGGCCCGGATCGAGGCGATCGGCAGCTTCGACGAGCTGCGCCACCTGACCGCGCGCCTGCACGAGCTGGTCGGCATCGACCTGCAGATCACGCCATCGGTGCACGGCGTGCGCACCGTGCGCGGCCTGGCGATCCGGCTGGCCGAACAACCCGGCCTGTGCCGCAAGCTGCGCCAGTCGATCCCGGCCGCGGTGCGGCGCTGCCTCGACCGCAAGCCCGAAATCATCTACGCCATGCTGGACGCGCACGGCCTGCTGGCGGCGCCCGACCTGGCCACCGGCGACGCCGCCGCTGGCGACCCCGCCCCCGACCTCCTCTCCTGAGCGCCTCATCCTTGACGCAGGCCAAGCGCCTGCCCAAGTACGCTGAACTTGACAGCGAACCGGACGTCTGACGGCCATCCGCATCTTCGCGGACTCGAGCTTCCTTGACTTCGGAGAGTATATGAACGCCCTCACGCCCACTCCAGCATTACAGTCGCACCTCGACGCCCAGGTCTCGCTGCTGGCCGACGTCGCCGGCAAGATGTACGACGCGATCCACCGCATCACCGAACTGAACCTGAAACTGGCCCAGCAACTGATGGACGACAGCATGTCGGCCAGCCGCCAGGTGATCGCCTCGGGCGGTCCGGCAGAGTGCTGTGCGGCCATGGTGGCAGGCAGCGTGCCGGTTTCGGAACACCTGCGCATCTATCAGCAGCAACTGCTCAACGTGCTGGCCGGCACCCAGGTCGAGCTGACCCGTTCGGCCGAACAGCACATCCCCGAGGCCAGCCGGGCCGCCAATGCGATGGCCGACGACATGGTCCGGCGTAGCACCCAGGCCACCGAGCGCATGGCAACCGAGCAGCGCAATGCCCTCGAACGCATGGCTTTCACCGCATCGGCCGTGCCCAACGGTGACGCCGAACAACGCGCCCAGTGAGCCACCATGGCCAGGCACGCAGCGCTGCCCCGGCAGGACGCCCTGTCGCTACTCAGGGCCGAGCACGACATGCTGCTCGGGCTGTTCGGCGAGTATGAGCGCCTGCATGCCGGCCTGGCGCGTGATGACGGCCGCAAGGCGGCGCTGGCCGGCCGCATCTGCCGCGAGCTGTCGGTCCACGCCGCGCTCGAGGAGCAGGCGTTCTACCCGGCGATCCTGGCGGCGCACGGCGCCAGCCCGTTGCTCGGGGACGCGCTGGTCGAGCACGAGGCGCAGCAACTGCTGATCGGCCAGCTGAGCATCCTGTACCCGGACGATCCTTTTTTTGGCGCGACCGTCGCCGTGCTGGGCGAGGAGACGCGCCATCACATCGTCCACGAGCAAGGTGCGCTGTTCGAATGCGCCCGTACTTGCGGCCTCGACCTGCAACTGCTGGCCTGCGAGCTGGTCGAACGGCGCCGCGCGCTTGCAGGCAGACCGGTTCCGGGCACCGCGCCTGCCACGGTGGCGGCCGCGCTGGACTGGGCGCCGCGGCCGTACGAATGAATCACCGCGGGCGGAACTCCAGCCGGGCCCGCACCTCTAACACCCACGGCGCGGCATTTGCCCGCGTGCCAGCAGACACGGAGGAGCGGCCACGCTCCCCACACTAACTGAGGAGATTGAAATGGCAACAGGAAAAGACAGCAAAGGCAATGCGCAGAAAGGCGGCGGCAGCAGCCAGGGGCAGGCAAAACGGGGCTTCGCCGCCATGGACCAGAACCAGCAGCGCGAGATCGCCAGCAAGGGTGGCCAGGCTGCGCACCAGAAGGGCACAGCGCACGAGTTCGATTCGGAAGAAGCGCGCCGCGCCGGGCAGAAAGGGGGCGAAGCCGTCAGCCGCAACCGCGAGCACATGGCGGACATCGGCCGCAAAGGGGGCGAGAGCCGGCAGGCCAGCCAGCGCGCCGCCGCTGCCGGGGGCGCGCAGCGGGCCGGCGCGTCGGAGCAGAAAGCCGGTCGCCAGCCCGGGAAAGAAGAGGAGGAATAGACCGCTCAGGCCGACCACGCAGGCGGCCGAACACGGCCGCCGCCGGGCGCCGGGCGCCGCGCGGCAAGCGCCTCCGCCCGGCCCGCATCCGGCTTGCCATTCGCTTAACGAAGTTGACGAAATTGTTGCATTTTTGCCGCCTGGCACGGCGGATCTTCTGGTTTCCGTTCGGAAACTATCGACTTTGTTCCCGGCGGGGGATAAAGTTCGTTCGCAATATAAATTCTGATCGGACCGAACCTGGCAGCCCGACTGCTCCATGGGTTGGAACCGACGCACCCGTGCTGCCCGGCTGAGCCCCGCGCTGGCTGCGCGGCTGCGCCATTTACTACTTCTCCCGTACTGCCTGCATGACGCGCGAACACCTGATGTCCCTGTTGGCCGGATCCGATCCGCGCACGCGCCGCATGCTGGGCTATTGGGGCGGCACGTCCCTGTTCTACCTGTGCAGCATCGCCCTGATGTGGGCCGGCGTCGCCCACGCCGGCTTGCCGCGCGAGTCCGGGCGCCTCCTGACCGTGGTCGGCTGCGCCGGCATGGCACTCTCGTACTGCATGCTACGCCTGTCGGTACGGCTCGGGATCGCCCCGTGGAAGCTCGCCATCGGCCAGGCCCTGTACGCGCTGGCCTGCAACGTCGCGCTGTACGCCGTGACCGGCCCGATCCGTGGCGCGGCCCTGATGGTGCTGCTGGTGGTGATCGTGTTCTGCACCTTCTCGCTCAGCCCGCGCCAGACCTTGGCCCTGTTCGGCGTGACCGTGGTATCGCTGGGCTGCACCATGCTGTGGCTGGTGGACAATGATCCGCTTGCCTATCCGCCCGTGATCGAAATGCTGCATTTCGGGATCGCTTTCATTTCGCTGACCGCGGTGACCGCGCTGACCGCCGTGATGACCGGCCTGCGCAAGCGCCTGAGCCGCCAGCGCCAGGAACTGCAGGACGCGCTGCGCACCATCCGCACGCTCGCCACCGTCGACGAGCTGACCGCCCTGGCCAACCGGCGCCACATGAACGAAGTGCTGAGCGCCGAGGAAAAGCGGGTCAACGCGACCAATGGCGCGGTGTGCATCGCGCTGCTCGACATCGACCTGTTCAAGTCGGTCAATGACCGCTTCGGCCACGCTTGCGGCGACCAGGTGCTGCGCTCGTTCGCGGACGCGGCGCGCCAGGAACTGCGCGCGGCCGACGTGCTGGCGCGCTGGGGCGGCGAGGAATTCCTGTTGCTGCTGCCGGATACGGCGCTGGCCGAGGCGCGCACGGTGCTGCAGCGCATGGCCGACCGCTTCCGCGAAGCCGGCATCGCCGGCATCGACGAGCGCGTGCGGATCACCTTCTCTGCCGGCGTGGTCGAGCGCCGCCCGGGGGAGCCGTTCGCCGAGACCATCAGCCGCGCCGATCGCGCCATGTACCGCGCCAAGTCCTGCGGTCGAAACCGCATCTTCTCCGCCGAAGCGACCTAGCCCGGAACGGGGGGACTGTCCCCTCGGGGACTGTCCCCGGCTTGTTCGCGGGACCAGGCGCGAACTTATCCCCCGAGTGCGTCGATCAGCGCAGGTCGGGATTTCCGCGCACCTGCGGCGCGGCGGCGAACGCTGCCTGCAGGCGCGCTACCAGTGCGGCCGGGTCGCTTTCGGACATCATCAGCGCCGCATGCCGGTCCTGCACGAAGCCCTCGCGGTTCTGGTGCGCGACAAAGTCGAGCAGCCGGTCGTAAAAGCCGTCCACGTTCAGCAGCCCCACCGGCTTGGCATGGATGCCCAGCTGCGACCAGGTCAGCATCTCGAACAGCTCCTCCAGCGTCCCCATCCCGCCGGGCATGGCGATGAAGCCGTCGGCCAGGTCCGACATCATCGCCTTGCGCTCATGCATGTCCTTGACGACGAACAGGCGCGTCAGCCCGGTGTGCCCGACTTCCCGTTCGACCAGCGCCTGCGGGATCACCCCGGTGACTTCGCCACCCAGGCGCAGCACCTCGTCGGCGATCACGCCCATCAGGCCGACATTGCCGCCTCCGTACACCAGCGGCAGGTCCTGCCGCACCAGCTGTTGCGCCAGTTCGCGCGCCGCCTGCGCATAGCGTGGCGAGCCGCCATGCGACGCGCCGCAATACACTGCAATTGCTCTCATTGTTTTCCGATCGGGGTAGGCAAATGGTTGGAGCTACTTGAGCTTCTTGAGGTATTCCTCGGACAGTTTCTGGAACAGCAGGCGGGTGTCGCCGCGCAGGTAGGGTCCCACCAGCGACAGCACCTGGTAGCAGCCGCGCGCGAGCGAATCGAGCATGGCCTGCTGTTCGGTGTACTTGCGCGGATTGCGCACGTATTCGTACGACAGCCAATAGGTCGCCACCACCACCATATTGGTGGTGAGCGCGCCGATCTCGGCGTCGGTCGCCTCCAGCGAACCCTCGCCGCGCAGGTCCTCGCACAACTGGCGCGCGACCTTGGTCTTGTGGTTCAGGATCTGCTTGAAGTGCAGCTCCAGCTTGCGGTTGCGCGACAGCAGGTCCGACAGGTCGCGGTACAGGAAGCGGTAGCGCCAGATCAGCTCGAACATCACGTGCAGGTAGAACCAGACGTCTTCCAGGTTCGAGCGGCGCGTCTCGGGCACGGTCAGGATGCGCTCGATCTCCGCCTCGAACTGCACGAAGATCGAATTGACGATGTCGTCCTTGTTGCGGAAGTGGTAGTACAGGTTGCCGGGCGAGATATTCATCTCTTCGGCGATGACGGTGGTCGTGATGTTCGGCTCACCGAACTCGTTAAACAGCCGCAGCGACAGTTCGAGGATGCGTTCGCGGGTTCGTCGTGGCGCTTTCTGTAGCATGGTGGGCATGTCGATTCTTGTTCCCGCAAGCATAACAGATAGCACCCCTGTCATCCCCGCGGAGGCCGGGAACAGCCAGTCATCGTTCGCCAGACTCCGTCATCCCCGCGAACGCGGATCCCTGCTGAGTGAAGCGAAGAAACGGCCTCGCCAGTCGGGCACGCTCACAATGGGTCCCCGCGTTGGCGGGGGGCGGCGGCGGGGCGACTTACCGCTTTCGCGCTGCCGCCTTCTTTGCCACCGCCTTGGCGGCCGGCTTTGCGGCCGTCTTCGCAGCGGCCTTGCGCGCCGGCCTGGCCGCGTTCTGCTCCAGCGCCGCCGTCAGACGTTCCACCTGCTGCGTCAACAGTTCCACGCGCTGCCGCAGCTCCGCGAGCTCGTCATGTCCGGGCACGCCGATCGTGTCGAGTGCCCGCGCGACGCGCTCTTCGAATACCTGTTCCAGCTGGTTCCCGGGGTCGCGCGGCCGCGCGGCCCTGCCCGCTGCGCGCTGCGCCTCGGCGCCGTCCTTGACCAGCCTGGAAAATACCCGGCTGCCCTCCTCCTGCGCCTTGGCGAATGCGCCCAGGCCGGCCTGCCAGATCTGGGCCGCCGAGGCGCGCACCGCGTTGGCCAGGCTGTCGTCGTCCATTGTCGGCTTGAGTTTTTTTACCATGATGTTGAGTGCTCCGCCCGCCATGCCGGGTGCAATACGGTTCGGGCCATTGTAGGCAGCAAAAGTAGAGACGAGGTTCTAAACCCGGACGCCTTCCGGCCTCCTGTGATACGCGCAAAGTATCACAGGAGCGGTTTCGATACTTTTTACGACTGGACCCTAGCCATGGGTGCTGGTGAAGCCGGTGGTCAGGCGGCGCGCCCGGATGAAGCGGGACGGGAACAGCGTTCGCCCGAACAGCGAGGGCAGCGCCTTGGTCGGATGCGATCCTTCGACCAGTTCATCCTTGCCCGGCACTAGCGTGAGCTCGAGCGGCTTCGAGGCGCATTTTCCCATCCGGAACTGCACGCTGCGCCGGCCCGGCTGCACCGGGATGATCACCTGCTCGCCCTGGCGCACGCGGCCGGCTTCGACGCCATCGATGAGGATCGTGTAGCTGCTGGGCTTTTGCTCCCAGCCGACTTCCCGGCGAATGACGAGGTTTGGCATAGACTTTCCTTTACTTGGGGGACAGCATTATACGAAAACCGGGCGCCGCGCCGCCTCGATCTCCTCCAGCACGCAGGCCAGCACGGCGCGGTCGCGGCCCAGCGCGACGTGCCCCACGCCCCCGAACCCGATGTTGCGCGCCCCCTCCAGGATGGACGAGGACTGCGGCGCGATGATGTTGTCATGGTGGGTCAGGAGCGAGGTGACCAGCGCACGCGTGGCGGGCGTCTCGGCGGCGGCCAGCTCGCGCAGCCAGTCGCTCTCGGCGCCGGTGGCAGGCGAGCGCCGCATCTGCGCCGCATTGCGTCCCGGCGCGAACGCCGCCAGCGCCGTCCCGTGATGCGGGGTGCCGAGCGTGATCAGGCGCGCGATGCGGGCGCTGCCATGGCTGCGCAGGTAGGCGCGCGCCACCAGGCCGCCCATGCTGTGCGCCACCAGGATCACGCGCGCGGCGCCGGTGGCGGCAAGCAGCCGTTCCACGCCCTGCTGCACCAGCGGCACGAACTCGTCGATCCCGGCCAGCGTCGGCTCCAGGTCCAGCCCGGCGTGGCTGATGCCGCGCGCCTCCAGCAGCGGCTCCAGGTGCGCCCAGTAGCCGCTGTTGCAGCCATAGCCGTGCAGCAGGAGCACCGGCGGGAGCGGCGCGTCGGGGTGGATCCGCACGCAGGCGCGCGCGCGCGGCATGATCCAGGAGGACTGCACCATGGTGGCGTAGAATTCCCCAAAGAACAGGCACACGCGCGCCGCCGCGTCCAGCCTGAATCCGTCCGGCACCGGACTGGCGTAGCGGCGGCTCAGCACGAAGTTGTTGGCGGTGAGCGCAAGGCGCACCAGCAGCACGGCGCCCAGTCCGAACAGGGCCGCCGCGAGGGCGGACAGGCCGAGCCAGTGCCATCCCGCCAGCGCCAGCAGCGCACCGGCGAGCGCCTGGGCCAGCAGTAGCCAGCGCAGCATCCGCGCCGTCATGCCTTGTCCTTCGCCTCCACCTGCTTGATGATCTGGCGCGCCACCCCGCGCAGGATGTTGACCTCCTCGGTCTCCAGCTGGGTGCGGGCGAACAGGCGCTTCAGGCGCGGCATCAGCTTGCGCGGATTGTCCGCATCCAGGAAGCCGACCGTGACCAGCGCTTGCTCCAGGTGCTCGAACATGGCCTCGACCTGAGGCACGCTGGCCGACTCGCCGCGAAAGCCCGGCGTGCCGGCGCCGGCGCCGGCCCCCTCTTCGAGCGCAGCCATCCGGCACTCGTACACCAGCACCTGCGCGGCCTGGGCCAGGTTGAGCGAGGAATAATCGGGATTGGCCGGGATGTTGATCAGCACATTGCACTTTTCAACGATGTCGTTGGGCAGGCCAAAGCGCTCGTTGCCAAAAATGAGCGCTGCCGGCAGGTCGGCGTGGGCAGCCAGGTGGCCGGCGAACTGGCGCGGTGACCACACCGGTGGCGAGAACTCGCGCAGCCGCGCCGACACGGCGGCGGCAAAGCGGCAGCCTTCCAGCGCCTCGGCCATCGAGCCGACGATGCGCGCACCGGACAGGATATCGACCGCACCGCTGGCAAAAGCCACCGCTTCCTCGTGCGCCAGCACCGCCGGGTCGCGCGGATTTACCAGCACCAGGCTGGAAAACCCCATGGTTTTCATGGCGCGCGCCACCGAACCCACATTACCGGCGCGGCTGGTTTCGACCAGGACAACCCGCAGGCGATTGAAAACAGAAATGTCGGTTTGGGGCAGGTTCATTGTAAAATAGCGGGAATTGTGCGGCTTTCGATGTCCCCGATTGTACCGCGCCGCTCTTTAATTCATGCTCGACTTTCCGCGTTCGGCAGTCGCCACAAGGCCTGCCGCGCGCGGTACGTTCATTTTCAGAAAAGCTTATGCACCCAATGCTCAACACGGCCATCAAGGCCGCGCGACGCGCCGCAGCCGTCATCAACCGTGCTTCGTTCGATATCGACCGCATCACTGTCACCGAAAAACAACACAACGATTTCGTGACCGACATCGACCAGGCCGCCGAACAAGCCATCATTGAAACCCTGCTCAAGGCCTACCCGGACCACGCGATCCTGGCCGAGGAATCGGGTGCGTCCAAGAACCTGAACGACGAGTCTGAATACTGCTGGATCATCGACCCGATCGATGGCACCACCAACTTCATGCACGGCTACCCGCAATATTGCGTCTCGATCGCGCTGGCCCAGCGCGGCGTGGTCACGCAGGGCCTGGTGTACGACCCGGTTCGCAACGACCTGTTCACCGCCACCAAGGGCGCCGGCGCCTACCTGAACGACAAGCGCATCCGCGTCACCCGCCACGACCGCCTGGCCAACGCCCTGCTGTCGTCCGGCCACGGCGCCGGTCCGCGCGCGCTGGACGAATACCTCAAGATGTACCAGATCATGGCCGAGCGCTGCCAGGGCATCCGCACCGCCGGTTCGGCAGCGCTGGACCTGGCCAACGTGGCCGCCGGCCGCAGCGACGGCTACTACGAGAAAGGCCTGAAGCAGTGGGACATCGCCGCCGGCGCGCTGCTGGTGTCCGAAGCGGGCGGCATCGTTGGCGAGTTCAACGGCGAGTCCGACATCATGAAGGGCAACATCATCGCTGCCGGCCCGAAAGTGTTCGCCCAGATGGTGCCGCTGCTGTCGCCATTCGCCTGATCCCCTTGATATTCCGTCGCCGCGCGCTGCCGGGCCTCCGGTGCGCGCGGCCCATTCCTGATTTCCTGAGAAAACTCCATGTCATTTGATACCCTCGGCTTGTCCGACGCGATTGTGCGCGCCGTGAAAGAAGCCGGCTATACCTCCCCGACGCCGATCCAGGCGCAGGCGATCCCGATGGTGCTGACCGGCGGCGACCTGCTGGCCGGCGCCCAGACCGGCACCGGCAAGACCGCCGGCTTCACCCTGCCGTTGCTGCAACTGCTGTCCAAGGCCGCCCCCGCCAACCGTACCGCGGCCCGCCCGGTGCGCGCACTGGTGCTGACGCCGACCCGCGAACTGGCCGCCCAGGTCGAGGAAAGCGTGCGCATCTACGGCAAGTACACCAACCTGAATTCCACCGTGATCTTCGGCGGCGTCGGCATCAACCCGCAGATCAAGCAGCTCAAGCATGGCGTCGACATCCTGGTCGCCACCCCGGGCCGCCTGCTCGACCACATCGGCCAGGGCACCGTGGACGTCTCGAAGATCGAGATCCTGGTGCTGGACGAAGCCGACCGCATGCTCGACATGGGCTTCATCCATGACATCAAGAAGGTGCTGGCGGTGCTGCCGAAGCAGCGCCAGAACCTGCTGTTCTCGGCCACCTTCTCGGACGACATCAAGGCGCTGGCCGACAAGCTGCTGGACAGCCCGCAGACGATCGAAGTGGCGCGCCGCAACTCGACGGTCGAAGTGATCGCGCAGATGATCCATCCGGTCGACCGCGACAAGAAGCATCCGATGCTGGCCCACCTGATCAAGTCGAACAGCTGGGAGCAGGTGCTGGTGTTTACCCGCACCAAGCATGGCGCCAACAAGCTGGTCGAACAGCTGGGCAAGGACGGCATCGGCGCGCTGGCGATCCACGGCAACAAGAGCCAGGCGGCGCGCACCCGCGCACTGTCCGAATTCAAGGACGGCACCCTGACGGTGCTGGTGGCGACCGATATCGCGGCGCGCGGCATCGACATCGACCAGCTGCCGCACGTGGTCAATTACGACCTGCCGAACGTGCCGGAAGACTATGTGCACCGGATCGGCCGCACCGGCCGTGCCGGCGCCACCGGCGAGGCGGTCTCGCTGGTGTGCGTGGACGAGCACCAGATGCTCAAGGACATCGAGAAGCTGATCAAGCAGACGCTGCCGCGCCAGGTGATCCCGGGCTTTGAGCCGGACCCGACCGCGAAGCCGCAGCCGATCCAGCTGCGCAGCGGCGGCGCGGGCCACCGCAACGGCGGTGGCGGCCAGGGCCGTTCGCGCAGCGGCAATGGCGGCGGCGGCAACGCACG
>DASWYE010000106.1:0-8465 GCA_036405115.1 Telluria sp. | reverse complement strand
ACGCCCAGCGCGACGCCGCCGCAACGCAAAAGGCGATCGCGGCGCAGATCGCCGACCTGGTGCAGAAGAACCGGCAGCCCAAGGGCAAGGGCGACATTCCCTATCACTTCACGCATGGCACGAAGATCGACCGGATCCATGTTTCCGCCGACGTGCAGGCGCACCTGGTCGCCGGGCGGCTGGTCATCGTCTGCCTGGGCGGCGCCACCGAACTGGTGCCGCGGGTCATTGCCGACAAGATCGCGGAACGCGACCCATCGCTGGTCGTGCGCGTCAACCAGGCCAGCAAGGAAGTCGATCCGGACGACCCGTACGCGGCCTACCAGATCCCTGACGACCTCATGTGGTAAGCGCAGGCGGGACGCTCAGCGCCTGCCGAAGACCTGCGTCCAGTATGCTGCCTGGCGCGGCGGCGGGCGCAGCGCGTAGGCGGCACCCATTTCCGTCATTGCAGGATTCATCAGGTTGGCGCAATGTCCCGGGCTGCTGATCCATCCTTCAACCGCTTCTTCGGCCGCACGCTGGCCGAACGAAATATTCTCCCCGATACCGCGCCAACCGTAACCCTCGCGCCTGGCCCTGGCGCCCACTTCGCTGTGGTCGCTGCCGCGATGGCCGAATGCGCGGTGACTTGCCATGTCCACGCTATGCGTGCGGGCAGCCTGCGCCAGCGCGGCATTCCACGCCACCGGCGGCGCCGGGCCGAACTGCGCGTCCCCGCACAGGCGCGGAACGGCGCGCGCTGCGTTGGTCGCGGCCAGCACCGCGCGTCCCGCTTCCTCCCATTCCGGTAGCAGGGCGGCTAGATCCGGCATGGGTCGCGCCAGCACCACGGTCCAGGTATTGCCGCTGCGGCTGGTGCCGATCGCGCTGTACGCGCCGCTCAGCAATGTTGCACAGTGCGAAGCGAGCAGGGCGTCGAATGCGCCCTGCGCGTCAGCCGGTCCGCTCACCTGGATCGCATCGACCTGCTCGGCCTCGTAGCCCGCCGCATCGAGCACCGCCACAAGGATGGTGCCGGGCCCGATCCGCACCCGCGACAGGGCCGGCTCCGCCAGCAACCGTGGCGCGGCGGGCGCTGGCCGGCCGCGGCAACCGACTGGCGCCGAACGATAGGCGTTGACCAGCCCGGCCAGGGCAGGCTCCGGCGCAGCTGTGGCAGGCACGATGGTGGACAGCAGGGCGATGAAGGCGAGTGGACGGATTGAGTGCATTACCGCAGGCAAAGGACAAGTTGGGAGCCAGCCCATTCTAACAGCGCGCCGCTCCTGCTTCGCGCCGAGTGGACGCGGGAACTATGCTACTGTTCTCATCTTGCAATTTCTTACGATGGAGACCTGCATTGAAGAACGCTACGCTATTCCTGCTGGGCCTGGCAGCGGCCGCCGCGCATGCCGCCGAGGCGCCAAAGTTCGACCCGCAACGCCTGTCCCGGGACGTGAAAGTACTGTCCTCGGATGAATTCGAAGGGCGCGGCCCCAACACAGCCGGTGAAACCAAAACCGTCAACTACCTGGTCGAGCAGTTCAAGGCTGCGGGCCTGCAGCCGGGCGGTGAGCTGGCCGGCGGCAAGCGCAGCTGGACCCAGGATGTGCCGCTCGGGCGCTTCGAGATCAAGGGGCCGGTCAAGCTGACCCTGTCCACCGGCAAGGAAAGCCGCCCGCTCGCGCAGGGCGACGACCTGGCGGTGCGCGCATCGATGACGGGCGCAAAGCAGGTCGAATTCAAGAATGCGCCGCTGGTGTTCGTCGGCTACGGCGTCACGGCGCCAGAGCGCAAGTGGGACGACTTCAAGGGCATCGACCTGAAAGGCAAGCTCGCGGTCGTGCTGATCAACGATCCCGATTTCGAGACCGGCCAGGGTGACTTCGGCGGCAAGGCCATGACCTACTACGGCCGCTGGACCTACAAGTACGAAGAGATGGCACGCCGCGGTGCGCTGGGCACCATCATCGTGCACGAGACCGAGCCGGCATCGTACGGCTGGCCGACGGTGAAGAACTCCAACACCAACGTGATGTACGACATCGTGCGCAAGGAACCGCGCAAGACGCATGCGCCGATGGAAGCCTGGATCCAGCGCGACCTGGCGGCCAGCCTGTTCAAGTCCGCCGGCCTCGACTTCGAAGCAGCCAAGAAGCAGGCGCAAACGCGCGCGTTCAAGCCGATGGAGCTGAAGGGCGTGACCCTGTCGGCCAGCTACGCGGTCGATGCGCAGGTCATCAAATCGAAGAATGTGCTCGCGATCCGCGAGGGCGCGAAGCAGCCGAACGAATACGTGATCTACAGCGGCCACTGGGACCACCTCGGCGTTGGCCAGCCTGATGCGACCGGCGACCGGATCTACAACGGCGCGGTCGACAACGCGACCGGCATCGCTGCGATGCTGGAACTGGCACGTGCCTATGGCAAGCAGCCGGCGCCGCAGCGCAGCGTCGTGTTCCTGGCCGTCACGGCGGAAGAGAAGGGCCTGCTCGGCTCGGAATTCTATGCGTCGAACCCGGTGTATCCGCTGGCGTCCACGGTTGGCGTCATCAACATGGATGCACTGAGCCCGCGCGGTCCGGCCAACGACTTCAACATTTCCGGCAACGCCAAGCTGGAACTGCTGGATCAGCTGGTCGCCAAGGCCAGGAAGTGGAATATCCGCTTCTCGCCGGATCCGAAGCCGGAAGCGGGCTACTTCTTCCGTTCCGACCACTTCCCGTTCGCCAAGCGCGGCGTGCCCGCGCTATCCATCGGCTCGGGCAATGACTGGGTCGAAGGTGGCGTCAAGGCAGGCGAAGCGGCCGAAGTGGCGTACAACGAAAAGGCGTACCACCAGCCTGCCGACGAGTTCGATCCCAAGTGGACCTTCACCGGCCTGGCACGCGACCTCGAGGTGCTGTACTCGCTGGGCAGCGACCTGGCCAATTCGAAGACCTGGCCGAACTGGTCGATCGATTCGGAGTTCCGCGCAGCGCGCGACAAGTCCGCATCCGCTCGCAAGTAATCCGGCTTTCACCATGAACAACGCCACCGCATCCGGTGGCGTTTTTTTTGGGCACAGCTGTCTCCGCATGAGTTTGCATTTTGCTTTAGCATGGGCGGACAAGAAATGGGATCGATATGATAATTGCGACGCACTCGGGCAAATTCCACGCGGATGACGCGTGGGCGGTGGCCGTGCTCTATATTTTGTTCCCCGCGTCGGAGCTGGTCCGCACGCGCGACCCCGCAACAATCGCGGCGGCCGACTTCGCGGTCGATGTCGGCGGCGTGTGGGACCCAGCGCGCGGGTGTTTCGATCATCACCAGAAGGGCTTCAGCGGCGCCAGGCAGACCGGCGTCCCCTACGCCAGCGCCGGGCTGGTCTGGCGCGAGTATGGAGCGCGCTGCGTCAGCGCGTTGGCCGCCCGCGACGGCCATGCGATCGGCGACGACAAGGCGCGCGAGATCGCCTACGCAATCGATGCCGACATCGTCCAGTACCTGGACTTGTCAGACGTGGGCGCGGCGAAGAACGCGCCCGGCGGCTACGGACTGTCGGCAGTGATTTCCGGCTTCAACCCGAACTGGCTGGACGAGCAAAGGCTGGGCTACGGGGAGCTTACCGAAGCATACCGGCAGGGCCAGTTCCGGCGTGCGATCGAACTGCTGACCGACATCATGGCCAACTCGGTGAAATACCGCGTCGGCGCCATGCTCGCGCTGGAGCAGGTCAGGGGCGGTGAAGTGCTGGAAGACGGTCAGGTCCTGTTCCTGCAAAATAGCTCGCTGCCGTGGACGCAGGTAGTGCGCAAGGAAATGCCGAAAGTGCTGTTCGTCATCAGCCACAGCATCGCCGAGCAACGCTACATGATCCACACCGTTCCGGTCAGCCCCGATAGTTTCACCGCACGCGCGGACCTGCCGGAAGCATGGGCCGGGCTGCGCGATGCGGAGCTGGCGGCCGTGACGGGTGTGGCGGACGCCACCTTCTGCCACAATGGCCGCTTCATTGCTGCCGCCCGCTCGTATGAAGGCGTGCGGGCGCTGGCCTCGCTGGCGCTGCAATCGCTACGTCAGGCCGCTTCGATCGCCGGATAGAACACGGTGTTCTCCTGTTGCATGCGCGCATGCAACACCCGCAGCACGCGGTTCGCATCGTCGCGGAAGCCCTCAGGATCGTTTGCCAGCCTGACCGGATTGTTCCAGTTGCGGGCAAAGCTCAGGTATGACGCCGCGATCTCGACCATTTCATCCTGAAACTGCTTTCCCATTCTCGCGACCGCCTTGTTCCCGCTCTCCTGGAGCGCCGGGTAAAGGACGGAATCCTCCACCGCCAGATGCAGCCTGATGCTCGAACTCATCGAAATGATCAGCTGTGAAATCTGCTGTGCGTTTTCGGTGATGCCCTTCCGGACCAGTTGTCGCAAGGAAGCGAGACTGTCGAGTATGTCCACATGTTGACGCTTGAATTTATCGATGTTCATGGCAGGCCTTTCGTACCTCGGCTAGGAGAATGACTGGCACCCGTATCAAGGCGGGCGCATTAAGATGCATTATGAATGCATCTTTTCTCTACGGCAAGGGAAAGCTGGCCCTGTCGTCATTTGAACAACGCAAGCGGACAGCTTGCTCCGCTTCTGTTCAACCCCCGGCGAGCGCGCGCAGGCTGATGCCGGTGATATAGGCCCCGTAGGTGCCCAGCGCATAGCCGAGCACCGCGAGCAGTACGCCTACCGGCGCCAACGCGGGGTGGAATGCGCTGGCCACGATCGGCGCCGACGCCGCGGCGCCGATGTTCGCCTGCGAGCCGACCGCCATCATGAACAACGGCGCC
This sequence comes from Telluria sp., assembly GCA_036405115.1. Taxonomy (GTDB): domain Bacteria; phylum Pseudomonadota; class Gammaproteobacteria; order Burkholderiales; family Burkholderiaceae_D; genus Telluria. The sequence goes on along the minus strand of DASWYE010000106.1, from coordinate 3,661 downwards.
CGGATCAGCTTGGCCATCAGGATCAGCAAGCCGCCATGGAACAGGATCCAGATCAGGCCCAGCAGGAACAGCCAAGGACGGTCCAGCAGCGCCGCCAGGTCCATCTGCATCCCGATCGTCGCGACCAGCACATACAGCATGGCGGCGCCGATGCGGGAGGCGCCTGCCCCTTCCAGCGTGCGCGCCTTCGTAAAGCTGAGCAACAGTCCGGCCGTGGTGGCGATCACCACGATCCAGAAAAAGCCCGAGGTCAGGCTGTAGTCCTGCAGGCGCCATTCGGCGGGCAGCGACGAGATCCAGGCGACCAGCGGCGCTGCCAGGAAGTGCGCCAGGCCGGTCGCGCCGAGTCCGATTGCCAGGATCACCATGATGTCGGTCAGGGTCGGGATGCGCGCATGCTGCTGCTGGTATAGCTCGATGCTGTCGCGCACGCTGTTCAGCGCACGCAGGTCGGCGCCGGTCCAGCGGTCGAACACATGGGCACGGCTGGCCAGGAACAGCAGGACCGCTGTCCACAGGTTGCCGACCAGAACATCGACTGCGACAAATTGACCGAACAAGGTCGCGTCCACCGCGAATACCTCGCGCATCGCGGCCTGGTTGGCGCCGCCTCCGATCCAGGCGCCGGCCACGGTCGTCATGCCGCGCCAGGTATCGCCCGCCACCGTTTCCGGATGGATAAGGCGCATCGCTTCGAAGGCCACCAGGGCGCCGAGCATGACACCGGCGGTGCCGGTCAGGAACATGATGACGGCTTTGGGACCGAGCCGGACGATGGCCTTGAAGTCGATTGCAACGCACAGCAGTACAAGCGAGCTGGGGAGCAGGTAGTCTCGCGCCACCGGGTACAGCTTGGACGCCGTACCGTCGATGACGCCGAGCGTGTTGAGCAGGGACGGCAGCAGGTAGCACATCAGCAGCGCCGGCACATAGCTATAGAATTTTTTCCAGAAGCCGTGCTGGCGGGATGCGGTCCACAGCACGCCGCCGAGAATGATGGCGAGCATGCCGAGGATGACGGCATCGTTGGTGATCATGGGGGAAGACGCAGGGGGCATGCACAACTCCGGGGTAATCGCTGCAATACCGTTGGCCGGAACAGTCCGGCTTTCGGGAAGGCTTGGAGTATCGCCGCAGTCATGGGTAGCGTCAACGCCGGGCCGCGTGCTGCCCGGCGGTTAGCCTGTCAGGCGGCCGCTGCCACCTTCGCGCGGGCCGTGTGCAATTTCTTGTAGCTGTCGAGCAAGCGCTGGTGCCGGTCGAGTCCAGCGAGGTCCGTGCTGGTCGGCGTCAGGCCATGGAAACGCACGTTGCCGTCAACCGAACCGATGACCGCATCCATCCGCTCATTGCCGAACATGCGCCGGAAATTGACCACGTAGTCGTCCAGTTCCATGTCGTCATCCAGCACCACTTCCAGCACCGCATCCATGGCCTGGTAGAACAGGCCCCGATCGACGGTGTTGTCGTTGTATTGCAGGAAGGCTTCCACCAGCTCCTTCGCCTCTTCGTGATGCTGCAACGCGAGATGGATCAGCAGCTTCAGCTCCAGCACCGTGAGCTGGCCCCACACCGTGTTCTCGTCAAACTCGACGCCGATCAGGGTGGCGATATCCGAGTACTCATCCAGCTCGTTGCCCTCCAGGCGCTCGAGCAGCGCCTCCAGGCTGGCGTCGTCCAGGCGATGCAGGTTCAGGATGTCGGCGCGGAACAGCAGTGCCTTGTTGGTGTTATCCCAGATCAGGTCTTCTACCGGATAGATCTCCGAATAACCCGGCACCAGGATACGGCAGGCGGTGGCGCCCAGATGTCCGTACACCGCCATGTACACCTCTTTTCCCATCTCCTCCAGAATGCCGAACAGGGTTGCCGCTTCCTGCGCATTCGAGTTCTCGCCCTGGCCGGAGAAGTCCCACTCGACGAAATCGAAATCGGACCTGGCGCTGAAGAAGCGCCACGACACGATGCCGCTCGAATCGATAAAGTGCTCGACGAAGTTATTCGGTTCGGTGACGGCATTGCTGACAAAGGTCGGTCGTGGCAGATCGTTCAGGCCTTCGAAGCTGCGGCCCTGCAGCAGCTCGGTCAGGCTGCGTTCCAGCGCCACCTCGAAGCTCGGGTGGGCGCCGAACGAGGCAAACACGCCACCGGTGCGCGGGTTCATCAGGGTCACGCACATGACCGGATAGGTGCCGCCCAGCGACGCATCCTTCACCAGCACCGGGAAGCCCTGTGCTTCCAGCGCCTGGATGCCGGCCACGATGCCGGGGTATTTCGCCAGGACTTCCTGCGGCACATCCGGCAGCGCCAGCTCGCCTTCCAGGATCTCGCGCTTTACCGCCCGTTCGAAAATCTCTGACAGGCATTGCACCTGTGCTTCGGCCAGGGTATTGCCGGCGCTCATGCCGTTGCTGACGAAGAGGTTTTCGACCAGGTTGGATGGGAAATACACCACCTCGCCGTCGGACTGCCTCACGAACGGCAGCGAACAGATCCCGCGCTCGATGTTGCCGGAATTGGTGTCGACCAGGTGGGAGGCGCGCAGTTCGCCGTCGGGATCGTAGATGTCGCGGCAATACTCATCCAGGATGCCGGCCGGGAGCGCATCCTTGGCTCCCGGTTTGAACCAGCGCTCGTCCGGGTAATGCACAAACGGCGCGTTGGCGAGGTCCTCGCCCCAGAACGCGCCGGCGTAGAAATGGTTGGCATTGAGGCGCTCGATATATTCGCCGAGCGCCGAGGCCAGCGCGCTTTCCTTGGTTGAGCCCTTGCCATTGGTGAAGCACATCGGCGAGTGAGCATCGCGGATATGCAGCGACCACACGTTCGGAACAATATTGCGCCACGATGCGATCTCGATCTTGATGCCCAGGTCAGCCAGCAGGCCGGTCATGTTGGCAATGGTCTGTTCCAGCGGCAAGTCCTTGCCGGTGATGTAGGTGCAGGCTTCTGCGGCCGGGTTCAGGGTCAGCAGCGCCTGCGCATCCGCATCCAGGCTCTCCACCTCTTCGATCACGAACTCCGGCCCGGTCTGCACGACCTTCTTGACCGTGCAACGGTCGATCGAGCGCAGGATGCCTTGACGGTCTTTTTCCGAGATGTCTGCCGGCAGCTCGACCTGGATCTTGAAGATCTGCTGGTAGCGGTTTTCGGGATCAACAATATTGTTTTGCGAGAGCCGGATGTTCTCGGTAGGGATATTGCGCGTGTCGCAGTACAACTTGACGAAGTACGCCGCGCACAAGGCCGATGAGGCCAGGAAGTAATCGAAGGGACCGGGCGCCGAGCCATCGCCCTTGTAGCGGATAGGCTGGTCGGCGATGACGGTGAAATCATCGAACTTGGCTTCAAGGCGAAGCTTGTCGAGAAAATTGACTTTAATTTCCATTGGGGAGTTCGGAGAGGGGAGACGCAAAATGAATTGGCCTCCATTATCCGTTATTTGGCAGTGGGTCGCCGGCAACCCCTCGGCGCCGGCGGCCTACGCCCCGGGTGGCTTGTATCCGATTGCCTGCGCCCGGTCGAGTGCCTCCAGCGTTTCCTCGACTGTGAGTAGCGGCGTGGTCTCGAACTTCGACAACGCCCCACCGCCACCAATCGCTATCGCGACTGCCGCCATGGAGACGTTGTCGGGCGCTTCCCACAGGTTGTAGCCATCGTA
>DASWYE010000105.1:0-10585 GCA_036405115.1 Telluria sp. | reverse complement strand
CGGACACCGTGGCGCGCCTGGGCGGCGACGAGTTCACCGTGATCCTCACCGACATGGAGGCGATCACGCGGGTCGAGGCGATCGCACAGAACATGCTGGACCTGCTGCAGGCTCCGTTCCAGCTCGGCCACGAACAGGCCTATGTCTCGGCCAGCATCGGCATCACGCTGTACCCCGACGACGCGCAGGAGATCGACGACCTGCTCAAGCATGCCGACCAGGCCATGTACGCGGCCAAGGGCGCAGGGCGCAACCGCTTCAGCTACTTCACCCAGGCGCTGCAGACGGCCGCGATCACCCGCATGCGGCTCACCAACGACCTGCGCGCGGCGTTGCGCGGGGAGCAGTTCCGCCTGTATTTCCAGCCGATCGTGCACCTGGAGACGGGCCGCATCCACAAGGCCGAGGCGCTGATCCGCTGGGTCCATCCGCAGCGCGGACTGGTGGGGCCGCTGGAATTCATTCCGCTGGCCGAAGCGTCGGGCCTGATCCTGGAAATCGGCGACTGGGTGTTCCGCGAGTCGGCGCAGTGGACGCGCCGCTGGCGCGCCGAGGTCGATCCGGAGTTCCAGGTCTCGATCAACCAGTCGCCGGTCGAATTCCAGCGCGAAGGGCGCGGCTACCAGCACTGGTTCGAGCAGCTCGACGAACTGGGCCTGGCCGGCAACGCGCTGGTGGTCGAAATCACCGAGGGGCTGCTGCTGGATGCGTCGACCGGAGTCACCGACAAGCTGCTGCAGTTGCGCGACGTCGGCGTGCAGGTGGCGCTGGACGACTTCGGCACCGGTTATTCCTCGCTCGCCTATCTCAAGAAGTTCGACATCGACTACCTCAAGATCGACCGCACCTTCACCCGCAACCTGGCGCCCGATTCGAGCGACATGGCGCTGTCCGAGGCGATCATCGTGATGGCCCACAAGCTGGGCCTGAAAGTGATCGCCGAGGGCGTCGAGACGCCCGAGCAGCGCGACCTGCTGCGCCAGGCCGGCTGCGATTATGCGCAGGGCTACCTGTTTGCACAGCCCATCCCGGCCGACGAATTCGACACCCTGTTGCGCGCCAGCCGCAACTAGCCGCCCCCGTTTCCTCGCCCTGCCGGATATTCCATCCGGCAATAGGGGGATTCCGTCAAGTCATGAAATTTCCGGTATAAAATTTATATCCGACACGAGGAAATCCGGTGTAAGCTCATGCCTCAAAGAAACATGTGTGCTCAAAAACGCAACGCATGGGGCCCGGAACAAATGCCGGGATAAGAATAAAGGCGGGCGCCACGGCAGTCCGTCAAACCCCTGGGGACCTGTCGTGATCGACATTCGTACTTTCCTGCTGGTGCTCGCCATCGGCAATATCGGCTTTGCGATGATGATCGCGGGCTACTCGCGCACGGGCGCCACGCATCCGGGCATGGATGTCTGGAAGTGGGCCCGGCTGGTGCAGGGCCTGGCCCATGCGCTCGGCTACCTGCGGATCGACTTGCATTCCCAGACGCTGGAGGTGCTCACCAATACCGCCCTGATCTGCGGCATGGGCCTCGAAGTCGGCGCCTACGCCGTGTTCCTCGGCCTGTCCAGGTACAAGCGGGTGCTGATCCCGGTCACGTTCATCGCGGCGCTCGGTTTCCAGGTATGGCGCTTCAAGGCCGACAGCCAGGGCGAGGTAATGGCCGTCATTTCGCTGATCATCGCCATGTACACGGCCATGATGGCCTACCTGCTGCTGCGCGACTGGCGCAGCTGTTCGCCCTTGCAACGGCTGATCGGCATGAACGACGTGCTGTTCTTCTTCGTGATGCTGGCGCGGGCCTGGGCTTCGGTGGCGGACGCGGACAGCTACCTGTTCCGGCCGACCCTGGTGCACAGCATCGCCTTCGTCACCGGCTACTGCCTGCTGATCGTCAACGGTTTCGGCTTCCTGCTGCTGTGCAAGTACAAGGACGACCGCAAGATGGAAGAGCTGGCCACCGTCGACAGCCTGACCTGCCTGCTGAACCGGCGTGCCTTCTTCGAGCGTACCGAGGCCGCGCGCGCGCTGTCGGTGCGGCTGCAGAAACCGTTCGCGCTGATGATGCTCGACATCGACCACTTCAAGCGCCTGAACGACCGCTTCGGCCACGCCACCGGCGACGAGGCGCTATGCGTATTCGCGCACACCGTGCGTCGCGAACTGCGCGAGCACGACATCATGGGCCGCCTGGGCGGCGAGGAATTCGCGCTGGCCATGCCCGGCACCGACCTGGCCGGCGCACTGCAGGCCGCCGAGCGGCTGCGCGTCGCCGTCTCCGAGGCCCCGGTGCTCACCGACGGCAACATGTACGCCATGACTGTCAGCGTGGGCGTGGTGGTGGTCGACCCGAACGAGCACATCAACTCGGCGCTGGCGCGTGCCGACCGCGCGCTGTATAGCGCCAAGAGTGGCGGCCGCAACCGCGTCGAATCCGGCGAAGCGATCCACCCCGTCATCCTCTCCCGCGCCTGACCCTGCCCCCGTCATCCCCGCGAACGCGGGTCCCATGCTGAATGACTGGCGGGATAGCGCGACCAGTACAGCGCGCCCACAAGAGGTCCCCGCGTTCGCGGGGATGACGGGATAACGCAAACCGCAAAGAAAAAGGGCCCGATCATTGATCGGGCCCTTCTTGTTCTGGCGGAGCGGACGGGACTCGAACCCGCGACCCCCGGCGTGACAGGCCGGTATTCTAACCAACTGAACTACCGCTCCAGCTACTGCAACTTGTCCTTCGTTTCCATGTTCCAAAGATGGTGGGTGCTGAGAGGGTCGAACTCCCGACCTACGCCTTGTAAGGGCGCCGCTCTACCAACTGAGCTAAGCACCCATCTGGAACTCTTTCCGACGTTTGTCACCACGTCTGAAGGAGGCCGAATTATAGACCCCTCAAAATTTTTCCGCAAGGGTTCGCCAAATCTTTTTGAAAACACGGCGCACGGCGTATGCTTGTGCCACTACCGGTAACCACTGCCGCGCCATGCCCGCCAACCCACGCGCCCTGCTGCTCGACCTGTTCCGCTGCGCCGTCGCTGCCGTCGACCCGGCAGTGTGCATCCTGCCTTTCCTGCCGCCGGCGCCGGAGGGTCGGCTGATCGTGATCGGTGCGGGCAAGGCGGCGGCGCGCATGGCCGAAGCCGTCGAGCGGCACTACGCCGGCAAGTTGGAGGGACTGGTGGTGACGCGCTACGGACACGGCGCCGCCACCCGCCATATCGAGGTGATCGAGGCCGCCCACCCGGTGCCGGACGATGCGGGTGCACGCGCAGCCACCCGCATGCTGGCGCTGGTGCACGGCTTGAACGCCGACGATCTGGTGCTGTGCCTGGTGTCCGGCGGCGGTTCGGCGCTGCTGGCGCTGCCCGCTCCGGGCATCACGATGGAGGACAAGCGCGCCATCACCCGTGCGCTGCTGGCCAGCGGGGCGCCGATCGCGGAAATGAATCGTGTGCGCCGCCACCTTTCCGCGATCAAGGGAGGCCGGCTGGCGCTGGCCTGCCATCCGGCGCGCGTGGTCACGCTGGTGGTCTCGGACGTGCCGGGCGACGATCCGGCGGTGGTCGCGTCCGGCCCCACTGTGCCGGACGGCAGCAGCGGGCGCGATGCGCTGGCCGTGCTTGAACAATACCGCATCGTTGTGCCGGACAGGGTGCGCGCGCTGCTGTCCGACCCTGCGAACGATGCGCCGCTGCCCGGCGATCCGCGCCTGGCGCGCAACGAGGTGCACGTGGTCGGCAGCGCGCAGCAGGCGCTCGATGCCGCGGCGGCGCTGGCGCAAGCGCGCGGTTACGCGGCGCTGGTCCTTTCCGACTGCATCGAAGGCGAGGCGCGCGCCGTCGCGCAAGACCATGCGGCCATGGTCCGGCGCGTGCTGTCCGGAGCCGAACAGCTTGTGCCGCCTTGCGTGATCCTGTCCGGCGGCGAGACGACGGTCACCGTGCGCGGCGAAGGGCGGGGCGGTCGCAATGCCGAGTTCCTTCTGGCGCTGGCAATCGCGCTGGACGGCGAGGCGCGCGTGCATGCGCTGGCCTGCGACACCGACGGCATCGACGGCACCGAGGACAATGCGGGCGCGCTGATCGATCCCGGCACGCTGGCGCGCTGCCCGCTCGACGCACGCACACTGCTGGAGCGGAACGACGCCTACCGCTACTTCGCCGCGCTCGGCGACCTGGTCGTCACCGGGCCGACCCGCACCAACGTCAACGATTTCCGCGCCATCCTGATCGAATCCTGACCTTGCCAACGCGGTAATTTCAGGCAATACTGTATGGAATCACAGTAATTTGCCATCCAGCTTGAACGCGCCACAGCGAAAAATCATCCATTGCGACTGCGACTGCTTCTACGCCTCGGTCGAGATGCGCGATGATCCTTCGCTGCGCGGCAAGCCGCTGATGGTGGGCGGCCGTGCCGACCAGCGCGGCGTGGTGGCGACCTGCAATTACGAGGCGCGCAAGTTCGGCATCCGGTCGGCCATGGCGACCGCGCAGGCGCTCAAGCTGTGCCCGCAGCTGATCATCCTGCCGCCGGCGATGGAGAAGTACCGCATCGCCTCGCGCCAGATCATGGAGATCTACCGCAGCTACACCGAGCTGGTCGAGCCGCTGTCTCTGGACGAGGCCTACCTGGACGTCACCAGCTCGCCGCACTGCAAGGGCAGCGCGACCCTGATCGCGCAGGAGATCCGGCAGCGCATCTTCGATACCGTCGGCATCACCGCGTCGGCCGGGGTGGCGCCGAACAAGTTCGTGGCCAAGATCGCCAGCGACTGGAACAAGCCGGACGGCCTGTTCCTGGTGCGCCCGGACGAGGTGGACGCCTTCGTCGCCGCGCTGCCCGTCAAGAAGTTGTGGGGCGTCGGCAAGGTCACTGCCGCAAAGATGAACAAGCTGGGCGCCGAGACCTGCGCCGACCTGCGCGGCTGGACCATGCAGGAGCTGCAGCACCACTTCGGCAGTTTTGGCGCGCGCCTGCACGACCTGTGCCGCGGTGTCGACGAGCGTCCGGTGTCCAATTCGCACGAGCGCAAGTCGGTCAGCGTGGAGGAGACCTACACGCCCGATGTGCCGGACCTGGCCGCGTGCCTCGAACTGGTGCCGGAACTGTTCGACAGCCTGCAGGCGCGGATCAAGCGCGCCAACGCGGCCGGACAGGTGGGCAAGCTGTTCGTGAAATTGAAATTCGCCGACTTCCAGCAGACCACGGTCGAATGCGTGGGCACCGCGCCCGCCATCGCGCAGTACCGCCGGCTGATGGAAACCGGCTACCAGCGCGGCAGGCAGCCGGTGCGCCTGCTGGGCCTCGGCGTGCGGCTCGACGCCAGCCTGCAGGATGCCGGCAGGCTCGAACAACTGAGCCTGTTCAGCGAAGAGCCCGTGTAGAATACCGTTCCGTTTTAGCGTACCGAATCGAAAGCAATCATGTGGTTTAAGAATCTCCAGATCTACCGTCTCCCTGCCCCCTGGGCGTACACCCCCGAACAACTGGAAGAAGCGCTCAAGCCGCTCAGTTTCACTCCTGCCAACAGCAACGAACTGCTGCGCCAGGGCTTCGACTCGCCGCGCGGTAACGGCAACCTGGTGCACACCGTGAACAAGCAGATGCTGGTCATGCTGGGCACCGAGAAGAAGCTGCTGCCGGGCTCCGTGATCAACCAGGTCGCCAAGGCCAAGGCCGCGGAACTGGAAGAGCAGCAGGGTTTCCCGCCTGGCAAGAAGGCGATGAAGGAACTGAAGGAACGCGTGGCCGACGAGCTGCTGCCGCGCGCGTTCTCGATCCGCAGCAATACCTTCTGCTGGATCGACCCGGTCAACGGCTGGCTGGTGGTGGATGCGGCCAGCCCGTCCAAGGCGGACGACGTGATCAAGCACCTGCTGAAGGCCGTGGACAAGATGCCGCTGCAAAGCCTGCGCGTGCAGCGCTCGCCGGTGGCGGTGATGACCGCGTGGCTGGAGATGGACGAGGCGCCGCACGGCTTCACCGTCGACCAGGACACCGAGCTGCGCGCGACCGGCGAGAGCCGCGCTGCGGTGCGCTACGTGAAGCACACGCTGGAACCGGACGACATCCGCCGCCACATCGCTTCGGGCAAGCAGTGCACGCGCCTGGCCATGACCTGGACCGACAAGATTTCGTTCGTGCTGACCGAGTCGCTGGCGGTGAAGGGCATCAAGCCGCTGGACGTGCTGAAGGAATCGGATTCGGTATCGCGCGACGATAACGAGCGCTTCGACAACGACATGCTGTTGATGACGGGCGAGCTGTCGGCCATGCTGGCCGATATCGTCACCTCGCTCGGCGGCGAAGCCGAACACTGATAGGAAGGGTGGCCTTGCGCCACCACCGTCATCCCCGCGAACGCGGGGATGACGTGCCAGCTTACAGGGTCTGGAACACGCCGGCGGATTTGTTTTTCTGGACGTTATCCCACGGGAAAACCTGCCCGTTCATCGCCACATACACCCCCGCCGGGAGCACCTGCGCCACCCCCACCGCGACGCCAAGGTTGAACAGCGCGTCCGAATTCGCAATCTCGTACGGAATCATGGCCCCGGTCAGGACGATGGTCTTGCCCAGGTTCGCCGCGCCCAGCACGGCCGCCGTCTCGCGCATGGTGTCGGTGCCGTGGATGATCACGATCGCGGTTTCCGGGGCGCGCTGGCAGCTGGCCAGCACGCGCGCGCGGTCCTCGTCCTGCATGTCGAGCGAATCGAGCAGCGGCAGCACGTCGAGCTGCACCGGCACCGTCATGCGCGTGCGCGCGATCACCGCCGGCAGGTGGCTCTCCGAGAACCCGAGCACGCCGGTCAGTTCGTTGTAGTGTTTGTCGAAGGTGCCGCCGGTGGCGACGATGCGCAGGGTCATGGTGTAATCTGTCTGGTTAGGGAAAGGGCGTGACATCTTACCAAACCTGTTTCCGTGTGTGTCCGGGCTGGCTTGCGCGTCGTACGTCGACTATATTGATTTTTTACATGCAGTAAATATTGTATGAAGGCACTGGCACCCGGCACCGTCATCTTCCACCGCCACCGCGGCTATGGCGTGATCACGGCCGTCAACCTGTTGACCGGCTGGATCTCGGCGCGCTTCGGCACCGAGTCGCGCGCGCTCGACCTCAACCTGTCCTCGGACGAGGTGCAGTTCGGCGACGGCGAGCCGATCCTGTTCCGGCGCGCGCCGCCCGACCGCATGCCGCACGCGCGCCTGATGCAGATGGTGCGCAAGCTGCACGAAGCGGGCTACCAGCGCCTCTACCTCTACTCCTGGCCGAAGCCGTCCGGCCTGCACTGGCGCTGGCACCTGTTCACCGGCCAGCGCGACTGGATGCAGCGCGCCTGGCGCGAGGGCTGGTACGGTTCCGGCGCCGACTACAACTTCAATCCGGTCATGGGCTGGGGCGATTCGCCCGGCGCCACGGCGGACGAACTGGTGCACGCGCTGGCGAAGTTCGACCCGCACGGCCTGGCCCAGGCGCTCGGCCGCGACGAGGACCACACCGCGTGGTTCGCCAGCGTGTGCGATGCGCTGCTGCCCGGCGGTTACATGTACAGCCTCGACATGCAGCGCGGCGACGATGGCGAAATCCCGCCGGTGCCGGTGGTGCCGGTGCGCGCCGGCCTGCCCGCCTACAAGGGACCGGTGATCGAATGGCCGCCCGGATGGAAGGGCCTGTGGACCCGCAAGCACCAGCTGCCGCCCCGGGGACTGTCCCTGCGGGACTGTCCCCTGCCTTCCGAGGATCCGCCGGGGCAGGCGACCCAGGACCAGGGGACGCTTCCGTAAGGGGACAGGCCCTGCCTATACCAGCGCCGCGGGATTAAGGATGTTCGTCGGCGTGCCGGCCGCATACGCGAGCACGTTGCGGAAAGCGGCATCGAAGTACAGCTCGTAGCTGTCCTTCTCCACATAGCCCAGGTGCGGCGTGGCCAGCACGGTCGGCATGCGCAGCAGCGCCGCATCGGCCGCCAGCGGCTCGCTCTCGAACACGTCCAGCGCGGCGCGGCCCGGGCAGCCCTGGCGCAACGCCGCTTCCAGCGCACCGGCTTGCACCAGCTGCGCGCGGCTGGTATTCACGAGCAGGCTGGATGGCTTCATGCGCGCCAGGTCGGCCGCGGTGACAATGCCGCGGGTCGCATCGTTAAGGCGCAGGTGCAGGGTAAGCACGTCGGCCTGTTCGAAGAATGCCTCGCGCGAGGGCGCCGCCTCGAAGCCGTCGGCCACCGCCGCCGCGCGGCTGGCGTCGCTGCCCCACACCAGTACGCGCATGCCGAACGCCTTGCCGTAGCCGGCCACCAGCCGGCCGATCTTCCCGTAGCCCCAGATCGCCAGCGTGCGCCCGCGGTTCACCACGCCCAACCCGTTCAGCTCCGGGTTGATGGAGGCGGTCTGCCACAGGCCGTCGCGCAGGTTGTTCGCGTAGTTCACGATGCGCCGCTGCGACGCCATGATCAGCGCCCAGGTCAGCTCCGCCGGCGCCACCGGCGATCCGGAGCCCTCGGCGATGGCGACGCCGCGCGCGGTGCAGGCTTCCACGTCGATGTGGCCGGCCACCTTGCCGGTCTGGGAGATCAGCCTGAGATTGGGCAGCCGGTCGAGCAGCGCGCGCGTGATCGCGGTGCGCTCGCGGATCAGCACCAGCGCGTCGAAGGGGGCGAGCCGGATCGCCAGCTGGCCCACGCCTTTCGCGGAATTAGTGAAAATTCGGCAAGAATGACCGCTGATGAGCCGGAATGCGTCCAGATGGCGCACATTGTCCTGGTAATCGTCCAGTATCGCGATATTCATGGAAGTTGGCATCAGTTAGGCGAACTTGGCCATTGTATGCGTAAGGAAATAACATGATTCCCGAGAATTGGAATAGCTTACTACTTTACTCAACAATTTCTCCTACATTTTTGTAGTGCGCGCATATTAAAGGAACATTGGCGGGGTTATAATCGGCCCTTTCCGGGCGCGGCTGCCGTGCCCGGCGCAGGATTTTTGCGGCCTGGACAACAGCGCCGCAGGTCCGGGCAACCGGTACGACCGCCGTTGTCGCCGAACCCGTCCACGGACTGGCTCCTGAGCGAAAGCATCCCCGCCGACGTCGATCCTGCCCTTCCCCGGCCCACTGGTTTCTTTATCAGGCTTTGGAGGCTTTTATGAACCAACCCGCGATGGGGGGCGTTGCAGCACTGAACGTCCCGGCATACGTCAAACACCAGAAGCTGATCGGCTGGGTGGCGGAGATCGCAGCACTGACCAAACCGGACCGCGTGGTCTGGGCCGACGGCTCGCAGGAAGAGGCGGACCGCCTGTGCGGCGAAATGGTCGCCGCCGGCACCATGCGCAAGCTGAACCCGGCCAAGCGCCCGAATTCCTACCTGGCCTGGTCCGACCCGTCCGACGTGGCGCGCGTGGAAGACCGCACCTTCATCTGCTCGGCCACCCGCGAGCAGGCCGGCCCGACCAACAACTGGATGGCGCCGGACGAGATGCGCGGCACCCTGAACGGCCTGTTCGACGGCTGCATGCGCGGCCGCACCATGTACGTGATCCCGTTCTCGATGGGCCCGTTGGGCTCGCCGATCGCGCACATCGGCGTGGAACTGTCCGACTCGCCTTACGTGGTGGTGAACATGCGCATCATGACGCGCATGGGCCGCGCCGTGTACGACGTGCTGGGCGCGGATGGCGACTTCGTCCCATGCGTGCACTCGGTCGGCGCACCGCTGGCCGCCGGCCAGAAGGACGTCGCCTGGCCATGCAACCCGACCAAGTACATCGTGCACTACCCCGAGACGCGCGAGATCTGGTCGTTCGGCTCCGGCTACGGCGGCAACGCGCTGCTGGGCAAGAAGTGCTTCGCGCTGCGCATCGCGTCCAACATGGGCCACCAGGAAGCGCAACAGGGCGGCACCGGCTGGCTGGCCGAGCACATGCTGATCCTCGGCGTGCAGTCGCCGGAAGGCCAGAAGCACTACGTGGCGGCGGCCTTCCCTTCGGCCTGCGGCAAGACCAACTTCGCCATGCTGATCCCGCCCAAGACCTTCGACGGCTGGAAGATCACCACCATCGGTGACGACATCGCCTGGATCAAGCCGGGCCAGGACGGCCGCCTGTACGCGATCAATCCAGAAGCGGGCTACTTCGGCGTGGCGCCGGGCACCAACGAGAAGACCAACTTCAACTGCATGGCATCGCTGCGCGAGAACGTCATCTTCACCAACGTGGCGCTGACCGACGACGGCGACGTGTGGTGGGAAGGCATGACCAAGGAAGCGCCTGCGCACCTGATCGACTGGCAGGGCAAGGACTGGACGCCCGCGTCCGGCACCAAGGCAGCGCACCCGAACGCGCGCTTTACCGTTGCAGCGACGCAGAATCCGGTGATCGACGAGAAGTGGGACGATCCGGCCGGCGTGCCGATCTCCGCCTTCATCTTCGGCGGCCGCCGCTCGACCACCGTGCCGCTGGTGACCGAAGCGCGCAACTGGACCGACGGCGTGTACATGGCCGCGACCATGGGCTCGGAGACCACTGCTGCTGCAGCCGGCCAGATGGGCGTGGTGCGCCGCGACCCGTTCGCAATGCTGCC
>DASWYE010000104.1:0-15238 GCA_036405115.1 Telluria sp. | reverse complement strand
CGAGCGTTCCGCTGCCGCCAGCTACATCGACAAGTACTTTGCGCGCTTCTCTGGCGTAAAGCGCTACATGGACGAAACCCGCCTCGCGGCCAAGGCGCGCGGCTACGTGGAGACCGTGTTCGGCCGCCGCCTGTGGCTCCCCGAGATCAACTCGCCGAACGGCCCGCGTCGCGCCGGCGCCGAGCGCGCCGCGATCAACGCGCCGATGCAGGGCACCGCGGCCGACCTGATCAAGCTGGCGATGATCGCCGTGCAGGACTGGATCGAGCGCGATGGCCTGGCCACCCGCATGATCATGCAGGTGCACGATGAACTGGTGCTGGAAGTGCCGGAAGCCGAGCTGGAACTGGTGCGCACGAAACTGCCCGAGCTGATGGCCGGCGCCGCGAAGCTCGACGTGCCCCTGCTGGCCGAAGTCGGCATCGGCCCGAACTGGGACCAGGCCCACTAAACCCGCTCCGTCATGCCCGCGTACGCGGGTACCCATGCTGAACCCGCCTGAGTGGCTCATTATGGGTCCCCGCTTTCGCGGGGATGACGGTGCACCGCGGACCTTATTCCGCTGCTAAGATAGGCGTCCCATCAATAAGAAGACGAGGGACACCCATGAAAGACCTGATACAGGATGCGAGCAGCCTGCTGAATGGCGCAGGCGAATTTTCTGAAGGCACCGGCCGCCGCGGCTTCCTGAAAGTGGCGCTTGGCACGGGCTTTGCCGCTGCCACGCTGCCAGTAGCCGCGCAAACCCTGGTCACGACCAGCGCCGATGGCCTGACGGCTGGAGAAGTCACCGTAACGGTCGATGGCCAGGCCATTCCGGTCTATCGGGCCCAGCCCGCCGGCAAGACGAAACTCCCGGTTATCCTGGTAATCTCCGAAATCTTCGGGGTCCACGAATACATCGCGGATGTGGCGCGCCGCTTCGCCAAGGCGGGCTACCTCGCGCTGGCGCCGGAACTGTTCGTGCGCCAGGGCGATCCCGCGATGGAAGGCAACGTCGCTGACCTGGTCAAGAACATCATCTCGAAGACTCCGGACGCCCAGGTCATGAAGGACCTCGACGCCGTGGTTGCATGGGCCGGAGCAAATGGCGGCGATACGTCCCGCCTGGGCATCACCGGCTTCTGCTGGGGCGGCCGGATCACCTGGCTGTACTCCGCGCACAATCCCAAAGTGAAGGCGGGCGTGGCCTGGTACGGCCGGCTGGAGGGCAACAAGGATGCCGACATCAATCCGCAGCACCCGATCGACGTGGCGGAGAAGCTGAAGGTGCCGGTCCTCGGCCTGTACGGCGCCAAGGATACCGGCATCCCGGTCGAGTCGGTCGAACGCATGAAAGCGGTGCTGGCCAAGGGATCGAGCAAGTCGGAGTTTGTGATCTACCCGAATTCCGGCCACGCCTTCCACGCCGATTACCGCCCCAGCTACGTGGCGGAAGATGCGAAGGATGGCTGGAAGCGCGCGCTCGCGTGGTTCAAGTCGCACGGCGTCGCCTGATGTAATGCAAGCCGCAGGCCGGGGCGGTACAATGCCCGGCTTGCGCATCAAAAGAACAACAAGAGGCTTCAAATCGATCCGACCCTGATCTCCATCCTGTTGGCGACGACCATTGCGGGCGTGGCCAGCATCACCGCGGCCGCGGTGTTCTCGTTCACCCTGCTGTCGAAAATGGTCGAGCGCATGGTCAGCCTGTCGGTCGGCCTGATGCTGGCCACCTCGCTGCTGCACGCGCTGCCGGAAGCGTTCGAGTCGAACGCCGACCCGCGCACGCTGTTCGCGACGCTTCTGGGCGGGCTGCTGGGATTCTTCATCCTGGAGAAGCTGGCGGTGCTGCGCCATTCGCACCACCACGAAGGGGACGGCCACCACCATGCGCACGGCCATGATGCCAACGAGGCGGGCAAGTCCGGCTGGCTGATCCTGATCGGCGACGCGATGCACAACTTCACCGACGGCATCCTGATCGCCGCCGCCTTCATCGCAGACCCGCACCTGGGCATCGTGACCGGCGTGGCCATCATCGCGCACGAGATCCCGCAGGAGATCGGCGACTTCATCGTCCTGCTCAACGCCGGCTTTTCGCGCCTGCGCGCCTACGTGTTCAACCTGATCTGCAGCCTGATGGCGGTGGTGGGCGGTTTGGTGGGGTACTTCACGCTCGATTCGGCGGCCGGACTGGTGCCGTACGTGCTGGTATTCGCATCCAGTGGATTCATCTACATTGCGGTGAGTGACCTGATGCCGCAGATGCAGCGGCGCGCGACCGTGAAGGAATCGGTGCCGCAGGTGTTCTTGATCGCGCTTGGCGTGCTGGCCGTGGTCCTGCTCACCGCCAGCCGCCACTAACCCCCGTCGTCCCAGCGAAAGCTGGGACCCATGCTGAGCATCCGGTCAGATACGCCTGAAACACTGCGCTGCCGGCGTATGGGTCCCAGTCTTCGCTGGGACGACGTAGCGGTTACTCGGCGCCGGTAGCGACCGGGCGGGACGGGTCGGCCGACCACTCGCTCCACGATCCGGGATACAGCGCGGCGCCATGCAGGCCCGCCACTTCCATCGCCAGCAGGTTGTGGCACGCCGTCACACCCGACCCGCACTGCATGATCGCCTGCTTCGGATCTTCCACCAGTGGCGCGAAATCGGCCTTCAGCGCGGCCGCGTCCTTGAAGCGCCCGTCCGCGTGCAGGTTGTCCTTGAAGAAGCGGTTCTTGGCCCCGGGGATATGCCCGCCCACCGGATCGATGGTTTCGTTTTCACCGCGGAAGCGGTCGGGCGCGCGCGCGTCGATCACGGTGCACTCGCGCGAGGCGATATTCTCCAGGACCTCGGCCGCGGTCGCGGTGCGGACCAGCGCCGGCTTCTGCTGCAGGTTGCCGGGTTGCGGCTGCGGCACGTTCGAATCCATCGGCAGCCCCCGCGCCTGCCAGGCGGCCATGCCGCCGTCCAGCACGGCCACGTTTGCGTGCCCGATCCAGCGCAGCAGCCACCACAGTCGCGCCGCGTACATGCCGCCATGGGCGTCGTACGCGACCACCTGGGTGTTCTCGCTGATGCCCAGTTCGCGCATCACCTCGGCCAGGAATTCGCGTCCCGGCAGCGGATGGCGACCGCGGAAGGTGCCGTCCACCGCGTGCTTGTCGCCCGACAGCTGGCGTTCCAGGTCGGCGTACACCGCACCTTTGATATGGCCGATCAGGTAGCCCTCGCGGCCAGCCATCGGGTTGGCCAGGTCGAAGCGGCAGTCGACCACCACCCAGTCGGGGTCGTCAAGATGGCGCGCCAGGTCTTCCGCGGTGATCAGGGTCGTGTACATGGTCTCCTCGTCAGGTTTCGCTTGCGATCGGGTCGGTGGTCGAAACGGCCTTGCCCCGTTCCGTATTGCGCGTATTGTAGAACGTGACGGCGATGCCGGATACAAGGATGATGCCCATGCCCAGCCAGACGTGCCAGTCGAACACGTCGCCCCACAGCACCACACCGATCAGGCTCGAGAAGATGATCCCGGTGTACTGCAGGTTGGCCACCACCAGGGTCTTGCCGACGCGGTAGGCGCGCGTCATCGCCATCTGCGCGACGGTGGCCGACACACCGAGCGCCAGCAGCAGCGCGCCGCCGCGCCAGTCGATCGCGTGCAGGGTGGACGGGCCGCCGTCCAGCAGCGTGCCGGCGAAGCCGGCCACCACGTTGGTTAACGAAAAATAGAATACGACGCGGTATTCCGGCTCGCCCATCTTGCCCAGGCGCCGCACCTGCAGGTAGGCCAGCGCGGACAGCATGCCCGACAGCAGGCCCATGAGGCCGCCCAGCCACTGTTGCGATTCGACCGCCGGCTGCAGCACCAGCGTGACGCCGACGAACGAAAGCAGGATCGCGGCGACCAGCGGCCACTCGACATGATTCTTCGAATGCCACCAGCCCGCGATGAACAGGTAGACCGCGATCCAGATCGGCGACATGTAGTTGAGCGTGACGGCAGTGGCCAGCGGCAGTTCGGCGATGGCGAGGAACCACAGCCACAGCGAGACCACCCCGACGAAGCCGCGCCACAAGTGTTCCTTGAGGAGCAGGGTGCGGAAGCTGCCGCCCTGGTGGCGCACCAGGAAGTAGAGCATGGTCGTGCCGACCAGGCCCCGGTACATGACGATTTCAGACGTGGAGAAGAACTCGGAGGCGACCTTGACGCATGCGCTCATCAGCGCGAACAGCAAGGTCGCCAGCAGCATCCAGGAAGATGCCATCAGCTGCCAAGGTCGATCTGGCGGCGGTACCACTCGTGGAAGTGCTGCATGCCGTCTTCCATCGGCGACTGGTATGGCCCGGCGTCGTTTTCGCCGCGCGCCAGCAGAGCGCGCCGGCCGGCGTCCATGCGCAGCGCGATTTCATCGTCCTCGACCACGGTTTCCATGTAGGCGGCGCGCTCGGCTTCGATGAACTCGCGCTCGAACAGCACGATCTCTTCGGGGTAGTAGAACTCGACCACGTTGCGGGTCTTCTGCGGGCCGTCCGGATGCAGGGTCGACACCACCAGTACGTGCGGGTACCACTCGACCATGATGTTCGGGTAGAGCGTGAACCAGACCGCGCCTTTTTCGGGCGGCACGCCATTGCGGAACTTGAGGACCTGGTCGTGCCAGCGCTTGTACACCTCGGAGCCGGGACGCACCAGGCTGCGGTTCACGCCGACCGTCTGGACGCTGTAGTCCTCGCCGAATTCCCAGCGCAGGTCGTCGCAGCTGACAAAGCCGCCCAGGCCGGCGTGGAATGGCTCGACGTGGTAATCCTCCAGGTAGACCTCGATGAAGGTCTTCCAGTTGTAATTACAGGTCTGGACTTCCACGTGGTCGAACATGTAGCCGGAAAAGTCGAGGTCTTTCGACACCGACAGGTTCTTCAGCTTTTCCATGACGTTGTAGCCGTTCTGCTCGAACAGCAGGCCGTTCCACGACTGCAGCTGCGTCTTGGGCAGGTTCAGGCACGGCGTGTCCGCGAAATGCGGCGCGCCGATCAGCTCACCCTTGAGGTCATAGGTCCAGCGGTGCAGCGGGCAGACGATATTGTCCGCGTTGCCGCGGCCGTTTTTCATCAATGCCTGGCGGTGGCGGCATACATTCGAAACGACTTCGATACCGCGCGCGTTATGCACCAGCATGCGTCCTTCGTTCTCCTGGACCAGCGTGGCGTAGTCGCCCGTGTTCGGCACCATGAGTTCATGGCCCACGTAACGAGGGCCTTTCGCGAACAGCTGTGCAATTTCGCGCTTGAGCAGCGCTTCGTCAAAATAGACGTCTACCGGAAGCTGTGCATTCGAGCGCGCCAGCTTGGCGTGGGTAGCCAGATCGGACATCCCAACCCCCCTTTAATAAATGCTTCAACCCAAAGAAGAGAAAGAATCCAGAGACCAGTATGTTTTCGGTAGTCCGCACGCGGCCCGGACAAATACGGATTTCGGACAGAACCAGAAATTATACCGCCAATTGTCCGGTCGCGCCCACTATCGCCCGGAGCCGCAGCCCGTTTTGCCATGAAATCACGGTGAGGGGCGCGCGATACGATAAAATCCTGCCTTTTGGACAAGGGCTGCGCATGCGGCGCCGCCCCGCGCCTCCGTTTGCTCTAAAATAAACAATTGGACTGGCCCGGCAGCACGCACATGCGCACGCCGGGCACACGTATTTATGGCTAAAAAATCTACTGCGGAAGGCAGCACCGTGGCACCGGAATCGTTCGAACAGGCCATGGCCGAACTGGCCCAGCTGGTCACCCAGATGGAATCGGGACAATTGCCGCTGGAGGCATCGGTGGCGGCATATGCGCGCGGATCGGAACTGGTCAAATACTGCGCGGCGCAACTCGAAAAAGTCGAAGCGCAGGTCAAGGTACTGGAAGGCGACATGCTCAAGCCGTTCGCCGGCGCCGGCGCGGAGGCCGCGGAATGACGTTGTCCTTTGGCGACTGGATGAAAGCCGTGCAGCAGCAGGTGGAAGGCGATCTCGGCGAGTTCCTGCCGTCCGCATCGAAACGGCCGGCCAAGCTGCACGAGGCGATGCGCTATACCACGCTGGGTGGCGGCAAGCGCGTGCGCCCGCTGCTGGTGCACGCCGCCGGCGCGCTGTTCGATGCCGACGCGCGCACGCTGGCGCGCGCCGCCTGCGCGGTCGAGATGATCCACGTGTACTCGCTGGTCCACGACGACATGCCGTGCATGGACGACGACGCGCTGCGCCGCGGCAAGCCGACCGTGCACGTAGCGTATGACGAAGCGACCGCGCTGCTGGTCGGCGATGCGCTGCAGGCCCAGGCCTTCGACGTGCTGGCCGGCGCGGACACCGTGCCGCCGGCGCGGCAGGTGGCGATGCTGCGCGTGCTGGCCAACGCCGCCGGCGCCGCCGGCATGTGCGGCGGCCAGTCGATCGACCTGGACAGCGTGGGCCTGCAGCTCACGCTCGAACAGCTCGAGCAGATGCACCAGCTGAAGACCGGCGCGCTGCTGCGCGCAGCGGTGGTGCTGGGGGCCCTGGCCGGCGCCGAGCTCGACGCCGCAACCATGAAGTCACTGGACGCGTACGCGCGCGCCATCGGCCTGGCCTTCCAGGTGGTGGACGACGTGCTGGACGCGACCGCCGACTCGGCCACGCTGGGCAAGACCGCCGGCAAGGATGCCGCCGCCAACAAGCCGACCTACGTGTCGATCCTGGGTCTGGAGCCGTCCCGGGCGCTGGCCGAACAATTGCGGCGCGACGCGCACGCTGCGCTGGAAGGCTTCGGCCCGGCCGCGCAGCGCCTGCGCGAGCTGGCCGACCTGATCGTGCAGCGCCAAGCATAGAGTAGCGAAGGAAAACATGAGCATCCTGAATCACATCAACGACCCGGCAGACCTGCGCAAGCTCTCGCGTAACCAGCTTACGCCGCTGGCCAACGAACTGCGCAGCTTCCTGCTCGATTCCGTCTCCAAGACGGGCGGCCACCTGTCGTCCAACCTCGGCACCGTCGAGCTGACGATCGCGCTGCACTACGTCTTCAACACTCCCAGCGACCGTATCGTGTGGGACGTGGGCCACCAGACCTATTCGCACAAGATCCTGACCGGCCGCCGCGAGCGCATGCACACGCTGCGCCAGCTGGACGGCATCTCGGGCTTCCCGCGCCGCGACGAATCGCCCTACGACACCTTCGGCACCGCCCACTCGTCCACCTCGATCTCGGCCGCGCTGGGCATGGCGCAGGCGGCCAAGATCAAGGGCGAGCACCGCCACGCCATCGCCGTGATCGGCGACGGCTCGATGACCGCCGGGATGGCGTTCGAGGCGCTCAACAACGCGGGCGTGGACGAGGACATCAACCTGCTGGTGGTCCTGAACGACAACGACATGTCGATCTCGCCGCCGGTGGGGGCGCTGAACCGCTACCTGGCGCGCCTGATGAGCGGCCAGTTCTACGCGGCCGCCCGCAACGTCGGCAAGTCGGTGCTGCCAGGCCCGGTGCTGGAGCTGGCCAAGCGGCTCGAAGAGCACGCGAAGGGCATGGTGGTCCCCGCCACGATGTTCGAGGAATTCGGCTTCAACTACATCGGTCCGATCGACGGCCATGACCTCGATTCTCTGATTCCGACGCTGGAGAACATCAGGAAGCTCAAGGGCCCGCAGTTCCTGCACGTGGTGACCAAAAAAGGGCAGGGCTACAAGCTGGCCGAGGCCGAGCCGATCCTGTACCACGGCACCGGCAAGTTCAACCCGAGCGAAGGCATCCTGCCGGCAAAGACGCCGGCCAAGATGACCTACACCGAAGTATTCGGCAACTGGCTGTGCGACATGGCCGCCGCCGACAAGCGCCTGGTTGGCATCACGCCAGCGATGCGCGAAGGCTCGGGCATGGTGCGTTTCGACCAGCTGTACAAGGACCGCTATTTCGATGTCGGCATCGCCGAGCAGCATTCGGTGACCTTTGGCGCGGGCCTCGCGACCGAGGGCCTCAAGCCGGTGGTGGCGATCTACTCGACCTTCCTGCAACGCGCCTACGACCAGTTGATCCACGACGTGGCGCTGCAGAACCTGGACGTCACGTTCGCACTGGATCGCGCCGGCATCGTCGGCGCCGATGGCGCGACCCACGCCGGCAACTACGACCTGGCCTACCTGCGCTGCATCCCGAACATGGTGGTGATGGCGCCGTCGGACGAGAACGAATGCCGCCAGATGCTCACCACCGGCTTCCACTATCCAGGTCCGGCGGCGATCCGTTATCCGCGCGGCGCGGGCATCGGCGCCGCGATCGATCCGGTGCTGACCTCGCTCCAGATCGGCAAGGGCGAGATCAAGCGCGAGGGCAAGGACATCGCGATCCTGGCGTTCGGTTCGATGGTTGCGCCATCGGTCAAGGCCGGCGAAGAGCTTGGTGCGACGGTCGCCAACATGCGCTTCGTGAAGCCGCTCGACGTGGAGCTGGTGAAGAAGCTGGCCGCGGAGCACGACAGCCTGGTGACGGTGGAAGAGGGCTGCGTGATGGGTGGCGCCGGTGCGGCGGTGGCCGAGGCGCTGGCCGCGGCGGGCATCGTCAAGCCGATCCTGATGCTGGGCCTGCCGGACAAGTTCATCGACCACGGCGACCCGGCCGTGCTGCTGGCCGGGGTCGGCCTGGATGCCAGGGGCATCGCTGCATCGATCCGCGAACGCTTCGGCGCCGGCGGCAAGGCACGCCTGGTCGTCAACAACTAAGCCTTACCCACGGGTGTGCTCAGGCGGCACACTCGTCATGCCCGCGCACGCGGGTACCCATGCTGAATGTGCCGGGTGATAGTGCCCTCAGTATCTTGCAGACTCCGCATGGGGCCCCGCATTCGCGGGGATGACGGGTTAGCGCTGCTCCAGCGAGCGGGCCAGCAGCAGGCCGGCGATATAACCGCCCGCCAGGCCGCCGAAGTGCGCGGCATTGTCCGTGTACGGGTAAATCAGGCCCGCCGCCACGTTAAACAGCAGGAAGCCGGTGATCGATCCGCGCAGGTTCTTTGCGATGGTGGCCGGCACACCGTTGTCCGGGTTGCGCACGAAGGCGAGCAGCCCGCCGATGATCCCGAAGATCGCCCCCGAGGCGCCCACGCTGTTCACGAACGGATTCCACAGCACGCTGGCCAGGCTGCCGCACACGCCGGCGATCAGGTACAGGAGCGCGAAGCGCAGGCTGCCGAACAGCCGCTCGACCAGTCCTCCGACCTGGAACAGCACGATCATGTTGAACGCGATGTGCAGCATCCCCCCATGCAGGAACATCGAGGTGACCAGCCGCCACCACTCGCCGCCCAGTGTGTAGCGGCCCGCGTTCGAGCCCCAGCGGATCAGCTGCTGCGAATGCGCCAGCGGGTTGTCCGGCACGTTCTCCTGCATCATCAGCACGAAGATCGCCACGTTGGCGACCAGCAGAGACCACATGACCGGGGTGGAGCCGCGGTCCTGCATCTGGCGCTGGAAAGTCTCGGCATCGGCTTGCGCGGTGGCGAAGGCTTCGGTGCGCCGCTGCGGCAGCGAACCGATGATGCGCAGCGCCTGTTCCGGGGTGGATACCGTGAAGCCGATGCTGCGGTCGCCATCGACGCGCTGCTGGTCGAACTGGACCCGTTCGCCGTCGCTCCATACATTGACGATGTCGACCATGCGAATCCGTTCGCTGGCCGGACGGCCGGCCTGGAACGAGCGCCTTGCGGTGCCGTCGAGCGTGACGAAATCGGGCTCGATCACGATCCGGCCGGCTCCCGAAAAGCGGAACGGATTGCGCGGCCTGCTGCCGCCGGTATGGAAAAGGACGTCGAAACTCTCAGTTGCCGTCATCGGCTCGCCAGTGCTTGTGTAAAACCCCATGCTACCCCGCGCGGCTGGCGATGGCAATTTGACACACTTGCGGCACATTCTCTCCAATACACGCGACAGTTTGGCGACAGTTTCGTTACATAAATATAAGTTATGTATCGGAAACGAAACAGCGGCTTCGCGGGGCATGACAAGTACGCATTTGATGCGTTACGCTGGTCCGACCGTTACCAAAAGTTTCAAGGAAACCGTAGTGCCTCTCATTACTTACCTGAATACCGGCCGCTTCCAGCCGCGCCTCGAGATGGCATACCAGATCGACCTGGCGCAGGAAAAGCGCAGGGTTTTCACCAGGACCTATCTCCTGTGTTCGGCGCTGTACCTGATGTTCGGGCTGCTCGACCACTGGGCGCTGCCGCAAGCCTACCTCCAGGCGTGGGCGATCCGGGTGGTCGTGATCGGGGTCAGCTTGCTGCCCTGCCTGCTCGCATTGCGCCGCCCGGACGCCTTCGTGCGGCACTACACGCTGATCACCTGCGCCACTTATATCGTGTGGGGCTGGGGGATCCAGGCCCTGATCCTGCTGGCGTCCCCCGGCGATATCGCCTGGAGCGCCTACTATGCGGGCATGATCCTGGTCTCGATGGCGCTGTATTCCTGGACCTACCTGCTGCCGCGCCACGCGGCCATTGCCGGCTGCGCGATCGTCATCCCGTACATCGTGCTGTCGCTGACGCACCAGGGGATGGGCGAGGGGCAGCAAAGCTTGCTGGTCCTGCTCACCAACTGTGCCTTCCTGCTGTCCGCGAACGCGGTCGGCCTGTTCTCACTGTATACCCGCGAGCGCTTCTCGCGCCACAACTTCCTGTTGCGGAAGCAGTTGCGCCACGACCTGCTGCAGGAGGAACAGGCCAAGCTGCACAGCGAGCACCGTTCCGAGCACGATTGCCTGACCGGGCTGCCGAACCGCGTGCGCTTCATGCGCAAGTTCGGGCAGATGCTGGAAAACTCGCACGCACCCGCATCGGTGGCCGTGCTGTTCCTCGACCTGGACGGTTTCAAGCCGGTCAACGACCGTTTCGGCCATGCGGTGGGCGACCACGTGCTGCGCTGTGTGGCGCAGCGCCTGCTGGGCACGCTCCGCGCCACCGACCGGGTGGCGCGGCTGGGCGGGGATGAATTCGTGGTGGCGCTGGCGCTGCCCGAACCGTGCTCGCAGACCGTTGCGCGCGTAGTGGAGCAGCTGCAGGAGTGCATCGGCCAGCCGATCGAGCACCAGGGCAGGGTGCTGCAAGTGTCGTGCAGTATCGGCAGCGCCTGCTACCCGGACGATGGCAGCAGTGCGCAGCAGTTGATGGAAGCGGCCGACCTGTCGATGTACGAGTTCAAGCGCGCGCGCCAGCCGGGAGCGGCTGCCGCGTAAGGGCTAGCGCTTGCGCTCGTGCTGCCACAGCACGTCGCTGCCGCCGGCGTGGCGGTTCAGTACGCGCGCCAGCACGAACATCAGGTCGGACAGGCGGTTCACGTACTGGCGCGGATGCTCGTGCAGGGTCTCGCTGCGGCCCAGCGTGACGATCGCGCGTTCGGCGCGGCGGCACACGGTACGGCACACATGCGCGAGCGACGCCGCGCGCGAGCCGGCCGGCAGGATGAATTCCTTCAGCGCCGGCAGGTCTTCGTTATATTTTTCCAGCAGGCCGTCGAGGCGCGCCACGTGCTCGGTCTTGATCATCTGGTAGCCCGGGATGCACAGCTCCCCGCCCAGGTCGAACAGGTCGTGCTGGATCGTGACCAGGTCCTCGCGCATCTCGGCCGGCACGTCCTCCGCCAGCAGCAGGCCGATGAAGGAATTGAGCTCGTCCACCTCGCCGATCGAGTGGATCCGCAAGCTGTCCTTTTCGGTGCGGCTGCCATCGCCAAGGCCGGTGGTGCCGTTGTCGCCGGTGCGCGTTGCGATCTTTGAAAGCCTGTTACCCATCTCATACCCTGTCGCGAAAAAAGAATAGCCGAGGATACGACAAATCGGCGCGATTGTGCTTACAATCGGATATGCTTTCCCATCATTCCGACCTCGCCGCGCGCAGGGCGCAAGTCGCGCAGGCCCTGCTGGCACGACTCCCATCCCATGTAGTGCTGCACGACCCGGAAGACACGCGTCCATACGAATGCGATGGACTGACCGCCTTCCGCCGCCTGCCCCTGATCGTCACGCTGCCCGAGAGCGAAGCTCAGGTGCTCGCCATCCTCGGCGTCTGCCGCGAGCTGGGCGTTCCCATCGTTCCGCGCGGCGCCGGAACCGGCCTGTCCGGCGGCGCGATGCCGATCGAGGAGGGTGTGGTGATCTCGACCGCGCGCATGAGCCGCATCGTGCGCATGGACCCGTACGCACGGCTGGCGGTGGTGCAGCCCGGCGTGCGCAACCTGGCGATCTCGGACGCATCGGCGCAGTACGGCCTGTACTACGCGCCCGACCCGTCCTCGCAGATCGCCTGCACCATCGGCGGCAACGTCGCGGAGAACTCCGGCGGCGTGCACTGCCTCAAATACGGCCTGACCGTGCATAACGTGATGCGCGTGCGGGTGGCCACCATCGATGGCGACGTCATCGAACTGGGCGGCGAAGCGCTCGATGCGCCGGGGCTGGACCTGCTGTCCGTTTTCATCGGCTCGGAGGGCATGCTCGGCATCGTGACCGAGGTGACCGTCAAGCTGGTTCCAAAGCCGTCCACCGCGCGCGTGATCATGGCCTCGTTCGACGACGTGGTCACCAGCGGGAACGCGGTGGCCAGCGTGATCGCGGCCGGCATCATCCCGGCCGGACTGGAAATGATGGACCGCACCTCGGTGCGCATGGTGGAACCGTTCGTCAAGGCCGGCTACGACACCGATGCCGCCGCCATCCTGTTGTGCGAGGCGGACGGCACCCCCGACGAGGTGGAAGAGGAAATCCTGCGCATGAGCGAGGTCTTCGCCAGTGCAGGCGCCAGCGCGATCGCAGTGTCCACCAGCGACGCCGAGCGCATGCGCTTCTGGTCCGGCCGCAAGAACGCCTTCCCGGCGGCCGGGCGCATCTCGCCCGACTACTACTGCATGGACGGCACCATTCCGCGCAAGAACCTGGCGCAGGTACTGATCCGGATCGAGGAGATGGAAGCGAAGTACGGGCTGCGCTGCGCCAACGTGTTCCATGCCGGCGACGGGAACCTGCATCCCTTGATCCTGTTCGACGCGAACAAGCCGGACGAATTCGAGCGCGCCGAGGCCTTCGGCGCCGAGATCCTGGCCCTGTGCGTGGAGGTGGGTGGCACCATCACCGGCGAGCACGGCGTCGGCATCGAAAAGATCGGGTCCATGTGCGTGCAGTTTACGCGCGCGGAGCTGGACGCCTTTTTCGCCGTCAAGCGCGCGTTCGACGCGCCGCATCTGCTTAACCCGGACAAGGCCATTCCCACGCTGAACCGCTGCGCCGAATTCGGCAAGATGCACGTCGCGGCCGGCCAGCTCAAATTTGCGCACCTGCCGCGCTTCTGAACGAGGTAATGCTACGAATGCAGGACGTGATCGAACAATTCCGCGCACGCGTGCTTGAAGGCAGGCCGCTGCGCATCCGCGGCGGCGGCACCAAGGACTTTTACGGCCAGTCGCTGGCTGGCGAGGTTCTCGATACGCGGGCATACAGCGGCATCATCGACTACGAGCCGACCGAACTGGTGATCACCGCGCGCTCCGGCACGCCGCTGGCCGAGATCGAAGCGGCGCTCGCCGCGCAAGGGCAGATGCTGGCGTTCGAACCGCCGCATTTCGGGGCCGGCGCAACGCTGGGAGGCGCTATCGCGAGCGGCCTGTCGGGACCGCGCCGCGCCAGCAGCGGCGCCGTGCGCGACTTCGTACTCGGCACGATAATGATGGATGCAAAAGGGGAGGTCCTGCGTTTCGGCGGCCAGGTGATGAAGAACGTGGCGGGCTATGACGTGTCGCGCCTGCTGGCCGGTTCGCTCGGCACGCTCGGCCTGATGCTGGAGCATTCGGTCAAGGTGCTGCCGCGCCCCGTCGCCGAAACCACGCTGCGTTTCGACATGGAAGAATCCGAAGCGCTGCGCCGCCTCAACCTGTGGGGCGGGCAGCCACTGCCCGTATCTGCAAGCTGCTGGCACGACGGCGTGCTTTCGGTGCGCCTGTCGGGCGCGCACGCTGCCGTGGAAGCGGCGGTGCGCTCGCTCGGCGGCGAACGCATCGACGATGCGGGCGATTTCTGGAACAGCCTGCGCGAGCAGCGTCTTGCCTTTTTCGACGGTGCGGAGCCGCTGTGGCGATTGTCGCTGCCCACGACTGCCGGCCCGCTCGAGCTGCGCGGCAAGCAGCTGATCGAATGGGGCGGCGCACAGCGCTGGCTCAGGGCCGACGCCAACCAGGCTGTCGAACACGGAATCCGGCGCGCGGCGGGCCTGGCAGGTGGCCATGCGACCCTGTTCCGCGGCGGCGACAAGTCGGTCGGGGTGTTCCAGCCGCTGGCGCCAGTGCTGGCGAAGGTCAACCAGCGCATGAAGGACGCATTCGACCCTTCAAACATTTTCAATCCGGGACGGATGTACTGATGCAGACCAATCTTGCCGATTTCATCAAGGGCACGGCCGAAGGCAACGAAGCCGAAGCCATCCTGCGCGCCTGCGTCCATTGCGGCTTTTGTACCGCCACCTGCCCGACCTACCAGCTGCTGGGCGACGAGCTGGACGGCCCGCGCGGGCGCATCTACCTGATCAAGCAGGTGCTGGAGGGCGAGCAGCCCACCCGCAAGACACAGCTGCACCTGGATCGCTGCCTGACCTGCCGCAATTGCGAGACCACCTGCCCGTCCGGCGTGCGCTACGGCCGGCTGGTCGATATTGGCCGTAAGGTGGTCGATTCGATGGTGCCTCGTCCTGCGGGCGACCGCTTCAAGCGTGCGCTGCTCAAGGAAACACTGCCGCGCAAGTGGGTGTTCAGCCCGGCGTACAGGGCCGGGCGCGCGTTCCGTTCCGTGCTGCCTGCGACCTTGCAGGCAAAACTGCCGGATACCGCGCCGGCCGGGCGCTGGCCACAGCGCGAGCATGCGCGCAAGATGCTTCTGCTCGATGGCTGCGTGCAGCCGGCCATGTCGCCGAACATCAATGCATCCACTGCGCGGGTGCTCGACGCGCTAGGCGTGCAGCTGCTGGTGGCGCCCAAGGCGGGCTGCTGCGGTGCGCTGCGCTTCCACCTGAACGACCAGGATGCTGCGCTGGACGACATGCGGCGCAATGTCGACGCATGGTGGCCGTACGTGAACGAAGTGGAAGCGATCGTGATGACGGCTTCAGGTTGCGGCGTCACGGTCAAGGAGTACGGTCACCTGCTGGCGCACGATCCGGCGTATGCGGAGAAAGCGCAAGCCATTTCGGACCTGACCGTGGACCTGTCGGAGC
>DASWYE010000103.1:0-1925 GCA_036405115.1 Telluria sp. | reverse complement strand
GGCGCATCGCCGGACTGCCGTTGCAGGATCGAACGCTTCGCCAGCGAGCCGGCCAGGCCGGGGAAATCCTGGCTGGCCTCCTGCGAGCGGATCGCGGCGTCCAGCAGCGGCTTGGCCTGCGTCCGCTTGCCCTGAAGGATCCAGAGACCAGCACGCTCGGCATGCAGACGGTCCAGCACGGCATGCGCCTGCTTGGCCTTGGCCATGGCCTCGCCCTGCGTGATGACGGCCATCGCTTCGGTATTGCGGCCGAGCGAGATCAGGTTCAGCGCATGGTTGTGGAGGATGAGCGGGTCTTCGAGCCCGACCGTGGCCGCGACGGCCAGCGCCTTGCGGTAGTACTCGTCGGCCACGTCGGGCGAATCGAGGTAATCCGCGTGGATCAGGCCGATGTTGGTCAGCGTGGCAGCCTGCACCAGCGCGGCATCATGCGCATCCAGGCGCGACGACACTTCGTAGGCGCGCAAGTACGCTGCTTCTGCACTGTGGATGTGTCCGGCGCCCTGGTAGATGGAACCGGCCTGCGAATAGGCACGCATCTTGAGGTCGGGCGTCAGGTCGGGGCGCTCGCCCACGCGGCGTTCCATGCGCTCGGCGGCGATGAGCGCCTGTTCCGGTTCGCCGCTCAAGCCGGCCGCGATGCCAAGGCAGCTGAGCGTCTTGAGTTCCTCCTCCAGCGACAGATCCGTGGCCTGCAACAGGCGATGCGCGAGCGCGACCGCCTTCACCGGTTCGTCGCGACGAATCTTCAGGCACAGGCCGACTTGCGCAGCACGGTCTTCGGCAGGCGCGGCCGCGGACGAGGGCAGGGTGACCAGCATTGCCAAGCCGAGCAGGCCTGACAGCAGGGAACGGGACGACGGGGCAGGGAGGGGCATGACCGGCGGCGACTCGGGGCAGGGGCACGCATGTCCATGCAAGTCCTGTTCCGCAAACGCTTCCGGCGGGTCCAGCGCCTGGCTCTGGTATCCTTGCCGACCGTTTCCATCCCCCGTTCACAAGCCCCATGATCGAGCTGAATCCCATCCGCCAGCGCATCGCCGACCTGCAGGACAGGCTGGCCTCGCTCCGGGGGTATCTTTGACTACGATGCCAAGCGCGAACGCCTGGAAGAAGTAAACCGCGAGCTGGAAAGCCCGGACATCTGGAACAACCCGGATTACGCGCAGCAGTTGGGTCGCGAGCGCTCGTTGCTCGACAAGACCGTCAACGGCATCCGCGAGATCGAGGAAGGCCTTGCCGGCGGCTCCGAGCTGCTTGAGCTGGCCGAAATGGAGAGCGACGAGGACACCGCGCAGGCTGTGGTCGCCGACGTCGAGCGCTATGCCGTGCACGTGGGCAAGCTGGAATTCCAGCGCATGTTCTCCGGCAAGATGGACAGCTCCAACGCCTTCGTCGACATCCAGGCCGGTGCCGGTGGCACCGAAGCTCAGGACTGGGCGGAAATCCTCCTGCGCATGTACCTGCGCTGGTGCGAATCGCGCGGCTGGAAGACCGAGCTGATGGAAGCCAGCGGTGGTGACGTCGCCGGCATCAAGTCGGCCACGCTGCGGGTGGAAGGCGATTTCGCCTATGGCTGGCTGAAGACCGAAACCGGCGTGCACCGCCTGGTGCGCAAGTCGCCGTTCGACTCGGACAACCGCCGCCACACCAGCTTCACCTCGGTGTTCGTGTCGCCGGAAGTCGACGACAACATCGACATCGACATCAACCCGGCCGACCTGAAGACCGATGTGTACCGTTCGTCCGGCGCCGGTGGCCAGCACGTCAACAAGACCGAATCAGCCGTGCGCATCACCCACGTGCCGACCGGGATAGTCGTGGCCTGCCAGACCGGCCGCAGCCAGCACCAGAACCGCGACAACGCGATGAAGATGCTGGCCGCGAAGCTGTACGAGCTCGAGATCCAGAAGCGCAACGCCGAA
>DASWYE010000102.1:0-7813 GCA_036405115.1 Telluria sp. | reverse complement strand
TCGTCTCGCACTTCCGCCGCGGCGAGAAGCGCATCGAGCTGGGCAACCTGGCCATCGCACGCGACTTTTCCGATGTGCGCATGGTGGTGGACGCCTACCTCCGCCTGGTCGCCGCAAGGCCGGCCGGGCAGGTATTCAATGTGTGCTCCGGCGTCGCCCATTCGCTCGACGACGTGCTGGCGATGATGTCGCGCATTGCCGGCTACCGCATCGACGTGAGCGTCAACCCGGCCTTCGTGCGCGCCAACGACGTGCTGCGCCTGGCCGGCAGCAATGCGCGCCTGGTCGACGCGATCGGGCCGCTGCGCAGCACGCCGCTGGAAGAAACGCTGCGCTGGATGTACCAGGCGTGAGCAAGCTGCGAGTCGGCCTGGGAACGGACATGATCGAGCCGGCGCTGACCAGGGGAAGGCTGGACGGCATCGGCGTGTACACCCGGGCTTTGCTGCAGCACCTGCCAGCCGCGGGTTGCGAGGTGCTGCCGTTTTCGTACCCGCCGCTGCGCGGGAAACGCAGCGACCTTACTGTCGGCCGGCCGATGCCGCGTTCGTTCGAAATGCAGACCGCGCTCGACCTGGCCACCCCGCGCTTCGTGCGCGAGAAAATCGACGCGGACATTTTCCACGTGACCGACTACCGCGTGGTGCGCATGAAGTGCCCGGTGGTGGCGACGCTGCACGACGCGCTGCCGATCAAGCACCCCGAGTGGTGCAGCCCGAAAATGCGGGCGCTGAAGAACTGGCTGCAGGTGAAGGCGGCGCGCAAGGCCCAGCACATCATCGCGCCATCGCACTTCGCGGTGGCCGAACTGGTGGAGTGCTTCGGCGTCAATGAAAAACGCATCAGCGTGGTGCACCAGGGCGTGGACGCGGGCTGGATGGAAGCGCCTAACCCGCTCCATGTGACGGTCACGCTACAGATGAACAAGTTACAGCCGGGCTACTTCCTGTTCGTCGGCACGCTGCAGCCGCGCAAGAACGTCGAACGGGTGCTGGAAGCCTACCTGGCGCTGCCGAAGGAAGTGCGGCGCGAACGCCAGCTGGTGATCGTCGGTTCGGCCGGCTGGCGCTGCGAGGAACTGGTGGCGAAGATCGAGGCGGCGCGCGGACAGCGCGAGCGGGTGCGCTGGCTGGACAAGCTGGTGCGGCCCGATCAGTTGCGCCACGTCTACGCTGGCGCTGGGGTTTTTGTTTTTCCTTCATTATACGAGGGGTTCGGCATCCCGCTGGTGGAAGCGTTCTCGGCCGGTGTACCGGTCGTCACGTCGAACACCAGCTCGCTGCCGGAGGTGTCGCAGGGCGCGGCGCTGGAAGTCGATCCGCTGTCGGTGGCGGACATTTCCTCCGCCATGCTGTCACTGGTCGAAGACCAGTTCCTGCGCCGCCGCTGCATCGATGCCGGCCGCGCGCGGGCTGCCCAGTTGACCTGGGCCCACACCGCGCAGCGCACGGCAGCGGTCTATCAATCAGTTTTGTCACAATAAGCGGTTATGCGCGTCCTACATTTCTACAAGACCTATTATCCGGACTCCGTGGGCGGCGTCGAGCAGGTGATCCGCCAGATGTGCGTGGGCACCACGCGCCTCGGCGTGCGCAACCAGGTACTGTCGCTCACGCGCGAACGCAACCCGCAACCGATGGAATTCGAGGGCCACATGGTCAAGCGCGTGCCGCTCGATTTCGAGATCGCCTCGACCGGCTTCTCGTTCGCCGCCGTGCGCGAACTGGCCGCCATGGCGCGCGACGCGGACGTGATCCACTACCACTTCCCGTGGCCGTTCATGGACCTCGCGCACTTCCTGGCCGGCATCGACAAGCCGTCGGTGGTGACCTACCACTCCGACATCGTGCGCCAGAAGAACCTGCTGCGCCTGTACAAGCCGCTGTGCCGGCGCTTCCTGCACAGCGTGGACGCGGTGGTCGCGAGCTCGCCCAACTACCTGGAATCGTCACCGGTACTGGACCGCTACCGCGACAAGACGCGCGTGATCACCTACGGCCTCGACAAGTCGACCTATCCCGAACCGGATCCGGCGCTGCTGGACAAGTGGCGCGCCGACGTGGGCGACCGCTTCTTCCTGTTCGTCGGCGTGCTGCGCTACTACAAGGGCTTGCACATCCTGTTGGACGCGGTGGCCAACAGCGATTACCCGGTGGTGATCGTCGGCGCCGGCCCGACCGAGCGCGAGCTGAAGGAGCATGCGCAGCGCCTGGGACTGAAGCACGTGCGTTTTGTCGGCGCCGTGAGCGAGGCCGACAAGGTCGCGCTGATCAAGCTGAGCTATGCCGTCACGCTGCCGTCGCACCTGCGTTCGGAAGCATTCGGCATTTCGCTGCTGGAAGGGGCGATGTACGGCAAGCCGATGATCTCCAGCGAGATCGGCACCGGCACCACCTACATCAACATCCATAACGAGACGGGGTTGGTGGTGCCGCCGTCCGACCCGCGGGCGTTCGGCGAAGCCATGCGCCAGCTGTGGGAAAATCCGATCATGGCGGGCGAAATGGGCCGGCGCGCCGGCGCACGCTACTGGGAGCTGTTCACCGCCGAGCAGATGGCGCTCAACTACCGCGCCCTGTACGACGAAGTGATCGACGGCCGCGTCACCGTGCCTGCGGTCCCGTCCGCACCCGCCGCCACCCAACTTGGCGCCTAGGCGCGCATTGTCATCCCCGCGCACGCGGGGACCCATGCCGAGCCACGGAAGCCGCTCACGCCGCATGACAGGGATTGTCCGCGGCTCTTCTGATATATGCATCACAAGATCGTTGCCGGTCCGCCATCCGAACTGTTATTCTTATCTCGCTGCCATCTCACGCGGCTTAAGGTTCAGTATGCCAACAAGGACCCTGGCGCTGGTCCTGGCATGCGCCTGTAGCGCTGCCAGCGCCACGCCTTCGATTTTGATCACGACCGACCTGCCAATTCCCGTTGGCACGCAACCGCACGCGGCCAGCAATTCCGGCCTGATCGGGCGCATGCGCGACGTCGCCACCCGCGCCGGCGTCAGCTACACGATCAAACAGTATCCCTGGAAGCGGGCGGTTGCGACCGCGCTGGCCCGCGAGGACGCCTGCGTCTACGCGACCTCGCGCACACCGGAGCGCGAATCACAGTTCAAGTGGATCGGCCCGCTGTACGAGCGCACCTGGGTGCTGGCCGGACGCGCCGGCCAGGATTACCAGGTCAGGACGCTGGAAGATGCGCGCAAATACCGCATCGGCACCTTCCTCGGCGACGCCGGGCACGAGTACCTGCGTTCGCGCGGCTTTAACGTCGACGCCGCGCCGGACGACAGCGCCAACGCGCAGAAACTGCTGCTCGGCAGGATCGACCTGTGGGTGTCCGCGACGTCGAGCACCGGACCCGAGTTCCTCAGCTACTATCCGCACGCCATCGTCCCGGTGTTGCCGTTCAATACCGTCGGACTCTACCTGGCCTGCAACAAGGCCGTGCCCGACACGCTGGTGGCGCGGATGAACGCCGCCGCGGCGGCGATGCTGCGCAATCTCGAGCCAGTCGAGCCCAAGGTAGATACCCCTTCCGAACGACGCCCCCGCCGTCCGCCTTGCCTCCTGCCTGGCTCGCCCGAGAGCCGCAACAATGCTTGCGACTGAAGTTACGAACTCGAGCTCGCGGCCATCGTTACTTCATACCCTCGACCATCACAATGAGGCCCATTACGGCGGCGATGTTTTGGATCCAAGTGAGAAAAATTGTGATGGAGAACAACTTCGTCAACCGCTTTAGGCCGCCAATAGGGTCGGCGCCACCATTCTCGAAACCCTTCTTTGCAAAATAAGTGAGCGG
Organism: Telluria sp.; assembly: GCA_036405115.1. Taxonomy (GTDB): domain Bacteria; phylum Pseudomonadota; class Gammaproteobacteria; order Burkholderiales; family Burkholderiaceae_D; genus Telluria. The sequence continues at coordinate 4,003 of DASWYE010000102.1, read as the reverse complement.
AAATATATACCCAGATACAACCTCATTAGCGACGTTGTCGGGAACATTCAATGGGCTTTCTGAGTAAGGTGTGGATTCCAGCGCTGCGTAAAGTTCGTCTGCCACAGCCATGCCCTGAAAATGCGCCTCGCCGCACTGTTTTGCGAAGCTGCCTACAAGCATAGAGACGGAAAGCCAGATCAGTCCCCACTTCAGACTGTTTCGATCGAGTACCGTCGCGACGGAGTCAAGGTTGACTAATATTGCACCAATAATCGCTGCAGCTCCCGTGATCATCCATGTCGCTGTCTCAGCTATTACTTTTGCCGTTGGCGCATGAGAGCGATATATCAGTCGGATGAGGTTTTGCTCGCTGGACAGTGATTTTACGTATTGGCTCATCGGGGACGCCTTCGCGAAACACCAATCAATTTGCGGAAAGAGAAAAGGCCCGTTTCGATCATCAAAACAGGCCTTTTTCACTTGGTGGTGCCGGGAACCGGAATCGAACCGGTACGCCTTGCGGCGCGGGATTTTGAGTCCCGTGCGTCTACCTATTCCGCCATCCCGGCAACGCGACCCGCATTATCACCGATTTGGCAACGCAGGGCAACGCTGGTCGAGTTGCCGGTAGCTATATGCTGGCTGAAGAGCTGGGGACAGTCCCTGAAAGGACTGTCGCCGTTCCTGCTAGTCGGCGCGGTGGTAGAGGCGGAAACGCTCGTCGCGATCCGACGGGCGGCGGCCTTCCCACAACAGCTGCCAATGTTTGCCGCGATAGTAGCGGTTCAGTTCCTGGCTATCCCTCATCTTCAGGCTGTCCTGCAACAGCAGGTAGTCGCATTTAGCGCCTTCCATGCCCGCGAACCGGATGTTGCCGAGGTAGGCCAGCGAGGCGCGCTGCGCCAGGCCGACGTTGGTTTCGACGCAGCCCGCCTGTGGCGGCAGGTGCTGTACGATCTGCTGCGCCACCGGCCGGTAGCTCTTGTTGTAGTTCAGCTCCGGGATGAACAGCGTCATCAGCAGCACCCACAGTACGATCAGGCCGCTGGAGGACAGCACCACCGCGCGCCACAGTACCGACGGCTGGCGCGACACGCGCCACTGGACCAGGAAGAACCAGCCGATGCTGACGGCCGCGGCCACCACGAACGGCAGCACCAGGAACTCGGGGGTGTATCCCGGCACCAGCCGCAGCACGTTCTTCGACAGCTGGGCCGGCCAGCCGGTCAGCTTGGCAATGAAGAACAGCCAGACCACCGCGGCCAGCGTGGTCAGCACCATCACCGAGAACCAGTCGATCGCATTGATCGCGCCGCGCTTCATGGTCGGCAGGCCGAACGCGGCCATGATGGCGAGCGGCGGCAGCAGGTTGATCAGGTCGGTGTTGGCCGGCTCGGGGTTGAGCAGCGCCAGGATCAGCAGCGTGGTCAGGAAGAACAGCGGCACCACGATGTGCAGCAGGTGGCTCTGGCGCCGCCATGCGTAGATGGCCCAGCCCGCGAACGGCCAGGCCGGCCAGAAGTACCACACGCCGGTGCGCAGGAAGGTGCCCAGCGAGTTGAAGGTCGGCACGCCCACCTGGGCCAGGTTCCAGGCCTGCCACGCGGCCACCGGCGACTTACCGTAGGGTTGCACCAGCGCGGCCGGCACGATCCACAGCATCACGATGGCGATGGCGACCAGGGCCGAGATGCCGATGTCGCGCAGCGACGGCACGCGCTGCATGCCGAGGTAGCGCGCGCACAGGTACAGCGCGATCAGCAGGGCGCCCGGCACCAGCCAGCCGCGCGTGAGTGCCAGTCCGCCCAGCGACAGGCCGATCAGCACGGCGTTGCGCACGCTCGGCAGTTCGATGTAGCGCACGGCGCGGTACAGGAAGTAGGCCAGCAGGCCACCCTGCAGCGTGGCCGCCAGCGTCTCGTGGCTGTGCAGCAGCAGGCCGAGGCAGCCGAGGTAGATCAGGACCGCGGTGTCGGCCAGCGTGCGTCCGTAGTCGTTCGGTTCGGGCTGGCCGCCGAAGGCGAGCCGCAGCGGCTGCGCGTCGGCGCGGCGCCCCAGGTGGAAGGCGGTGTACCAGACGGAGGCGGTGCCCACCACGAAAATCGCGATGGTGGACAGGCGCGCAGCCAGCAGGTCGCCAAGCCCCCAGCCGAACAGTTTGATGAACAGGGCGCCCAGCCAGAACGCCAGCGGCCCTTCGGCGCCATACGGCTGGCCGGCGACGTTCGGGAACAGCCAGTCGGCCAGGTTGCCGTGCGCCATGGTCCACATGATGCCGAAGCTGGGGGCGTCGTCCTTCCAGATCTCGCGCCCGATCAGGCCGGGCAGGATGTAGAGCAGGCCGAGCCCGAACAGGGCCCAGCGGGGCAGGGCGAGGGTGGCGGCGGCAGGGAGTCGGACTGGCTTCATCGATAGCGGGCTGGGCCGTGAAAATAATGCGAAGTATGAAGTATGCACGTAAAAAAAGGCAGCCTTGGCTGCCTTTTTTGCGAGCGGCGGGAATTAGCCGTTTGCGACCGAAGTCTTGGAGCCGACGGCACCGAACTTCTGGCGGAATTTCTCGACGCGTCCGGCGGTGTCGACGATCTTGTGCTTGCCGGTGAAGAATGGGTGCGATTCAGCCGACACCTCGATCTTGACGAGTGGCATTTCCTTGCCGTCGTGCTGGATCGTTTCTTTGGTCTGGATGGTCGAACGGGTCACGAACTTGAAGTCGCACGATACGTCGTGGAACACAACTTCGCGGTAATTTGGATGGGTATCAGCTTTCATTATTGCCTCGGTTAGGTTGGTAGCCAATGGGCACTTCGTCGGTCGCCACGCTTCTTGACCCGATTGCCGATCACTTGCCAGGTTGTACTACTGAACCCGCGATTCTACTATGGTTGGAGCGGTGGTGCAACCGGGGGCGGGTGCTCGGGAGGCTCGGAATAAGAATGTAGAAATTAATAGGGAGCCAGTTTTTACCTGGCGAGAGAGGTTGAAACCAGCACATTTAAAAAAACTAGTGCAATAGAAAACGCCCCGGCGTGCGGGGCGTTGTGCGGGCTAAAGAGCCAGGGACAGTCCCTCGTCAGCCGCCGCGGCGCATCATGTCGAAGAACTCGACATTGGTCTTGGTCGCCTTCATCTTGTCCATGATGAACTCCATCGCCTCGATCTCGTCCATGCCGTACAACAGCTTGCGCAGGATCCAGATCTTCTGCAGCTGGTCCGGCTTGATCAGCAGTTCCTCGCGGCGGGTGCCCGACTTGTTCAGGTTGATCGCAGGGTAGACGCGCTTTTCGGCCAGGCGGCGCTCGAGGTGCACTTCCATGTTGCCGGTGCCCTTGAATTCCTCGTAGATCACGTCGTCCATGCGCGAACCGGTCTCGATCAGCGCGGTCGCGACGATGGTCAGCGAGCCGCCTTCTTCGATGTTGCGCGCGGCGCCGAAGAAGCGCTTCGGACGCTGCAGTGCGTTGGCGTCGACACCGCCGGTCAGCACCTTGCCCGATGCCGGGATCACGGTGTTGTAGGCGCGTGCCAGGCGGGTGATCGAGTCCAGCAGGATCACCACGTCCTTCTTCATCTCGACCAGGCGCTTGGCCTTTTCCAGCACCATCTCCGCGACCTGCACGTGGCGGGTGGCCGGCTCGTCGAAGGTCGATGCGACCACTTCGCCGCGCACGGAGCGCTGCATCTCGGTCACTTCCTCGGGACGCTCGTCGATCAGCAGCACGATCAGGGTGACATCCGGATGGTTCGCGGTGATCGCGTGCGCCAGGTGCTGCAGCATGACCGATTTACCGGACTTCGGCGACGCCACCAGCAGGCCGCGCTGGCCCTTGCCGATCGGGGCGATCATGTCGATGATGCGGCCGGTGATGTTCTCTTCGCCCTTCATGTCGCGCTCGAGGCGCAGCGGCTCGTTCGGGTGCAGCGGGGTCAGGTTCTCGAACAGGATGCGGTGCTTGGACGCTTCCGGCGATTCGCCGTTGACCTTGTCGACCTTGACCAGCGCGAAATAGCGCTCGCCGTC
>DASWYE010000101.1:0-12133 GCA_036405115.1 Telluria sp. | reverse complement strand
CGTCCCCGACCATCTCAGCAGGCCTCGGCCAATTCGCGGCCGATCACCATGCGCTGCACGTCGCTGGTGCCTTCGTAGATTTGGCAGACGCGTACGTCGCGATAGATCCTCTCGACAGGGAAATCGGTGACATAGCCGTAGCCGCCATGGATCTGGATCGCATCCGAGCACACGCGTTCGGCCATTTCAGAGGCGAACAGCTTGGCCATCGCGGCTTCCTTCAGGCACGGCACGCCGGCGTCCTTGAGCGATGCGGCGTGCAGGATCAGCTGGCGCGCCGCTTCGATCTGCGTGGCCATTTCGGACAGCTTGAACTGGATCGACTGGTGCTCGAAGATCTGCTTGCCGAACGATTCGCGGTCGCGCGCGTACGACAGGGCGGCTTCGAACGCGGCGCGCGCCATGCCGACCGATTGCGAGGCGATGCCGATGCGGCCGCCTTCCAGTCCGGACAGCGCGATCTTGTAGCCCTGGCCTTCTTCGCCGATCAGGTTCTCGGCCGGGATGCGGCAGTTCTCCAGCAGGATCTGGGCGGTGTCGGACGAATGCTGGCCCATCTTGTGTTCCAGCCCGGCGACGATATAGCCGGGCGTGCTGGTCGGCACCCAGAACGCGCTGATGCCGCGCTTGCCCGCCGCCTTGTCGGTCACCGCCATCACGATCGCCACGTCGCCGTGCTTGCCGCTGGTGATGAACTGCTTGGTGCCGTTCAGGACGTATTCGTTGCCGTCGCGCGTCGCGGTGGTGCGCAGTGCGGAGGCGTCGCTGCCGGTGTGCGGCTCAGTCAGCGCGAAGGCGCCCAGCATCTCCCCTTGCGCCAGCGGGCGCAGCCATTTCTGCTTCTGCGCGTCGTTCGCGTACATCATCGCGATGCTGCACACAGGGCAGTTGTTGACCGAGATGATGGTCGAGGTGCCGCCATCTCCGGCCGCGATCTCTTCCAGCACCAGCGCCAGCGACACGTAGTCGAGGCCTGCACCGCCCAGCTCCTCGGGCACGGCGACGCCAAAGGCGCCCAGCGCGGCCAGTTCCTTCAGTTCTTCTTTCGGGAAGTGGCCTTCCTTGTCCCAGCGCGCGGCGTTGGGGGCAAGGCGCTCCTGCGAGAAAGTGCGCAGGGCGTCACGGATCATCTGGTGCTCTTCGGAGAGGATCATTGCGGTGTCTCTTGGGGTTATGGTGTGCTGCGGCTTACCAGGGAATCGGTTTGCCGTCGTAGTTGAGGAATTTGCCGTTGTCGGCAGGAGTGAGGCTGGCCAGCGTGGCGCGCAGGCCCTTGACGCTGTCTTCGGCGCTGAGCGTGGCGGATTGGCCGCCCATGTCGGTCTGTACCCAGCCCGGGTGGAAGGCGACGCTGGTCACGCCCTGGCTGGCGAAGTTGATGCTGGTGTCGACCAGCACCGAGTTCAGCGCGGCCTTGCTGGCGCGGTACAGCGTGCCCATGGTGCTGTGGCGTGCGCCGATAGAGCCCATCTGGGACGAGATCACGGCGAGCTTGCCGCCGGCTGCTGCGACCATCGGGGCGACGATCGGGAGCAGGCGCATCGCGGACAGGACGTTGGTGTGCATCACGCTGTCGAAGTCTGCCTGGGTCGGGAAGCCGTCGTGGCGCGGGCCGTAGACACCGGCGACCAGCCAGGCCGCGTCCACGTGTTCGCCGTCCAGGGTCCAGCCGAGGGCGGCGACGCTGTCCACATTGGTCACGTCGAGCTTGTGCGGTTCGGCGCCCAGCGCTTTCAGGCGTCCGGCGTCTTCCGGCTTGCGGTAGGTGGCGAGCACGCGCCAGCCGTCCTGGCGGTACTGGCGCACCAGCTCGAGGCCGATGCCGCGCGATGCGCCGAGGATGAGGGCTGTTGGCATGTGCTTCGCTACCTTGTCAATAAATACGCGAAGATCGACGCAGAAGGGCGAAGATCGATGCGGATGTGTTCAATACTGATCGGTTACTGCTGTTTCGTGCTTGCTGCGCCTGGTCCATGCAGATAGGCGCAGATGAGCAAGGATAGGCTCAGTTAGCGCCACCCGTCATTCCGGGCACTGCCCGAAATGACTCCCCGCGTACGCGGGGATGACGGTGGTGGCGCTTACTCTACTTATCCAGCTGTTACATCATCTCGAGGGCGATGGCGGTGGCTTCGCCGCCACCGATGCACAGCGAGGCGACGCCGCGCTTGCCGCCGGTGCGCTTCAGCGCGCCCAGCAGGGTCACCATGATGCGCGCGCCGGAAGCGCCGATCGGGTGGCCCAGAGCGCAGGCGCCGCCGTGGATGTTGACCTTGTCGTGCGGGATGCCGAGGTCCTTCATCGCTGCCATCGGCACCGCTGCGAACGCTTCGTTGATCTCGAACAGGTCGACGTCCGCCGCGGTCCAGCCGGTCTTGGCGAACAGCTTTTCCATCGAGCCGATCGGCGCGGTGGTGAACCAGTTCGGCTCACGCGCGTGGGTCGCGTGCGCGACGATCTTCGCGATCGGCTTCAGGCCCAGTTTCCTGGCGGTCGATTCGCGCATCATCACCAGCGCGGCTGCGCCGTCGTTGATCGACGAGGACGATGCGGCGGTGATGGTGCCGTCTTTCTTGAATGCGGCCTTGAGCGCAGGAATCTTGTCCAGCTTGGCCTTCAGCGGGCCTTCGTCCTTGTCGATCACGGTGTCGCCGGCGCGGCCGGACACGGTGACGGGCGCCATCTCCCACTTGAAGTAGCCTTCCGAGGTCGCTTCCTGCGCGCGCTTCACCGACGCGATTGCGAACGCGTCCTGCTCTTCGCGGGTGAACTGGTACTTGGCCACGCATTCTTCCGCGAAGGTGCCCATCGAACGGCCGCCGCCGGTCTTCTCGTCGCGCGAGTAGGCGTCTTCCAGGCCGTCATACATCATGTGGTCGAACATCATGCCGTGGCCGATGCGGTAGCCGCCGCGCGCTTTCGGGATCAGGTACGGTGCGTTGGTCATCGACTCCATGCCGCCGGCGACGATGATGTCGGCGCTGCCCGCGACCAGCGAGTCATGTGCGTGGATCGCAGCCTGCATGGCGGAGCCGCACATTTTCGAGAGCGTGACCGCGCCGGTGGATACCGGCAGGCCGGCCTTGATCAGCGCCTGGCGCGCCGGCGCCTGGCCCTGGCCGGCCATCAGGCAGTTGCCGAAGTAGACGTGTTCGACCAGCTTCGGATCCACGCCCGCGCGCTCGACCGCTGCCTGGATCGCCACGGCGCCCAGGTCGTTCGCGGACTTGCTGGAAAAATCGCCCTGGAAGGCGCCCATCGGGGTGCGCGCTGCGCCAACGATAACGACTGGATCATTCATTTTGATTGCTCTCCAAAAGGGCCGGCGCCACAGGCTCCGGCAGGTGGTTGGTATTGGTGTTGTTGGTACTGCCGCCGTTTTGACGGAAGCGGACCTGCTGCGGGTAGGGGAACACGTCTTCGATCACCCCTCCCGCAATGCGTTCTTTGTGCGACTGCCACCAGCTGGCCGTCAGCAATTCCGCGTTGTGCTTCATGAACATCGCGCGGATCTTGGGATTCCCGAGCAGGAAAGTACCGAACTGCCCGGGGAATACATCATGCCGGCCGACCGGATACCACGGTTCGGCCGCCATTTCGTCCTCTTCGTTGCGCGCCTGCGGGATCTCGCGGAACACGCAGTCGGTGAGGTACTCGATTTCGTCGTAATCGTAGAACACCACGCGCCCGTGCCGCGTGACGCCAAAATTCTTGTACAGCAGATCGCCCGGAAAGATGTTGGCCGCGACCAGGTCCCGGATCGCATTCCCGTATTCTACGACGCCGTGCTCGATCAGCTGGTCGTCGCCATTTTTTTCCGCATTCGCCAGGAAGATATTGAGCGGAACCATGCGCCGTTCGATGTACAGGTGGCGGATGACGATCTGGCCATCCTCGATCTCCACCTGCGACGGCGCATGCTGCTGCAGCTCGGCTACCAGCTCCTCGCTGAAGCGATCGAGCGGGAACGCCACGTTCGAGTATTCGAGCGTGTCGGCCATGCGGCCCACGCGGTCGTGGTGCTTGACCAGCAGGTACTTCTCCTTGACCTGGACGCGGCTGGTGTCCTTGGGCGGCGGGAAGAAGTCGCGGATCACCTTGAACACGTAGGGGAACGAGGGCAGCGTAAACACCAGCATCACCAGGCCCTTGATGCCGGGTGCGGACTGGAACAGGTCGGCGCTGTGCTTCAGGTGCTGCAGGTAGTCGCGGTAGAACAGTGTCTTGCCCTGTTTTTGCAGGCCGAGGATGGTGTAGATCTCGCTCTTCGGCTTGCGCGGCAGCAGGCTGCGCAGGAACTGCACATAGGCCGACGGCACCTCCATGTCGACCATGAAGTAGGCGCGCGTGAACGAGAACAGGACCACGATCTGCTCCTGCTCCAGTAGCACGGTGTCGAGGAACAGATGGCCCCCGCCGTCGTGCAGGATAGGCACCACGAAGGGGTACTGGCGGCCGCCGTTGATCAGCCGGCCGACGATGTAGGCACCCTTGTTGCGGTAGAAGAGGTTCGACAGGACGTGGATCTGGTGGTCCGGCTCGATCTCGGCGCCGGCGCCGAATGCCTGCGCGATACGCTGCCCGACCAGGCCGATGTCGCGGTCCAGGTCGGCGAACGGCGCGCCCAGCTGGAAATTGGTGACGATGCGGCGCAGCGTGAAATGCAGGCCGTCCACCAGCGGGTAGTACACGCGGTAGGTCGGCAGCACTTCCTCGGTTTCGATGTACTCGGTCGAAACCACCGGGCGCACGAAGATGAAATCGTTATTGAAGTAGGTGCGGTGCAGGATGCTGCAGCATACCGAGTTGAAGAAGGTCTCGGCCAGTTCGGGACGCTTGTGGCCGGACAGCAGGCCGATGTAGTGCAGCTTGGTCTCGCGCCAGACTTCGTCGGTCAGTTCGGCCGGGTCGTATTCGTCCTCGAGGATGTGGACGCACTCCTGCACGCGCTGGTCGTAGAAGTCGATGCGCTCGCGCTGCTCCTTCTGCGCCACCGCCCAGTCGCCGCGCTCGAAGTGCTGGCGCGCGGCCTGGCTGGCCTGGCGGAACAGGCGGTAGTGCTTGTCGAAGCCGTCCAGCATGGTGCGCGCGATGTCGAACGCGATCCGGGACGACAGCAGCTTGGGGAATATATCCGGCATACCCGTCATCCCCGCGAACGCGGGGACCCATAGTGAGCATGCAATACCGTCACCGCCTGCGACTGCTGGCACTCAGCATGGGTCCCCGCGTGCGCGGGGATGACGGTGGCGGCGCAGGCCATGTCGCTGTCGGACGCAGTCCCGTTACTTGGTTTCGGCGAACAGCTCGCGGCCGATCAGCATGCGGCGGATCTCGCTGGTGCCCGCGCCGATCTCGTACAGCTTGGCGTCGCGCCACAGGCGGCCGACCGGGTATTCGTTGATGTAGCCGTTGCCGCCCAGCGTCTGGATCGCTTCGCCCGCCATCCAGGTCGCCTTTTCGGCCGAGTACAGGATCGCGCCGGCAGCATCCTTGCGCAGGTTGCGCACCTGCTCCGGCGTCACCGCGCGGTCGCATGCCTGGCCCACCGCGTACACGTACGCGCGGCACGCCATCATGGTCGAATACATGTCCGCCAGCTTGCCCTGCATGAGCTGGAATTCGCCGATCGGCTGGCCGAACTGCTTGCGGTCGTGGACGTAAGGGATCACCGCATCCATGCAGGCCGACATGATGCCCAGCGGGCCGCCGGACAGCACGGTGCGCTCGAAGTCCAGGCCCGACATCAGCACGTTCACGCCCTTGCCTTCGCCGCCGAGGATGTTCTCGGCCGGGACTTCGCAGTCCTCGAATACCAGCTCGCCGGTGTGCGAGCCGCGCATGCCCAGCTTGTCGAGCTTTTGCGCGATCGAGAAGCCCTTGAAGCCCTTTTCGATCAGGAAGGCGGTCATGCCGCGCGGGCCCGCTTCCAGGTCGGTCTTGGCGTACACCACCAGGGTGTCGGCGTCCGGGCCGTTGGTGATCCACATCTTGGTGCCGTTCAGGACGTAGCGGTCGCCCTTGAATTCGGCTTTCAGCTTCATGCTCACAACGTCGGAGCCGGCGTTCGGCTCGGACATCGCCAGCGCGCCCACGTGCTCGCCCGAGATCAGCTTGGGCAGGTACTTGCGCTTCTGCTCTTCGGTGCCGTTGCGCTTGATCTGGTTGACGCACAGGTTCGAATGCGCGCCGTAGGACAGGCCGACCGACGCCGATGCGCGCGAGATCTCTTCCATCGCCACGATGTGCGCCAGGTAGCCCATGTTGGCGCCGCCGTATTCCTCGCCCACGGTGATGCCGAGCAGGCCCAGTTCGCCCATCTTCTTCCACAGGTCCATCGGGAACTGGTCGGTGCGGTCGATCTCGGCTGCGCGCGGCGCGATCTCGGCTGCGGCGAATTGTTGGACGGCTTCGCGCAGCGCGGCGATGTCTTCGCCATGGTCAAAGGTCAGGCCTGGGAGATGCAGCATGGGATCCTCGTGGATGGAAAGGTGGATGATTGGACAGGATGATACGCCGTGTTGACGTTAACGTAAACGTCAAGCAGCGTCGTTCTCGGGCTGCGGCTGGCGGGTGGCGCCGGCCAGCAGGGTGCGGCATTCTTCTTCGTGCGCGGCAATCTCGGCCAGCGTCACCTCGATGTCCTCGCGCTGCTGCTCCAGCACCTCGCGCTGGTGCGCCAGCACGCCGAGGAAGCGGTTGATCTGGGCCGCGGTGTCCTTGGGCGACTCGTACATGTCGACGATGCTCTTGATCTCCGACAGCGTCAGGCCGAGGCGCTTGCCGCGCAGCGTCAGCTTGAGGTGGGTGCGGTCGCGCGCGGTGTACACGCGGTTGCGCCCGCCCACGCCCTCGCGCGCCGGCTTGAGCAGGCCCTGGTCTTCATAGAAGCGGATCGCGCGCGCGGTGATGTCGAATTCGCGCGCCAGTTCGGCGATGGTGTAGGTTCGCATGGTGTAGGGCGTCAAGGTGGCTTAGAATAGCTTTCCGTTTACGTCAACGTCAACCGCATTGTAGCGCAACGCATGAACGCCCTCGAATCCCAGCTCACCTACCCGTTTGGCGACACCGTTCCCGCCGTCGGCGCCGCCCACCCGATCGCGCCGGGCGTGCTGTGGGCGCGCATGCCACTGCCGTTCGCGCTCGACCATATCAATATCTGGCTGCTGCAGGATGGCCCCGGCTGGACCGTGGTCGACACCGGTGTGGACCGCCCCGAGACGCGCGCCGGCTGGGAGCAAGTGTTCACTGACGTAGTCGGGGGGGCGCCATTGTCGCGCGTGCTCGCCACGCATTGCCATCCCGACCACGTCGGCCTCACGGGCTGGTTGTGCGAGCGCTTCGACGCGCCGCTGTGGATGACCGCCGGGGAGTTCGGCTTTGCGCGCATGATGGCGGCGGCCCTGCCCGGCGTGGACGGGCCGGCCGCGGTGCCGCATTTCGAACGCCATGGACTGCGCGATGAAGCCATGCTCGAGCAGATGCGCTCGCGCCGCAACTACTATCCGTCACTGGTGCCCGCGGTGCCGCAGGCTTACACCCGCATGCAGGACGGCGAGAGTGTGAAGATTGGTGGTCATGCCTGGCGCGTGATTACCGGTTTCGGCCACTCGCCCGAACACGCGGCGCTGTACTGCGCGGACCTGAACCTGCTGATCTCGGGCGACATGGTCCTGCCGCGCATCTCCACCAATGTATCGGTCTTCGCGGTCGAGCCGGACGCCAACCCGGTCCAGCTCTACCTCGACTCGCTGCGCAAGTTCGAGGCGCTGCCGGACGACGTGCTGGTGCTGCCTTCGCACGGCAAGCCGTTCCGCGGCCTGCATGTGCGCATCGCCCAACTGCGCGCGCACCATGAAGCGCGGCTGGCCGAGGTGCTGGATGCCTGCCGGGAGCCGAAGAGCGCGGTCGATATCGTCCCGATCATGTTCCGGCGCCCGCTGGACGCCCACCAGCTCAGCTTTGCCCTCGGCGAAGCGCTGGCCCACCTCAACAAGCTCTGGCTGGATGGTTCGCTGCGCCGCGAACGTGGCCAGGACGGCATCTATCGTTTTACCGTGAACTGAGCGCTGCCCCGGCCGTGGCGTCATGCAAATTAGTTACAAAATTTGAGTGATTAGCTATAGACGAATGTATATATTCGTGTGAATATTCACAAATCTGTAAAATACTGTCACCAATTGTCATGGTGTCCAGTATGGCACACCGGTTTTTCACGCAACATTGAATAGTGCATCACATGAATTCCTCGAACGAACGCGAAAGCTTCAGCGAGCGCCTGCAACTTGCGCTGCGCAACGCCCACTACTCCCCGGACAGCCCGACCCGCCTGGCCCGGGAATTCAACATCCGGTTTGAGGGACGGCCGATCACCGTGCACGCCGCGCGCAAATGGCTGGTCGGCGAAGCGATCCCGACCCAGGAAAAGCTGCGCATGATCGCGCAGTGGCTCGGCGTTCCTGCCGAGTGGCTGCGCTTTGGCGGCCCCGAGCAGGCGCCCGAGGGCGGCGAAGGCGCGGCCAACGCGCGTTTCGAATCTGCCGACGTGAAACTGATCGCGGACCTGCAGCGCCTGGACGAACACCACCGCCAGCTGGCGCGTGAATTCATCCGCATGCTGGTGCGGATGAACCACCAGAAGTAAATACAAGTTGAGATAGCGCAACGCGGCCCCCTGGGGCCGCGTTTTTTTTGTCCGACAGTCTCAGCGATTGGCCTTGCAAGCCAGCAAAAATAAGGCAAGAATAGTCCTGCCGCTCCAGGCGGCCAGGTTGACATCACAGCGAGGGGACACAACGCCTTATGAAGAGCAACTACAGCAACGCAGCACAGCTGAAGGATTTGATGACCGCCCCACCAATGTCCGCCGCGCAGCATGCCCAGGTCATGCGCAAGCGGATCGAACAACGCAGGATGGTGGAAGAAGCCCGTGAAATGAAGAAAGCGCTCGGCTGGGGAATCGACCGGCGCTAACCCGAAATGGGGTCTGTCCCCATTTTCTTGCCTAGCTGCGGGGTGGGGTGATGCCTTGCCAGCGCGGGGCGATCGCGTTGTCGACGTCGAACAGGTCGAGGACGCGCGATACCGTGTGGTCGACCATCTCGTCGATGCTGGCCGGCTTGTGGTAGAAGCCCGGCAGCGGCGGGAACACGATCCCGCCCATCTCCGTGACCGCAGTCATGTTGCGCAGGTGCGCCAGGTTGAACGGCGTTTCGCGCACCATCAGCACCAGCTTGCGGCGCTCCTTGAGCACCACGTCGGCCGCGCGCGCGATCAGATTGTCGGAAAGTCCATGGGCCACCGAGGCCAGCGTCTTCATCGAGCACGGTGCGATTACCATGCCGTCGGACTTGAATGAGCCGGAGGCGATCGATGCGCCCACGTCGCGGTAGCGATGCACCACGTCGGCCAGCGCTTCAACGTCCTTGCGCAGCAGGCCGGTTTCCTGTTGCAGGGTGAGGGCGGCGGAATCGGACACCACCACGTGGATCTCGATACCGCCAATGGCGCGCAGGTGCTGCAGCAGCCGGACGCCGTACACGGCGCCGGTGGCGCCGGTGATGGCGACGACCAGCCTGCGCGCCGGGGAATCAGCCATGGATCAGCTTTTGCAGCTCGCCCGACTCGTACATTTCGTTCATGATGTCGGAACCGCCAATGAATTCACCCTTGACGTACAGCTGCGGGATGGTCGGCCAGTTCGAGTAATCCTTGATCCCCTGGCGCACTTCCGGGTCGTCCAGCACGTTCACGGTGGCGATGTTCTCGACGCCCAGGCCCTTCAGGATCTGGACCGCGCGGCCCGAAAAGCCGCACTGCGGGAACTGGGCCGTGCCCTTCATGAACAGCACTACCTGGTTCTTGGTGACGGTTTCGCGGATCCAGTCTTGTACTTCGCTGCTCATAATTGCCTCAATCAGGTAAAAGGTTGAAGCCGCCATTTTATAAGAAAATGCGGCCCGTCGTACCCGTGCAAGCAGGTACCCATGCTGGGCTTGCGGGATAGTCAAGCCGGCAACCCGGATATTCAGCATGGGTCCCCGCTTTCGCGGGGATGACGGGTTTGCGGTGTGCGCCTAGCCGCGCAGTTTGGCGAAGGCGGCGGCCATCGAGCTTTCTGCGGCAGGAGCACGCTCCTGGCGGCCCTGCTGCTGCGCCATGCGGGTGCGGTCGTTGCGATCGCCGCGCTGCTCGGGCTTCGATCCGGCCTGCGGCGCGCTGTCGGTCAGCCGCATGCTCAGCGCAATGCGCTTGCGCCTGGCGTCCACTTCCAGCACCTTGACCTTGACCACCTGCCCGGCCTTGACCACCGTGTGGGGATCCTTGACAAAGGTGTTCGACAGCGCCGAGATGTGCACCAGCCCGTCCTGGTGCACGCCGATATCCACGAATGCGCCAAATGCGGCGACGTTGGTAACCACGCCCTCCAGGATCATGTCCGGACGCAGGTCGCTGATCTCTTCGACGCCTTCCTTGAACGTCGCGGTGGTGAATTCAGGCCGCGGGTCGCGCCCCGGCTTCTCCAGCTCGCGGATGATGTCGGTCACGGTCGGCACGCCAAAGCGCTCGTCGGCATACTTGGCGGGATTGAGCGACTTGACCAGCTTCGCGTCGCCAATCACGCCCTTGATGTCGCGCTGGATGTCGGCCAGGATCTTCTCGACCACCGGGTACGACTCGGGGTGCACCGCCGATGCGTCCAGCGGGTTTTCGCCGTTCACCACGCGCAGGAAGCCGGCAGCCTGCTCGAAGGTCTTGTCGCCCAGGCGCGGCACCGACTTGAGCGCGGCGCGCGAGGGGAAGGCGCCCTTCAGGTCGCGGTAGGTGACGATGGCTTGCGCGACGCTGGCGGACAGGCCCGATACGCGCGCCAGCAGCGGCGCCGAGGCCGTATTCACGTCCACCCCGACCGCGTTCACGCAGTCCTCGACCACCGCGTCGAGCGCGCGCGCGAGCTGGGTCTGGCTGACGTCGTGCTGGTACTGTCCCACGCCGATGGATTTCGGGTCGATCTTCACCAGCTCGGCCAGCGGATCCTGCAGGCGTCGGGCGATCGACACCGCGCCGCGCAGGGACACGTCCATGTCCGGCAGTTCGCGCGACGCGAATTCGGATGCCGAGTAGACCGAGGCGCCCGCTTCCGACACCACGATCTTGGTGAGCTTGAGTTCCGGTCGCTGCTTGATCAGGTCCTGCGCCAGCTTGTCGGTCTCGCGCGAACCGGTGCCGTTGCCGATCGAGACCAGCGATACATTGTGCTTCGCCGCCAGCTGGCCGAGCGTGTGCAGCGCGCCATGCCAGTCGTTCTTCGGCTGGTGCGGGTAGATCACCGCGGTGTCCACCACCTTGCCGGTGGCGTCCACCACCGCCACCTTGACGCCGGTGCGCAGGCCCGGGTCCAGGCCCATGGTGGCGCGCTGGCCGGCCGGCGCGGCCAGCAGCAGGGCCTTGAGATTGCGCGCGAAGACGTTGATCGCCTCCTGCTCGGCGCGCTCGCGCAGCTGGCCCATCAGGTCGCTCTCCAGGTGCATGAAGCTCTTCACGCGCCAGGTCCAGCGCACGGTGTCGAGCAGCCATTTGTCGGCCGGGCGGCCCTGGTTGCCGATGCCGAAGCGCGCGGCGATGCGCCCTTCGCACGGGTTGTGCGGCGCGTCCCACTTCGGCTTCTCGGCTTCGGTGTCGAGGCGCAGGACCACGTCCAGCACCTGCTCGCGGCGGCCGCGCAGCAGCGCCAGCGCGCGGTGCGACGGCACGTTCGCCAGCGGCTCGGAATAGTCGAAGTAGTCGGCGAACTTTTCGCCCTCGTCTTCCTTGCCGGCGATGACTTTTGACTCCACCACGCCGTGTTCGAGCACGTATTCGCGCAGCGACTGCAGCAGGGTCGCGTCTTCCGCAAAGCGCTCCATCAGCACCTGGCGGGCGCCGTCCAGCGCCGCTTTCGCGTCCGCCACACCCGGGTTGGGGCCGTCCGCGGTGGTGAACGGCTCGCGCAGGAATTTCGCCGCTTCCAGCTCCGGGTTCAGGCCGGGGTCGGCCAGCAGGGCGTCGGCCAGTGGCGCCAGGCCGGCCTCGATCGCGATCTGGGCCTTGGTGCGGCGTTTCTGCTTGTAGGGGAGATAGAGGTCCTCAAGCC
>DASWYE010000100.1:0-12565 GCA_036405115.1 Telluria sp. | reverse complement strand
GATGACAATCAGCGCCAGCCGCGGCAGCGATGCCAGGATTGCCAGGCGCGTGCCGAGCACGATCCGGGCCCGCCCTTCGTGCGCGGCCAGCCAGTGCAGCATGCGTTCGCCTTCGGACAGGCTGCTGTGCAGCGTGGCGACCAGCATGCCCGGAAAGCGCGCGCGGATGTTCGATTCCAGTTGCGGAGTGAGGTTGATCTCGGGGACCAGCACCAGGATCTGGGCGTCCGGTTCGCGCACCAGCACCTGGGCGCAGGCCTGCAGGTACACCTCGGTCTTGCCACTGCCGGTCACGCCGTACAGCAGCATGGGCGCAAAGCCGGTGCTCGAGCCGATGGCATCGGCGGCCACCTGCTGGGCCGGATTCAGCGCGGGCACGCCCACCGCCGCGTTGTCATCCGCGGCGTCCAGCTTGCCGAGCTTTTTGATCGCGCGGTCCAGCGCCACGGTGGTGGACAGGCGCAGGTTCTTCGGCAGGCCGGGCAGCGCCACTTCGCCCAGCGGGCGCTGGTAATAGTCGGCGGCGAAGCCCGCCAGCGCCAGCCACTGCGGCGACAGCGGCGCCAGCTGGGACCGCACCGCGAGGGCATCCTTGAGTTTTTCGGCCGGAACCTCGCTGGAATCCCGGATCTCCACAATGAGCCCGACTACTTCGCGCCTTGCAAAAGGCACAAGAACCAGCTGTCCCACGTGCGGCTCCTCGCCCGGCTGGCACGGCCAGCGGTAATCGAAGCAGCTGTTGAGCGGCGTATCGAGCGCGACATGGAGGATGCAAAACGCCATTCTGGACCGGCAGGGATGGAAGCGGAGCCGCCATTATGGCGGTTCGGCGCGGTTTCCGACAGCCGCCGGGCGCTTGTGGACAACTTTGTGGAAAACCGCCGCCGCCGCTAGCAAAGGATTTGCGGTTCGTCAACAGCTATCTGCGGCTCCAGCCGGACTGGCGATAAATACCGTGCAAATTCAAGGGCATAGCATTTTCTCCCCCTTGGCCTGGCCATGGCCTTCCAGGGGGAGGGTTCTGTGCATAAGTACAGTCACGCTTGAGCGTTTGTAGTCAAAATTTCGGAAAAAAACCATCTGCGCGGCTGGTCGGGATGGCCGGACAGTTATTCAGCATCGGCCCGGTGGATCGGGCATATGCATACAACCGAAATATCACGCAGCGCAGCAACAACTTAATGTAATACCTGAGTAAATTGCCTAAGCCACGGATGGCAAAGCATATTTTTGCATTGTCCACAAAAACTGTGGATAACTTTGTGGAAAAATGGGGGAAGCCGCCAGCCCCACTCTGGGCGGCCGCGCAGGCGACCGTGGACGCAATGTTGGCGCTTACTTGGCGCGCCTTATAAATCAAGCACTTAACGATCAGCCCTGATTCCCGCAGGCAGGCATATGCATAACCCCGTCGGCGTCAGCAAAATGTGAATAAGTGTGGGAATTTGCGGCCTGGACGGCCAGGCCGCCCCGCCACCGGGGCGAGGCGGTTGTAGCCAGACTACATCAAGCGGCGCGTTGCGCGCGGCTGAACGAATGCACCGCGTCGACCATTGCGGTCACCGATTCGGGCGGGGTGAACTGCGAAATGCCATGGCCGAGGTTGAACACATGGCCGTGGCCGGCGGCCGGCGTGCCGTACGCGGTCAGCGAGCGTTCGACTTCCGCGCGGATCTGGTCCGGGTTGGCGAACAGGATGGCCGGATCCAGGTTCCCCTGCAGCGCGACCCTGTCGCCGACCAGCGCACGCGCACGGCCCAGGTTCACGGTCCAGTCCAGGCCCAGCGCGTCCGCGCCGATGCCGGCCGCTTCTTCCAGCCACAGGCCGCCGCCCTTGGTGAAGACGATCGCCGGGATGCGCACGCCATCCTTTTCGCGCTTCAGCTGGCTGACCACCTGGCGCATGTATTCGAGCGAGAACTCCTGGTAGGCGCCATCGGCCAGCGCGCCGCCCCAGGAATCGAAGATCATCACGGCTTGCGCGCCCGCGTCGATCTGGGCATTCAGGTAGGTCGCGACCGCGCTGGCGTTGGTGGACAGGATGTGGTGCATCAGGTCCGGGCGGTTGTACAGCATCTTTTTAATGGTGTGGAACTCGCGCGAGCCGCCGCCCTCGACCATGTAGCAGGCCAGCGTCCATGGGCTGCCGGAGAAGCCGATCAGCGGAACGCGTCCGTCGAGCGCGGTGCGGATCTGGGTGACCGCCTTGAACACATAGTCGAGCGATTCCATGTCCGGCGCGCGCAGCGCCATCACTTCGGCCTCGGTGCGCAGCGGGCGCTCGAACTTCGGGCCCTCGCCATCGGCAAAGTACAGGCCCAGGCCCATCGCGTCCGGCACCGTCAGGATGTCCGAGAACAGGATCGACGCGTCCAGCGGATAGCGGTCGATCGGCTGCAGCGTCACCTCGGTGGCGTAATCCGGGTTCTTCGCCAGCCCGAGGAACGAGCCGGCGCGCGCGCGGGTGGCGCGGTATTCCGGCAGGTAGCGGCCGGCCTGGCGCATCAGCCATACCGGCGTGTACTCGGTCGGCTGGCGCATCAGCGCACGCAGGAAGGTGTCGTTCTTGAGCGGGGCGAATTGTGGCATGGGTGACAATAGGTACAGGCGGAAAGGGCGTATTATCGCACCCCCTGCCCGAATGTTCTATCATGCCGTACCTTCAACCACGCACCCTGGTTCCATGAACGCACCGAAGCAGAAGGCCCCCTGCGGCACCTGGCCGTCCCCGATCAGCGCCGCCATGGTGGCGCAGGGAAGCGTGCCGCTGTCGCAGCTGGCCTGCGATGGCGCCGACGTGTACTGGCTGGCCGGCCGCGCCAGCGAGGGCGGACGCAATGCACTGCTGCGGCACCAGGGCGCCGCAGCGGCGGAGCTGGCGCCGGCGCCATTCAATGTGCGCAGCCGGGTGCACGAATACGGCGGCGGGGCGTATGTGGTCGCTGGCGGCGTCGTGTGGTTCTCCAATTTCGCCGACAACCGCGTGTACATGAAGCGCGGCGCCGACGCGCCGGTTGCGCTCACGGCGCCTGGCAAGCAGCGCTTCGCCGATTTCGCTTATGACGCGCGCCACGAGCGCCTGCTCGCCGTCTGCGAGGACCATACGGGCGCAGGCTATCCGGTCAATACCCTGGTCGCCATCGCGCGCGACGGCAGCGTGCACACGCTGGCCAGCGGTAGCGATTTCTATTCGTCTCCGCGCATCTCGCCCGACGGCCGCCAGCTGGCCTGGCTTTCGTGGGACCTGCCGCGCATGCCGTGGGAAGGCACCGAGCTGTGGCTGGCCGAGGTGCACGACGATGGCGCGATCGGCCTGCCGCGCCGCATGGCCGGGTCGGCGCAGGAATCGGTGTGCCAGCCGGAATGGTCGCCGCAGGGCGTGCTGCATTTCGTCTCCGACCGCAGCGGATGGTGGAACCTGTACCGGGCGATGGATGAAGAAGTGCAGCCGCTGTGCACGCTCGAAGCGGAATTCGCAGGGCCGCACTGGGTGTTCGGCGCGTCGATGTACGACTTCCTGCCGGATGGCGAAATCGTCTGCACCTATATCGAAAACGGCGTCAGCCGGCTGGCGCGCCTGCCGTTCGCCGGCACGCTCACGCCGCTCGCGACGCCTTATGAAGAGATCCGCGAGCTGCACGTGTGCGGCGAAAACGTGGTGCTGCTTGGCGGCGCGCCCACCATCGCGCTAGAACTGGCGCACATCGAGCTGGCGACCGGCAACCGCACCGTGCTGGCCAGGTCGATCGAGGACCTGCCGGGGGAGGAGTGGCTGTCGGTCCCGCGCAGCATCTCCTTCCCGACTGCGGGCGGCGCCACCGCGCATGCCTTCCACTATGCGCCGCGCAATGCGGACGTGGAGCCGCAGGACCGCCCCCCGCTGATCGTGATCGGGCACGGCGGGCCGACCGGCATGGCGACCAGCACGCTCAAGCTCGCGACCCAGTACTGGACCAGCCGCGGCTTCGCGGTGCTCGACGTGAACTACCGCGGCAGCACCGGCTTCGGCCGCGCCTACCGCGACGCCCTCAAGGGCCAGTGGGGCGTGGTCGATGTCGAGGATTGCGTCGCTGGCGCGCGCCACCTCGCGCAGCAGGGCCTGGCCGATGGCGAGCGGCTGATCATCCGCGGCTCCAGCGCCGGCGGCTACACGGTGCTGTCCGCGCTGGCCTTCCATGACGTGTTCAAGGCCGGCGCCGTGTACTACGGCGTGTCCGACCTGGCCGGGCTGGACGCCGACTCGCACAAGTTCGAATCGCGCTACAACGAATACCTGATCGCGCCGCAGCCGCGCGCGCAGCAGGTGTACCTCGAGCGCTCTCCCATCCATCACACGGACAAGCTGGGCAGCCCGACCATCTTCTTCCAGGGACTGGACGACAAGGTGGTGCCGCCGCAGCAGTCGGAGCTGATGGTGGAAGCGCTGCGCGCCAATGGCGTGCCGGTAGCCTATCTGACCCTCGAAGGCGAAGGCCATGGCTTCCGCCGCGCCGACAGCATCGTGGCCACGCTGGAAGCGGAACTCGACTTCTACCTGCGCATTTTCGGCCTGGCCTCCGGCCCCGCGCCCTACCGCATCGACAACCTCGGGTAGGGATGGCAGAGCATCACATCCTGGCACTGCTGACGCTGGCGGGCGAGCCCATGGGCCGCACGCGCATCCGCGAGCACCTGGCCCGCGTCGGCATGCGCGCCGACGACGAGAGCGTCGGCGCCGAACTGGAATCGCTGCGTGCGGCCGGCGCGGTCAAGGAAGCCATCGGCAGGGGCTGGTCGGCCAGCCCCGATGCGGGGTGGGATGCGGTGGTGCGCGCCATTTCCGATGGCTCGCTGGGGCAGCTCGGCGCCGCCTACGTGCTGCTTGCGTCGCTGCGCTCGACCTGGGACGGCCGGCTGGCGCTGCGCAGCTACCGCCAGGGCATCGCGCTGCTGCGCATCGCGCTGCTGGTCCACGACGACCCGGAACAGGTCATGGGGACGCTCAACGCCTGCCTGGGATGCCACGAAGCGAACTACGTGCACCCGTTCGTCGAAGCGCTGGGGCGGCCGTTCCGCGCCGACGTGTTCGAACAGGTCCATCCCCAGTTCCACAACCTGGTCCTGACCAGCATCCTGGACGACGCCCTGCACACGCCCGCCATCGTGACCGACGTGCGCGACTACGCCGCGCAGCAGATTGCGCGTGGCAACGCGCCGGCACACCTGCGCCTGGTCATGGCCGAGCACATGCTGTTGCGTGGACGCCTGGATGAGGTGCTGTCGATGGTGGCCGACAATGCCGACGCCGAAGCGGCCGCATACCGCAGCGCCGTGACGCTGCTGCGCGGCGACGACGAGGCTGCACTTGCCATGTTCGCGGACCACCTGAAGGCGCTGCGGCGCGAAACCGGGAAGCGCAAGGCGATCTTCCCCGGCCTGCCCGGCATCCTGTATGTGATGGCCCTGCTGCGCACCGGACGGCCCGAGGACGCCAGGGCGGCCGGCGCCTACATCGACATCGCCGCAGGCGCGAAGAAGACGCGCGATGCGCCGTCGTTCGACCAGCTGCATTTCCTGCACGGCGTGCGCGCCGGCACCACCAGCCTGGACGTATTCGGATCGAGCCACTGGCCCTCGCCACTCCAGCCGTTCTTCGTGCGCACGCTGGTGCAGCACTGGCTCGGGAGCCCGTCACTCGAACCGAAGCGCGGCGAGCTCCGGAAGATGCTGGAGCTGTCGGAGCAGGCCGGTTTTGATTTCATCTCGGCGCAGCTGGCGTCGGTCCTGGGCCAGCTGGGCGAACTGGAGGCGGAGGGCCGTGCGATCGCGCTGCGCCAGCAGCACCGCCTCCCCGACCTTGCCCTGTGGATCGAGCGCGAGGAACCGTGGCAGCGCCAGCTCAATGCGCTGATGCAGCTGCAGGCCGAGCCGGCGCCAGAGGTGGCGCGCGAGTCGCGCCTCATCTGGCTGCTGAAGCATGACCCGAACTACGGCATGGCGCTCGAGGCCCGCGAGCAGAAGCGCGACGCCAAGGGCGGCTGGAGCCGCGGCCGCGCTCCATCGCAGGCGCGCCTGATCGAAGGCCTGGATTGCATGACCGCGCAGGACCGGGCCGCCGCAGGCATCCTGTCCCAGTCGGCGTATTACACGGGATTCACCGCCACCGCCGCCCGGGCGACCGCCGCGCTGGTCGGCCATCCCCTGCTGTTCTGGGCGGACGAGCCGGGCACGCGGGTCGAGCTGGTGGCCGGGGAACCGGAGGTGCTGGTGCGCTCGGTCGGCAATGGCGTGGAGATCACGCTGCGTCCGCCGATCACGGACAAGACCGGGCAAGTGGTCATCACCCGCGAGACGCCCAACCGCCTGCGGGTGATCAGCGTCAGCGACGAGCACCGCCGCATCGGCGCGATCATCGGCGCGGGACTGGAAGTGCCACGCCACGCCGAGCAGCAGGTACTGCGCGCGATCGGGTCGATCTCGTCGATCGTCACGGTGCAGTCCGACATCGGCACCAGCGCGCAGGACATCGAGACCATCGCGGCCGATCACCGGATGCACGTGCACCTGGTCCCCTATCAGCAGGGCCTGCGCATGCAGGTGCTGGTGCGCCCCCTGCCCGATGCGTCCTATTACGCGCCCGGCAGTGGCGCCGAAGTGGTGCTGGCCGACGTGAATGGCGTACGCACCCAGGCGCGGCGCGACCTGAACGCCGAGAAGGAAGCCGAGCGCCAGCTGGTGGCCGCCTGCAGCGCGCTGGAAATGGCCGAATTCGACCATGGCGAATGGCTGCTCGGCCAGCCGCTCGCCTGCCTCGAGCTGGTCGACCAGCTCCAGCAACTGGATCCTGCAAAGGTCGTGACCGCGTGGCCGGAAGGAGAGCGCTTCCGCGTGTCGCGTCATGCGTCCAAATCAACTGCGCGCATTTCGGTCAAGCGCGACAAGGACTGGTTCGCGGTCGAGGGCGAGATCGAGATCGACGAAGGCCGCGTGCTAAACCTGCGCGCACTGCTGGACGCGATCCGGGCCGGCAAGGGCCGTTTCGTCCAGCTGGGCGAAAACGAATTCGCCGCCCTGTCGAACGAACTGCACCGTCGCCTGATGGAACTGGCCGACTTCGGCCAGGAACACGGCAAGGGCGTGCGCATCCATCCTCTGGCCGCGTTCGCGCTCGACGGGCTGGGCGAGGCGGCCACCGTCAAGACAGACAAGTACTGGAAAGAGCACCTGGCGCGCATGCGCGCGGTCGACCAGTACGTGCCAGAAGTGCCGTCGACGTTGCAGGCCGAGCTGCGCGACTACCAGCGCGACGGCTTCGAGTGGCTGGCGCGGCTGGCGCAGTGGGGCGTGGGCGCATGCCTGGCCGATGACATGGGCCTGGGCAAGACTGTGCAGGCGCTCGCGCTGGTCCTGCTGCGCGCGCCGCTGGGCCCGACCCTGGTGGTGGCCCCGACCTCGGTCGCTCTGAACTGGGCGGCGGAAGCGGCGCGTTTCGCGCCGACCCTGAACGTGAAGCTGTTCGGCGAGGGCGACCGCGCCGCGCAATTGAAGGATGCACAGCCGTTCGACCTGGTCATCGCCAGCTACGGCCTGCTGCAGCAGCAGGCCGACCTGTTCGCCGCGAAGCGCTGGACCACGGTGGTGCTGGACGAAGCGCAGGCCATCAAGAACAGCCAGACCAAGCGTTCGCAGGCCGTGATGGCGCTGCGGGCGGATTTCCGCATGGCCGCCACCGGCACCCCGCTGGAAAACCACCTGGGCGAGCTGTGGAACCTGTTCAACTTCATCAATCCCGGCCTGCTCGGCAGCGCCGACCAGTTCCAGATGCGCTTTGCCGGCCCGATCGAAAAGGCGCAGGACAAGCGCGCCGCCGCAGGCGCCCGCGCGCGCCTGCGGCGGCTGGTGGGCCCGTTCATCCTGCGCCGGACCAAGGCCCAGGTACTGTCGGAACTGCCGGCCCGCACCGAGATCGTGCTGCCGGTCGAACTGACCCAGGACGAAAAGGCGCTGTACGAGTCGCTGCGCCGCGAAGCCCTGGAACGCATCGCGTCGGTGGAGGCGCCGGAAAGCCAGAAGTCGATCCAGATCCTGGCCGAGATGATGCGGCTGCGGCGCGCCTGCTGCAATCCCGAGCTGGTGGCGCCCGGCGCGGGCATCCCGAGCAGCAAGCTGATCGTGTTCGCGCGCCTGCTCGACGAGCTGCTGGAGAACCGCCACAAGGTGCTGGTGTTCAGCCAGTTCGTCGACCACCTGACGCTGATCCGCAAGCACCTCGACGCAAGGGGCATCGGCTACCAGTACCTTGATGGCTCGACGCCGGCGAAGCAGCGCAAGGTGCGCGTGGACGCATTCCAGGCCGGCGAGGGCTATGTCTTCCTGATCAGCCTGAAGGCCGGCGGCGTCGGCATCAACCTGACCGCGGCCGACTATGTCGTGCACATGGACCCGTGGTGGAATCCGGCGGTGGAGGACCAGGCCTCGGACCGCGCGCACCGCATGGGCCAGCAGCGGCCGGTGACGATCTACCGGCTGGTCGCGCGCGGCACCATCGAGGAAGGCATCGTCGACCTGCACAAGCACAAGCGCGACCTGGCCGACAGCCTGCTGGCGGGCACCGATGCCGCCGCACGCATGTCGCCGCGCGACATGCTCGACATGCTGCAGGAAGGGCTGGGCGAACGCCACCCCCGTCCGTAAATACCCCGCCCCGCGCGTGCGGGACGGTGCGCCCGCCTGAACGGCAATTGATGCTAATCTTTGCCCTTGCCCATCCAGGTTTCAACGAGGACAAGACAAGCATGCTGAAGAAGAAATTCGCGCTGGCGCTTGTACTGGCAGCGTTCGCGCTGACGCCGGCCCACGCAGCCCAGAACAAGAAGAAGAAAAAAGCGCGCAGCGGCAAGCCGGCCCGCACAGTGCAGGCCAAGAAGCCAGCGAAGAAGATCGCCGCGCCGGTCGCGGCCGCACTGCCGCAAGTCTCGCGCGCCGACCGCGCGTTCGACGCCGCCACCATCCAGTTCCTCAACGGCCTGTGGCGCATCGATCCGGCCAGCGCGATCGCGGCCGGCAAATACGACACCGCCGCCACCTTGCAGGTGCCGAATGCCGCGAGCCGCGTCGCCCGGCTCGAATTCACCGCCGAGTGGCTGGCAAAGCTGGGCCGGATGAAGCCGCAGGAGATGTCCACGCGCCGGCGCACCGACCATGCGCTGCTGGTGAACAAGCTGGAGTCGGACCGCTGGTACCTGGAGACCTTCAAGCCCTGGCAATGGAATCCCGCCAGCTACAGCATTGCGGGACCGATCGACTATATCCTCAACACCGAGTACGCATCCAAGCCCCAGCGCCTGCGCACCCTGCTGCGCCGCCTGGCGAACGTGCCGGCGTACTACAAGGCAGCGCAGGAAAACATTACCAACCCGACCCGGGAGCACACCCGCCTGGCGATCCGCCAGGCTGCGGGCAACCTGGCAGTGCTGGACGAAGTGGAACGGGCGATGCGTGACTCGGTCCTGTCCGCGGCCGAGAAGAAGCTGTTCCGGCGGCGACTGGATGACGCGCATATCGCGATCAAGCGCTACGTGTTCTTCCTGGAGATGCTGGACCGGCAGCAGGCCGCCGCCGGCAGCGCACGCCCTTTCCGTATCGGCAAGGAGCTGTACGAGCAGAAGTTCGCGCTCGACATCCAATCCGCCAGCAGCGCCGAGCAGACCTACCGCAAGGCGCTGGCCGCGCGCGACGAGATCCTGGAACGCATGGATGGCCTGTCCGACGAGCTGTGGCCGAAGGTGATGACCGGGATGCAGAAGCCGGCGGACCGCTTCCAGAAGATCGGCATGGTGATCGACCGCCTGTCCATGAACCATGTGC
This sequence comes from Telluria sp., assembly GCA_036405115.1. Classification (GTDB taxonomy): domain Bacteria; phylum Pseudomonadota; class Gammaproteobacteria; order Burkholderiales; family Burkholderiaceae_D; genus Telluria. The sequence continues at coordinate 2,719 of DASWYE010000100.1, read as the reverse complement.
GGCGCGAGGATTTCATCGCCGAGATCCGGCGCCAGATCCCGCTGCTGCACGATTTCGTCACCTCGCGCGACCTGCTCACGCTGGATCCGTCCAAGCCGCTCGAAGTGCGCGAAACCCCGCTGTACCAGCGCGGCGTGGCGGGCGCCAGCATCGATGCGACGGGACCATACCGTCCGCAGGACCGCACCTTCTATAACGTCACCCCTCTGGACGACCTGACGCCGGAGCAGGCCGAAAGCACCCTGCGCGAATACAACCACTGGATGCTCCAGGTGCTCAACATCCACGAGGCGATTCCCGGCCATTACGCGCAGCTGATGTACGCCAACCGCTCCCCTTCGCTCGTCAAGTCGCTGTTCGGGAATGGCGCCATGGTCGAGGGCTGGGCCGTGTACGGCGAGCGCATGATGATGGATGCCGGCTACGGCGACGCCACGCCCGAGATGTGGCTGATGTATTCGAAGTGGATCCTGCGAACCGTGACCAACACCATCCTCGACTACAGCGTGCACGTGCTGGGCATGACCGAGCCGCAGGCGATGGACCTGCTGCAGCGCCAGGCTTTCCAGACGCGCAGCCAGGCCACCGAGAAGTGGCACAGGGTGCAGGTGAGTTCGGTGCAGCTGACCAGCTACTTCAGCGGCTACAGCGAGATCATGGAGCTGCGCGAGCAGCGCAAGCGCGCGCTGGGCGAGCGTTTCAGGCTGAAGGAATTCCACGAGCAGCTGCTGGGCTTTGGCAGCGCGCCCGTCAAGATGGTCGCAGAGCTGATGCAGTAGGCATTCCGTCACCCCCGCGCACTCGGGGGGTGACAGCGAGCCTTGACATCGGCCCGGCGTGGACTACACTGGATTTGTCCTTCATGCATCACCGAAGGCACGCCTCTCGAACCAAATCAGCAACTTGGCTTCGACTGGCTCTCAAGGGGCGCTTCGGCGCCCCTTGTCATCTGGACTGTCGCTAGGCCTCGTCCGGCGCGCGCGTCATGCGTGCGAACACCGGCGCGACCCAGATGCCAAGCTCGAACAGCAGGCACATCGGAATGGCCAGCGCCAGCTGGCTGACCACGTCCGGCGGCGTGACGATCGCGGCGATCACGAACGCGCCCACGATGGCGTACGGACGGATCTCGCGCAGCTTCTCGACGCTGACGATGCCCATCCGGACCAGGATCACCACCACCACCGGCACCTCGAAGGTGGCGCCGAACGCCAGCGACATCGACATCACGAAGTCGAGGTAGTTCTCGATATCCGGAGTGACCGCAATCGAGGTGGGTGCGAATTCGCCGATGAAGTGGAACACGCGTCCGAACACGAAGAAGTAGCAGAACGCCACGCCGCCAATGAACAGCAGCGAGGAGGACACCACCAGCGGCAGGACCAGCCGCTTCTCGTGCGCGTACAGGCCCGGCGCGACAAACGCCCATAGCTGGTAGAACACCCAGGGCAGCGACAGGATGAAGGCGATCATCAGGGTCACCTTCATAGGCACCAGGAACGGCGCGATCACGCCGGTGGCGATCATCTTCGACCCCTGCGGCAGCGATGCCATCATCGGCTGCGCGATGATGTCGTAGATCTGGGCCGGCCCCGGCCACCAGAACAGCAGGCCCGCCACCACCAGGATGCCAAGGCTGGCGCGCACCACACGGGTGCGCAATTCGATCAGGTGCGAGATGAAGGTCTCTTCGCCTGCTTTTGTTTCGCTCATCAGAAGAAGGAGGCCTTGTTGGAGGCGCGGGGACGGAATTTCTTCACGCGGGCCGCGCCGGAGATGACATGGGTCCTGCCCCCATGCTGTTTCTTGTACCAGCCGGGCACCGCGGAGTTGCGGACCAGCTTCTTGCGACGGAATTCGCGCGCCTTGCGCTCCAGGTCCGTCATGGTGGCGGACGGTGGTGTCCAGGCCGGCGTACTGCTCCACGCCGCCTGCACTTCGCTGACGTTATCGGCCACCGCGGCCTCGACGTCGGACTTGAACTGGTCCGCGCTGTTCCGGACTTCCTTCTGCAGGTTGCGCAGCTCTTCCAGCTCGATCTCGCGGCTGACTTCGGACTTCACATCATGCAGGTAGCGCTGGGCGCGGCCGTACAGCGTCCCGACCATGCGCGCCACCTTTGGCAGGCGCTCCGGACCGATCACGACCAGCGCCACGACGCCGATGATGGCAATCTTCGATAAAGCCAGGTCAATCATGCAAATTCAACAGCACGGCGGCGCCGAGCTGTCAGGACCTGGTCTTTTCTTTGGTGTCCACGTCGATCGTGGACTTGTCGGCAACCTGCTGTACCGGCGCGGCTTCCGCCTGCTTCTCGTCCTCGCCCTTCACGCCGTCCTTGAAACCCTTGACGGCCTTGCCCAGGTCGGAACCCATATTGCCGATCTTCTTGGTGCCGAATACCAGCATCACAACCACCAGCACGATCAGCCAGTGCCAAATACTCATCGAACCCATCATTATCTCCTTGCAAACGCTTGTGCGCCTAAGAAACCAAGAGCGTTATTCTACTCCGGATCAGCGCTGCCCGCGCCATGGCCTTGGGCCACCATACATGTGCAGGTGCAGGTGATACACCTCCTGGCCGCCGTCCGGACCGCTGTTGATCAGGGTCTTGAAACCGCCGGTCGGGGTGCCGTCCGCCTCGTACTTCACTTCGCAGCCGTTTTCGCGCGCCAGCCTGGGCGCCAGCGCCAGCATGCGGCCCAGCAGTGCGGCG
>DASWYE010000099.1:0-13733 GCA_036405115.1 Telluria sp. | reverse complement strand
TCGGTAGAAACGATCAAGGTGCCGCCCCATGGACCATACCGTCGTCAACGACATCCCCCTCGAAGGCAGCAAGCAGACCGCGCGCCTGCTCTACATCGGCCACGCGGCGACCTTCCTGTTCTCGCTCGGCCTGCTGAACCTCATCCCGCTCATCATCAACTACATCAAGCGTCCCGAAACACAGGGGACGTTCGTGTATTCGCACCACAGCTGGATGCTGCGTTCGTTCTGGATTTACATCGCGCTGGTGATTGCAGCCGGCATCATGTTCGTCACCATCATCCTGATCCCGCTGGCGTGGCTGCTCTGGGTCGGCGCATGGATCTGGTACGCATACCGCCTGGTGAAAGGCTTCCTGGACCTGAACAGCAACCGCGCCATGGAGTAGGCGGCGCGCATTGTTGGCTTGTCATGCTGCGAAAACCCAACATATCTTGCTGCAGCGCACTAATTTTTCGGCGTAAGGACATACAATTCCATGGTTGTGGATTGATGTCTTGAATAAAGGTCGGGAAATAATGAAATCAGTGCAGCAGGAAGTGGACGAACGCAGCAATCTCACGGCGAACAACAAATTCGAACTGCTGCTGTTCCGCCTTGGCGTGGACGCCTACGGCGAGCGCGCCGAACTCTTCGGCATCAACGTCTTCAAGATCCGCGAGATCGTCGCGATGCCGGAAATCACGGCGGTCGCCGGTTCGCTTCCGCATGTGCTTGGCGTGGTCAACCTGCGCGGGCAAATCATCCAGGTGCTCGACCTTCCCGCCATCACCGGCTGCACGCCAAAGACGGGCCTGAACATCATGCTGGTGACCGAATTCGCGCGCACCACGCAGGCATTCGCGGTGGAGGCGGTGGAGGACATCGTGCGCCTGAACTGGAACCAGGTGATGACGGCGGAAGGCAGCACAGTCGGCGGCATGGTCACATCGATCGCGCGCATTGAGGATGGCGAGACCACCCGCCTTGCGCAGGTGCTGGACGTGGAGACCATCCTGCGCCGCATGAATCCGGGCGAAGCGCCGGACGTCAATGCCGACACGATCGGTGCGAAAGTCTCGCTAGCAAAAGGCACCGTGGTGCTGGCGGCGGACGATTCGATGGTCGCGCGCGCATTGATCGAACAGAGCCTGACCGCGCTGGGCGCGGACTACATCATGGTCAAGTCGGGCAAGGAAGCGTGGGACCGCCTGAACGCCATCGGGGAGGCCTGCGAAAAGGAAGGCAAGACGATCTCGGACAAGGTGGCGCTGGTGCTGACCGACCTGGAGATGCCGGAGATGGACGGCTTTACGCTGACACGCAGCATCAAGCAGCACCCGAAATTCGGCTCGCTGCCGGTGGTGATCCATTCGTCGCTGTCGGGCAGCACCAATGAGGATCACGTCAGGTCGGTGGGTGCGGATGCCTATGTGGCCAAGTTCGATACCGACGAATTCGCATCCGCCATCCGCCGCGTGCTCAACCAGTAACGTAGCACCACGACCGTCATCCCCGCGAACGCGGGGACCCATGCTGATTGCGCCGTATGGTTTTGCGCCGCCGCCATGGCGAACTCACCAGGGTCCCCGCGTGCGCGGGGATGACGGTGGCTGCGGGGATGACGAGTTACAGAGAAGCGAGGGCCTGTTCGATGTCGGCGACCAGGTCGCGCGGATCCTCGAGTCCGACGTTGAAACGCACCAGCGTGCCCCGCCCCCAGTTGCTGCGAATCGCAGCCACGCGGTACGGCATCACCAGGCTGTGCGCCCCGCCCCAGCTGTAGCCGATCTTGAAGAGCTTGAGCGCATCGACGAAGCGGTCCACCTGCTCTTCCGTGTACTTCGGATCGAACACCACCGAGAACAGTCCGCCGGCTCCGGTAAAGTCGCGCTTGAAGAATTCGTGCCCCGGGCAGTCCTCGAACGCAGGATGCAGCACCGAGGCCACTTCCGCGCGGCCTTTCAGCCATGTCGCCACCGCGCGCGCGCCCGTATCATGCGCATCGAAGCGTAGCTTCATCGACGGCAGCCCGCGCATGACCAGGTAGGCGTCGCCCGGCGATACGCCAAGGCCCAGGCGCATATGGGCGTGCGCGATGCGCTCGTTGAGCGCGGCCTCGCGCGTGATCGCGGCGCCCATCAGCACGTCCGAACCGCCGGACTGGTACTTGGTCAGCGCCTGCACCACGATATCGACACCAAGGTCGAATGCGCGCAGTCCCAGTCCCGCCGACCAGGTGTTATCGATCGCGACCGGGATGCCGCGTGCCCGTGCCGCCGCGCAGATCGCACGCAGGTCGGGCACTTCCATCGTGACGGAACCCGGCGACTCGGTCCAGACCAGCCTCGTATTCGGCTGGATCAGGTCAGCGATGCCGCTGCCGACCATCGGATCGTAGAAGCGCGTGGTGATGCCGTAGTCGCGCTGCAGCCATTTGCCCAGGTCGCGGCACGGGTTGTAGGCGTTATCCGGGATCAGCAGGTCGTCGCCGCTCCTGAGCATGCCGAGGATGACCATCGAGATCGCGGCCAGCCCGCTCGGCGCCAGCAAGCAGTGGGTTCCGCCTTCGATCTCGGCCAGACGCGCCTCCAGCGTGAAGGTGGTCGGCGTGCCGTGCAGCCCGTAGGTATAGGCGTTCTTTTCTTTCCACTCGGTCGAGCGCATTGCGGCGACGTTCGGGAACAGCACCGTCGATGCGTAGTGGATGGCGGGAGGGAAAGCGCCAAACCCTTCCGGCGCAACGTACTCGCTGTGGAGGATATCGGTCTGGCGCCCGGTCGTCATGCCACCGTACCCCACAGGTCGTGCGCGTCGGCCTTGGTGATGACCACGTCGACGAATTCGCCCACTGCCAGCTTCTTGCCCGGCACCAGCGAGCGGCGCACATGCACCACGCCGTCGATTTCCGGTGCGTCCGCGGCAGTGCGGCCGATCGCTTCCTTGCCGCCGACTTCGTCGATCAGCACGCGCAGGGTGCGGCCCACCTTGGCCTGCAGGCGCTTGGCGGAGATCTCTTCCTGCAGCAGCATCACGCGGGCGCGGCGCTCTTCGCGCACCTCGTCCGGCAGCTGGCCCGGGATCTCGTTGGCGGTCGCGCCTTCCACCGGCGAGTAGGCGAAGCAACCCAGGCGGTCGATCTGCGCTTCCTTCAGGAAGTCCAGCAGGTATTCGAATTCTTCTTCGGTCTCGCCCGGGAAGCCGGCGATGAAGGTCGAGCGGATCACCAGGTCCGGATTCATCGCGCGCCAGGCCTGGATGCGCTCGAGGTTCTTCTCGCCGCTGGCCGGACGCTTCATGCGGCGCAAGACTTCAGGGTGAGCGTGTTGCAGCGGCACGTCGAGGTAAGGCAGCACATGACCGTCGCCCATCAGCGGGATGACCTGGTCGACGTGCGGGTAAGGATAGACGTAGTGCAGGCGCACCCAGGCGCCGTACTGCTTTGCCAGCTGTCCCAGTGCTTCAGTCAGCTGCGTCATGTGGGTCTTGACCGGGCGGCCGTTCCAGAAGCCGGAGCGGAACTTGACGTCCACGCCATAGGCGCTGGTGTCCTGCGAGATCACCAGCAGTTCCTTGACGCCGGCCTTGAACAGGTTCTCCGCTTCCAGCATCAGGTCCGCGATCGGGCGCGACACGAGGTCGCCGCGCATCGACGGGATGATGCAGAACGAGCAGCGGTGGTTGCAGCCTTCGGAGATCTTCAGGTAGGCGTAGTGCTTCGGGGTGAGCTTGACGCCCTGCTGCGGCACCAGGTCGAAGAACGGCTCGTGCGGCTTGGGCAGGTGCAGGTGCACGGAGTTCATGACTTCGCCGACCGCATGCGGGCCGGTCACGGCCAGCACCTTCGGGTGCACCTTGGTGATGATGTCTTCGCCGGATGCGTCCTTCTTTGCGCCGAGGCAGCCGGTGACGATCACCTTGCCGTTTTCGGCCAGCGCCTCGCCGATCGCATCGAGCGACTCCTGCACGGCGGCGTCGATGAAGCCGCAGGTATTCACGATCACGAGGTCGGCGCCGTCATAGGTCTTGGCGGTCTCGTAGCCTTCGGCGCGAAGCTGGGTCAGGATCTGCTCGGAGTCGACCAGCGCCTTGGGGCAGCCCAGCGACACAAAGCCGACCTTGGGGGCGGCGCCCGGCGCCACTACCGGCAGCGTCAGGGGAGCGGCTGCTTCAGCTGCTGGCGTGGATGGCGTCTGGGACGGATTACGGCGGATTTCATGCATAGTAAGAGGACCACGAACGTTCAGGGCAATCCTCTATTGTACCGTGCGGGATGCCTGCCGTCTGGTCGGCGGGCATTTTGCGGTAGCGCAAAAACGTCATCCCCGCGAAAGCGGGGACCCATGCTGAATGCAGGGAAGAAGCGCTGTCACCACTTCGCTCACATCAGCAGGCCCCGCGTTCGCGGGGATGACCGGTGTGCTTATTTTTTGTCGGTGGGGGCGACGCCGGGGAACGGGAAGGCGCCAAACATGGCCTTGCTCTGGCTTTGCATCTGCTCCTGCATCTGCACGAACAAGTTCTTCGACTGGTCGATGTAGTTGTTCATCATGCCCTGCATCATCGGGCCCTGGACGTTCATGAACTGGGTCCACATCTCCGGGCTGAACGGCTTGCCCTCCAGCGCGCCGGCGGCGGTGCTGGTGAACTTGTTCTGGATGTCGGTGAAGGCCTGGACGTTCTTTTCCAGGTACGAACCCATCATGCCCTGCATGGCGTGGCCGTAGTAGCGGATGATCTGGGCCAGCACGGCGCTCGAGAACATCGGCGCGCCGTGCGCCTCTTCCTCGAGGATGATCTGCAGCAGGATGCTGCGGGTCAGGTCTTCGCCGGTCTTGGCGTCGACGACGGTGAAGTCGTCGTTGTCGAGCACGAGCTGCTTCACGTCGGTCAACGTGATATAGGAACTGGTTTGCGTATCGTAAAGGCGACGGTTCGGATACTTTTTGATCAGGCGTTCGTTGCTTTTCTTAGCACTACTCATCTCGTGTCCCGTTATTGCGCCGCAGCGCAGTTACTCGAAAAACCAGAAAATACCATGTCCGGCGAGGCTTGGCACCAGATATTGCACCGCACCTTAATAATTTCCGGAATTAAGCAGCTCTTACTTTGACGTAACTACCTGGCGCGTCCTCGATCGGCTTGTATTGACGGTTACCAGGCCTGGCCGGCGGCTTCACGTCCTTGCCGCCATGTTCCGCCAAGAACGCGGCCCACTCGGTCCACCAGCTTCCCTTCTTCTCGGTCGCGCCTTCAAACCACTTCTCCGCCGTAAGCGGCTTGGCGCGGCCATTGCCGTTGACCCAGTAGCTGCGCTTGTTCTTGGATGCAGGATTGATCACGCCGGCGATATGGCCCGACGCGCCCAGCACGTAGCGGTTCAGCTTCGGGTTGGCGCGGTTCAGGATCTGCATCGACGCATAGGCGGCCGTCCACGGCACGATGTGGTCTTCGCGCGAGCCGTAGATGAAGACTGGAACATCGATGGCGCCCAGGTCGACCGGCTGGCCGGCCACGGTCAGCTTGCCCGGCTGTTTCAGGTTGTTCTCCAGATACATATTGCGCAGGTACCAGCAGAACATCGGCCCTGGAAGGTTGGTCGCATCCGCGTTCCAGTACAGCAGGTCGAACGCCGGCGGCTCCTTGCCCTTGAGGTAGTTCGACTGCACGTAGTTCCAGATCAGGTCGTTCGGACGCAGCGCCGAGAATGTGGTGGCGAGGTCGCGGCCAGGCAGCAGCCCGCCGCCTGCGAGCTGCTGTTCGCGCAGCGCCACCTGCACCTCGTCCACGAACACGTCCAGCACGCCGGTGTCGGCGTAGTCGAGCAGCGTGGTCAGCAGCGTCAGGCTGGCTGCCGGTTTCTCGCCGCGCGCAGCCAGTACTGCCAGCGCGGTAGCGATGATGGTGCCCCCCACGCAGAAGCCGAAGGTGTTGACCTTGTCCTTGCCCGAGATTGCCCGCGCGACGTTGAGCGCCGTAATGGCGCCGTCTTCCACGTACTGGTCCCAGGTGACCTTGCCCATTTCGGGACCGGGATTGCGCCACGAGACCAGGAACACCGTGTTGCCCTGCTCTACCGCGTAGCGCACCAGCGAATTATCCGGCTGCAGGTCGAGGATGTAGAACTTGTTGATGCAGGGCGGGACCATCACCAGCGGCACTTCGTGCACGGTGGCCGTCACGGGCGAGTACTGGATCAGCTGGAACAGATCGTTCTCGAACACCACCTTGCCCGGGGTGGTGGCGACGTTGCGGCCCACCTCGAATGCCGATTCGTCGGACTGCGAGATGCGCCCCTTCTGCAGGTCGGCCAGCATGTTCTGCAGGCCCTTGGCGAGGCTTTCGCCATTCGTCTCCAGCATCTTCTTCTGCGCTTCCGGATTGGTGGCCAGGAAGTTCGCCGGCGACATCGCATCGACCATCTGGCTGACCGCGAAGCGGATCTTCTGCTTGTCGCGCGGGGCGGCTTGCACGGCATCAGCCATGCGGGACATGAATTCGGCGTTGAGGAGGTAGGATGCCGCGCTGAACGCGGACAGGGGGTTCTCCAGCCATTCCGGCGCGGAGAAGCGCTTGTCTTTCAGCTCCGGCATTTTCGAGGCGAGGAAATCCTGCCACAATGCGCCTGCCTTTTGCATGTACTCGGCGCGGATTGCGTCGAGCGCGGCGGGATCGATCCCGGCGTTCAGTTCCTTGAGCATGCCGCCAAACGGGGCGGTGTCGGCCGGCTTGGCCGGGAACCAGGCCTGCCACTTCGACGGGTCCGCGAACTGCTGCATCCAGGCGTTGGTCATCGCTTGTGTGTCCTGCATGATCATGTTCCGTCCATAGAAAGAGAAGAATCGTATGTTGATAGTTGCCGTTGCATGGATCTACGTGGTCGGACTGATGGCGCTGACCGAACCGACGGTTGTCGGCGGAATTATGACTTTTTTAAGCTATTGCGTGTTGCCCTTGTCGATCATTTACTACATTTTCGGGCGCAAGAAGAAGCCGCGCCGCGCACCGCCACCCCCGCCGGCCGGCGGCGACAGCGGCGGCGCACAATGAGCTAACGCAGCCAGACCAGGGTCGCCTGGCGGCCGGTGACGTGGTCGCGGCGATAGGAATAGAAGGTTTCGCGCTCGGTGTAGGTGCAGTGCGCGCCACCCGCGACATCCAGCACGCCCTCGCCGGCCAGCGCGATCCGCGCCAGCGCGTAGATATCGGCCAGGTACTTGCCCGCGTTGGCCGGATGGGTGGCGAAGCACTTGCGCACCGCGCCCTCCTCGCCCAGCCCCGCCAGCACGAAGGCATCCAGCACATCCTGGCCGACCTCGAACCGGCTTGGGCCGATCGCGGGCCCCATCCACGCCACGATATCCCCGGCGCCACGGCCGCGCATGGCGCGCACCGTCTCGCCCAGCACGCCGGCGGCAAGGCCGCGCCAGCCTGCATGCGCTGCCCCCACCACCTTGCCGGCGGTATCCGCGAACAGTACCGGAAGGCAGTCGGCGGTCATGATCGCGCAGACCACGCCGCGCTCCGTGGCGATGCTGGCATCCGCGCGGGCCGGCTCGCCGCCCACCACTTTTGCCGCATCGGCCACATCGGGGCCATGCACTTGCGAGAGCCAGGCCGGCTGGCCGGGCAGCAGGTGCTGCAGGCGTTCGCGGTTGCGATACACGGTGGCGGTATCATCGCCGCAGTGCAGGCCGAGATTGAAACCGCCGCCGCCGCGCCCGTCGTCGTACGCCCCGGTGGAGAAGCCGCCGCAGCGAGTGGTCGACAACGCCGCCACGTTCTTCGGCATCGAGGGCCAGTGCGGCACCAGGACGAATGAATTACTCATCGTAGTCGTCGTCGTCGAAATCGCCGCCGTCATAGTCGGCCGGATCGTAGTCGTCCGGCAGGTCCTGCGGCTCCTCGATGCCCGCGCGGGCGATCAGTTCCGCGAAATCGTCTGCCAGCGGCACCGTCCATTCGCATGGCTCGCCGGTACCCGGGTGCACCAGGCCGAGGCGGCGCGCCTGCAGCGCCTGGCGGTGGAAGAACGGCGCCAGGTGCGGCTTGCCGTACACGGTGTCGCCCACCAGCGGGAAGCCGAGGTGCTGCATGTGCACGCGGATCTGGTGGGTGCGGCCGGTCTCGAGGCGGCAGCGCACCAGGCTGACCGGGCGGCGCTCAAGGTCGCCCTGTGCCAGGCGCGCGTAATGGGTGATGGCCGGCTTGGCGGTCAGGCTGGCGGTCACCGCCATCTTGACGCGGTCCTTCTGGCTGCGGCCCATTGGCGCGTCGATGGTGCCGGACAGGTGCGGCGTGCCCCACACCAGTGCGTAGTACTCGCGCTTGACGGTGCGCGCCTGCAGCTGGCGCACCAGGTCGGTCTGGGAGGCGAGCGTCTTGCCGACCACCATCAGTCCGCTGGTGTCCTTGTCGAGGCGGTGCACGATGCCGGCGCGCGGCACCTTGAGCAACTCGGGGCAATGGTGCAGCAGGCCGTTGAGCAGGGTGCCGGCCCAGTTGCCGGCGCCCGGGTGCACAACCAGCCCGGCCGGCTTGTTGATAACGATGATGTGCTCGTCTTCGTGCACGATGTCCAGGTCGATCGGCTCGGGCTTGTAGGCCTCGTCCTCGGGCGCCGCCTGCGGCAGGATCACCACCGTTTCGTCGCCGTACACGGTGTCCTTGCCGCGCGCCGGCTTGCCGTCCACGGTGACGTGGCCGCTGTCGATCCACAGCTGCAGGCGGGCGCGCGAAAACTCGGGCACCAGGCCGGCGATGACCTTGTCCAGGCGCTGGCCGCAGGCGTCAGGGGTCAGCTCCAGGGTGATCGGGGAAGCGCTCGTTTGAGGGCCGGCAGGGGCGAAATCGCCCTCCAGGTCCTCGTCCAGATCGAGCTCGTTTGGCAGGTCGGCCGCATTCGGCTTCGTAGTTAAGTTCACAGCAGTCCCATAGGCTATAATCAGCCTTTCGTTGAATCTCGGTTAAAACATTTTCTGCAAAATCTATGCAAAAGAATTTGAAAGTTGTGGTTGCGACGTGCGTCCTGCTGGGTCTTTCCGCTTGCAGCCTGTTGCCGGAAAAAGCCGACGAGACCCGTAGTTGGCCAGCCGAGAAATTATACTCGGAGGCGCGCGACGAGATGGCGGCGGGTCAATACGAGTCCGCAGTCAAGCTGTTCGAACGCCTCGAATCGAGCTATCCGTTCGGCACCTACGCCGCCCAGGCGCAGATGGAAATCGCCTACGCCTGGTACAAGGCGGGCGACCAGGCCGAGGCGCTGGCCGCGGTCGAGCGCTTCATCAAGCTGCACCCGAACCACCCGCAGGTGGACTATATGTACTACCTGCGCGGGCTGGTCAACTTCAACGACACGGTCGGCTTCATGAACATCCTGTACACCCAGGACCCGACCGAACGCGATCCGAAAGCCACGCGTGAGGCGTTCGCCGCCTTCAAGGTCCTGGTCGACAAGTTCCCGAATTCGAAGTACACCCCGGACGCCATCGCGCGCATGAACTACCTGGTCAACGCAATGGCCAGCTACGAAGTGCACGTGGCGCGCTACTACTACCGCACCGGCGCCTACCTGGCTGCGCTGAACCGTGCCCAGGGCGCAGTGCGCGATTACGCCGATGCGCCGGCCATCGAGGAAGCGCTGTTCATCATGATCCGCGCCTATGACAAGATGGGCATGCCGGAATTGTGCGACGATGCCCAGCGCGTGTTCGTGCGCAGCTTCCCGAACAGCCGCTTCCTGCAGCCGGAAGCGCAGAAGCAGTGGTGGAAATTCTGGAATTAAGCTAGCGCGTCGTCGTCCAAGCGAAAGCTGGGACGACGGCTTAGTCGACGCGGCGCCGGAACAGCCACGTGGTCTCGGTGGATTCCTGCTTGACGAACCCGTAGCCGTCCAGGTCGAACTTCTTGAGCTTTTCCGGATCGGTCACTCCCTTGAGCGCGGCATAGCGCGCCATCATCCCGCGCGCGCGCTTGGCAAAGAACGAGATGATCTTGTACTTGCCGTTCTTGTAGTCCTCGAACACCGGCGTGATCACCGGGACGCCCAGCAATTTGGGCCGGACCGATTTGAAGTATTCTTCCGACGCCAGGTTGACCAGCGCGCCAGCGCCCTGCTCCTCGATATCCGCACGCAGCAGCTGCGTGATCGCCTCGCCCCAGAACGCGTACAGGTCCTTGCCATGTTGGTTCGACAGGCGTGTGCCCATCTCGAGGCGGTGCGGCTCGATCAGGTCCAGCGGGCGCAGCAGGCCGTACAGTCCGGACAGGATGCGGACATGCTGCTGCGCGTAGTCGAGTTGCTTCGGCTTGAGCGTGCGCGCCTCGAGGCCCGCATAGACGTCGCCGTCGAATGCCAGCACAGCCTGGCGTGCATGCTCGTCCTGCCCGGTCCACGAGGCGTAGCGGCCGACGTTGAGGGCGGCCAGCGCATCGGACAGGTCCATCAGCCCGGACAGCTGCGCGGGCGAGAGCGTGCGCAGGCTGTCGATCAGCTGCGCGGACCGGTCGAGGAATCGGGGCGTGGTGGAGAGTTTGGTTTTGACGGGTGTTTCGAAGTCGAGGGACTTGGCCGGCGACAGGACAATCAGCATAAAGAACGTAATGAACGATACAAAGACCGACATCATAACCGCGCCACAGCGCATCGTGCTGGACACCAACGTCTGCCTCGACCTGTTTGTGTTCCGCGATCCGCGCTGGGAGCGCTTGCTGGCGTCACTGGAAAGCGGCTCGGTGGAAGCGGTGACGCGCGCCGAATGCCGCGACGAATACCGGATCGTGCTTCACTATCCGCACTTGCCGCTGGATGAAGCAAGCCGCGCGCAGGCGGAAGAACGCTTCGACGCGCTGATCCGCGTGGTGGAACCGGCGCCCAAGCCGGTGCGCCTGCCGGTGTGTACCGACAAGGACGACCAGAAATTCCTGGAGCTGGCGCGCGACGCCGGCGCGCAGGTGCTGGTCACGAAGGACAAGGCCCTGCTGAAGCTGGGGCGCAAAACGGCGCAGGCAGGCCTGTTCCGCATCATGGTGCCCGAGTTATGGGTCAAGGAATCTGGCGGCTGAAGCACCGCACCCTGCCATCCCCGCGGATGCGGGGACCCATGCTGAGCAGGCGCGACGACGTTCCTAGCGCCTGACCTGCCCCCATCGCCGTTCGACAAACGTCCGCAGTTCCGCCGACAGGGCACCGGTCGCCAGCGCCCGCGAGTAGGCTTCCGCCGCCTCCGGCGCCCGTTTTTCCGCCTGTAGCGAAATCCCCAGACCCATCCACCAGACCCCGTTGCCAGGCTCGCTGCGCACAGCCGCCTGGTACTGCTCGATCGCCTCGCGGTGGCGCGATGCGCGTTGCAGCGCCCCGGCCAGGAAGCCTTCATACGCTGCGTCGCCACTCGCATACGGCAGGCTGCGCATCAGCGTATCGATACCGGTGCCGCCATGCTCGATCTGCAGGCGCGCCAGCAGCATGGCCATCGCCGGCTGGCGTGGATCAAGCACCAGCCCGGCCTGCAGCACCCGCATGGCCTCGTCGCCGCGCCTGGCCTCGATCAGCAGTCCCACCAGCGTCTGGCGCGCGGCATCGTGGCGCGGCTCGATCAACAGCACGTCCTCCAGCCCCCTGATCGCCTCGCGGATCCGGCCTTCCTGCAAAGCCGCAGTCGCACGGTGATACTGCCCCTCAGCCTGCTGGCGTTTGGACATGATGCGCCCCTGCACGGCAGGCGTCGCTGCAGCCGTGCGCTGCGGCCGGGTCTCGGGCCCCGCGGACACTTTCTTCGCTGCCGCCGCCTTTGGCGCAGCAGTGCGCGGCTTTTGCGGAGCCGGTGCTGCCGGCGCTTCTACAGCGGCAGCCACCTCGGCCGGCGCCTCCACAACCACCGGCTCCGGCATCGGAGTGACGGTCTGGACCACTGCGGGCGCTGGCGCGCTTGCAGCCGGAGCAGGCGCGGGCGCCGTGGCCGGCACGGTCGCGGCTCGCTTGAACGTGACCGCAGTCGCCGCGGGCGTAGCCGGGGTGCGCTGGTAGAAGCGCCAGGCCGCATAAGCGCCAGCGAACAGTACCAGTCCCGCAATCGCGGACGTAATACTGATGATGACCGCACTGCCCGACCGCGACGCAGGCCTCGCCGCCGGCTGGAAGGTGTTTCCGATCCCGCCTTCGCCCTGGGCACGGCGCGCGTCCAGGTCCTGCAGCATCTTGTTGATGAGGCTCATCGTGCCAATGCCCAGGCGATCGAGCCCCCTGCCAGCAGCAGCGAGGCCAGGCCGGCAAACCATGGCCACAGCCTGCGCCTGACTTCAATCGTATCGCTGGCGGCAGCCGCCACGTGGCTTGCCGCCACCTGCTGCCTGCCCTGCCCGTACGCGACCATCAGCGACTTGTGCGCGAGGATATTGACCAGGCGCGGCACACCCTGGCTGGCTGCGTACAGCTTGGCCACCGCGCCGCGCGTGAACAGGCGGCTGCCGGTGAAGCCTGCGATGCGCAGGCGGTGCGCCAGGTAGTACTCGATGTCGTCGCGCGACAGCGGGCCGAGGTGGTAGGAGAAGGTGATCCGCTGCGCCAGCTGGCGGATCGAATTGAGTTCGAGGTTGGTGTTCAGTTCCGGCTGGCCGAACAGCACGATCTGCAGCAGCTTGCGCTTTTCAGTCTCGAGGTTGGTCAGCAGGCGCAGCGCCTCCAGGCTCTCGACCGGAATCGCCTGCGCTTCGTCCAGGCACAGCACCACCTGCTTGCCCTGCCCCGCCAGCTCCACCAGCCGCTGCGTGATCGACTTGAGCAGCTGGTGCTGGTCCACGTCCTTGGCCAGCGTGAGCTCAAGCTCGTCGGCGAGCGCCAGCATCAGCGTGCGCGGCTCGAGGTAGGGGTTGGGGATGTAGGCCGTGACAAAGCGCTCGTCCAGCGTGCCCATGAATTTGCGGCACAGGAGCGTCTTGCCGGTGCCGACTTCGCCGGTGATCTTGATGAAGCCTTCGCCGTTGCGCGCCGCCACCAGCAAGGTGTTCAGCGCCTCCTGCGAATGCGGCGCGGTAAAGAAGTAGCTGGTATCCGGGGTGATGCCGAATGGCGCTTCATTGAGGCCAAAGTGTGCGTTGTACATTACTTGCGTTCCCTGGGGCGCGGATTGAGCGCATCGATACGGCGCGACGTCTCGAGGAGGTTGTCGGTCCAGCTGCTGCTGCCCTCGACGATGGTCGGCTTGATCAGCACGACCAGTTCCCGTTTCTGGCTGACGCGTTCCTTGTTGCCGAACAGCGTGCCGAGCACCGGCACGCGCGAGGCGACCGGAACGCCGTTGGAATCGTTGCTCGCGGCCTGTCGCATGAGGCCACCGATCGCCACGACCTGGCCGTTCTGGCCACGCACGATGGTATCGATCTCCGACGTATCCGATGCCGCCAGCGGCAGGTTCAGCGTGCCCAGCGTGCCGAGGTTCACGGATTTGTTCACCGTGCTCACTTGGCTCACCGATGGGTGGACGTGCAGCACGATATTGTCTTCCTCGTCGATCTGGGGGGTCACATCGAGCACCACACCCGAGAAGAATGGCTGCACGGTCACTGTCGGAATCACCGTATTGCCGGCAGCGCTGGTACTGGTGGTCGTGGTCACGCCGGTGACGAAGAATTCATCGGTACCGATTTTGAGCAGCGCCTTCTGGTTGTTGATCGCGGAAACGCGTGGGCTCGACAGCACATGCACGGTACCCTGCGATTCCAGGAATGACAGGAGCGCGGCAAAATTCGAGGTCTGG
>DASWYE010000098.1:0-3277 GCA_036405115.1 Telluria sp. | reverse complement strand
AAGGAAGCGCTGAAGGACCTGCTGTCGGTGCAGAACCGCCAGATCAGCGTGGAGAACATCCAGAAGACGGTGGCGGACTTCTTCAACATCAAGGTCGCGGACATGTATTCCAAGCGCCGGCCGGCGAACATCGCCCGCCCGCGCCAGATTGCCATGTACCTGGCCAAGGAACTGACGCAAAAGAGCCTGCCGGAGATCGGCGAGCTGTTTGGCGGGCGTGACCACACGACGGTGCTGCACGCGGTGCGCAAGATCGCCGCGGACCGCCAGAAGAACGCCGAGTGCAACCACGAGCTGCACGTGCTGGAGCAGACCTTAAAGGGCTAACTCCGCACACCGTCATCCCAGCGAAGGCTGGGATCCATACTGAGTGACCGGCTTCGGTAGCGGTCTATGGGTCCCAGCCTTCGCTGGGACGACGGCGGAAATGGTTGATAAGAAGTAATTTCTGGCAAAATGTAGATAGAATTTGCCAGCGCAGTAAATACACAACCTTTAACTATTGAAGGACAGCTATGCAATTGGTCAAAACCTCCCGAGACACGCTTCTCCGGCCACTGCAGATCGTGAGCGGTATTGTCGAGCGTCGGCACACTATGCCGATTCTGGCCAATATCCTCATCCGCAAGGACGGCGAACACGTCTCGTTCCTGTCTACCGACACCGAAGTGCAGATCACCACGAATGCGGCGATCGGTTCGGGTCCTGAAGCTGAAGGCACCACCGTCGCTGCGCGCAAGCTGCTCGACATCCTGCGCGCGCTGCCGGAATCGGGCGACGTGACCATGACGCTGGCGAACAAGCGCCTGACCGTCCAGTCGGGCAAATCGCGCTTCGCGCTGCAGACGCTGGCGGCCGAGGAGTTCCCGACCGTGTCCGTGGCCGAGAGCTACAACGCCACCGTAACGCTGCCGCAGAAGACCCTGAAGCACCTGTTCAACATGGTGCACTTCTCGATGGCGCAGCAGGACATCCGCTACTACCTGAACGGCCTGCTGCTGGTGCTGGACGGCCGCAACGTGATCGCCGTGGCGACCGACGGCCACCGGCTGGCGTTCTGCCAGGTGGAGACCGAGCAGGAATTCACGCGCCAGGAAGTGATCATCCCGCGCAAGACCATCATCGAACTGCAGCGCCTGCTGGAAGAGACCGACGACACGGTCCAGCTGGACATCGCCGCCTCGCAGGTCAAGCTGACCTTTGCGGACATCGAACTGGTGTCCAAGCTGGTGGAGGGCAAGTTCCCCGACTACACCCGCGTGATCCCGAAGGGCTACAAGAACGACTTCACGATCGGCCGCGACGAACTGCTGCGTTCCCTGCAGCGCGCCGCGATCATGACCAGTGACAAGTTCAAAGGCGTACGCTGCATCATCACCCCGGGCAGCATGAAGATCAGCTCGACCAACGCCGACCAGGAAGAAGCGGTCGAAGAACTCGAGATCGACTACGGTGGCGACAGCATCGACATCGGCTTCAACGTCACCTACCTGCTCGACGTGCTGAACAACCTGAAGTGCGACCAGGTGAACATCTCGCTGGGCGACTCGAATTCGTCGGCCCTGATCTCGATTCCCGAGAACCAGGACTTCAAATACGTCGTCATGCCGATGCGTATCTAAGACCCAGGAGGTGGTGGCAGTGCCGTCGTCCCCGCGAACGCGGGGACCCATGCTGATCCAATCAAAAGCCGCCCCCTCCCGCATCACAGCAAAACCCGCCGCACCGCAATCATCGTTATATTGAGAACCCAATGTCCGTGAATCCAACAGATCTCCCAGTCCCGCCGAAGTCGGAAGACTACGGCGCCGCCTCCATCCAGATCCTCGAAGGCCTGGAAGCGGTGCGCAAGCGCCCTGGCATGTACATCGGCGACACCTCCGACGGCACCGGCCTGCACCACCTGGTGTTCGAAGTGCTGGACAACTCGATCGACGAAGCGCTGGCCGGCCACTGCTCCGAGATCCACGTGACCATCCACTCGGACAACTCGATCTCCATCACGGACAACGGCCGCGGCATCCCGGTCGGCCTGAAGATGGACGACAAGCACGAGCCGAAGCGCTCCGCGGCCGAAATCGTGCTGACCGAGCTGCACGCCGGCGGCAAGTTCGACCAGAACGCCTACAAGGTGTCCGGCGGCCTGCACGGCGTGGGCGTATCGTGCGTGAACGCGCTGTCCAAGCTGCTGCGCGTGACCATCCGCCGCGATGGCAAGACCCACCAGATGGAGTTCGTGCGCGGCGTCGCGCAGAACCGCGAGATCGAAATGGTCGACGGCGTGGCCGTGTCCCCGATCAAGGTGATCGGCGAGACCGACAAGCGCGGCACCGAAGTGCACTTCTGGGCCGACGAAGAGATCTTCACGCACGTCGAATTCCACTACGAGATCCTGTCCAAGCGCATCCGCGAGCTGTCGTTCCTGAATAACGGCGTCAACATCAAGCTGACCGACCAGCGCACCGGCAAGGAAGAACTGTTCGCGTTCGAAGGCGGCACCCGCGGCTTTGTCGAATACATCAACCGCGCCAAGACCACGCTGCACCCGACCGTGTTCCAGGCCACCGGCGAGCGCCAGTCCGACCAGAACACCACCATCTCGGTGGACGTGTCGATGCAGTGGAACGACTCGTACAATGAGCAGGTGCTGTGCTTTACCAACAACATCCCGCAGCGCGACGGTGGCACCCACCTGACCGGCCTGCGCGCCGCGATGACGCGCGTGATCAACAAGTACATCGAAGAGAACGAACTGGCCAAGAAGGCCAAGGTGGAAGTCTCCGGCGACGACATGCGCGAAGGCCTGACCTGCGTGCTGTCCGTGAAGGTACCGGAGCCGAAGTTCTCCTCGCAGACCAAGGACAAGCTGGTGTCGTCCGAAGTGCGCGGCCCGGTCGAAGAGATCGTCGCCAAGACGCTGACCGACTTTTTGATGGAGAAGCCGAACGACGCCAAGATCATCTGCGGCAAGATCGTGGAAGCCGCGCGTGCGCGCGAGGCTGCCCGCAAGGCGCGCGACCTGACCCGCCGCAAGGGCGTGATGGACGGCCTGGGCCTGTCCTCCAAGCTGGCCGACTGCCAGGAAAAGGACCCGGCGCTGTCCGAACTGTACATCGTCGAGGGTGACTCCGCAGGTGGCTCCGCCAAGCAGGGCCGCGACCGCAAGTTCCAGGCCATCCTGCCGCTGCGCGGCAAGGTGCTGAACGTGGAGAAGGCGCGCTTCGAGAAGATGCTGTCGTCCGAGCAGATCACCACCCTGATCGCCACGCTGGGCACC
>DASWYE010000097.1:0-4861 GCA_036405115.1 Telluria sp. | reverse complement strand
TGGCCGATGCATACCGGCCTCGTCGAAGGCATCAACAACCGCATCAAGGTCATCAAGCGCATCGCTTACGGCTACCGCGATGACGACTACTTCTTCCTCAAGATCCGGGCCGCCTTCCCCGGAGTTGGGAGATGAACCTTTCTTTTTGGATCACGCTGAACGCCCTAGCCAAAGCTATGCACAATACACCGCTCTCCGCCGCGCTGAAGAGGGGGGACACATGAACAAAGCAGGTGGCCTCGATGACAGAAACGATCCAGATCATGACCGAGGCCGACACCTGCCGGGAACTGGTCACACCCAAGCTGGTCGAGGCCGGATGGGGCATTGCCCCGCATGTGATCGGCGAGCAGCGCTCCTTCACCAACGGCCGCATCATCGTTACCGGCGGCCGGGTGCGCCGCGGCAAGCAGAAACGTGCTGACTACCTGCTGTACTACCGACGCGACTATCCGTTGGCCGTTGTGGAAGCGAAAGAACTGGGGCTGCCGGCGGAATCCGGGGTTCAGCAGGCCAAAGAGTACGCCGAGATTCTCGGTCTGAAGTTCGCTTATGCCACCAACGGCCACCGCATCATCGAGATCGACTACACCGCCGGCACTGAGCGCGAGGTCGCACGCTACGCTACGCCCGACGAGCTGTTTGCCCGCCTTGCCGCCGCGGCGCATCTCCCCCAGAAAGGCGCACCACACCTGCTGGAGCCGTTCAACCTGGTGTCAGGCAAGGTGCCGCGCTACTACCAACAGATCGCCATTCAACGCGTTGTCGAGGCGATCCTGCGAGGTCAGAAGCGCATCCTCGCCACCCTGGCCACCGGCACCGGCAAGACCTGCGTCGCTTTCCAGATCTGCTGGAAGCTGTGGAGCAGCCGCTGGAACCGCACCGGCGAATACCGCCGACCAAAGATCCTGTTCCTGGCCGACCGCAACATCCTCGTCGACGACCCGATGGCCAAGATGTTCGCGCCTTTCGGTGATGCTCGGCACAAGATCGCCGGCGGCGACGTCAGCCTGAGCCGGGACATGTACTTCGGCATTTATCAGGCGCTCTCCAATGCCAGCACGGAAGTCTTCCGCCAGTACCGGCCCGACTTCTTCGACCTGATCATCATCGACGAGTGTCACCGAGGCTCCAGTCGTGACGAGAGCGCATGGCGCGCCGTGCTGGACTACTTCGCACCGGCGGTGCAATTCGGCATGACGGCGACGCCGTTGCGCGAGGAGTCGCGAGACAGCTACGAGTACTTCGGCAACCCGGTCTACACCTACAGCCTGCGCCAGGGCATTGAGGACGGCTTCCTCGCGCCCTATCGCGTGCATCGGGTGATTACTACCGTCGACGCAGCGGGCTGGCGGCCGAGCAAAGATGAGTTGGACCGCTACGGCCGCGAGGTTCCTGACGACGAGTACCAGACGAAGGACTTCGAGCGTGTCGTGGCCTTGCGCGCCCGCACGCGGGCGATGGCCCGACACTTGACCGATTTCCTCAAAGGCACCGACCGCTTCGCCAAAACGCTGGTGTTCTGCGTCGACCAGGAGCACGCCGCCGAGATGCGGCAGGAGCTGGTCAATTTCAACAGCGATCTGGTCAAGCAGTATCCGGACTACGTCTGCCGCGTCACTGCCGACGAAGGCGCCATCGGCCTGACCCATCTGGCGCATTTCCAGGACGTCGACAAGCCGGCGCCCGTCATCCTCACTACCTCGCAGCTGCTGACCACCGGCGTCGATGCCGAGATGGTCAAGAACGTGGTGCTGGCCCGCGTCGTGGGCTCGCGGTCCGAGTTCAAGCAGATCGTTGGTCGTGGAACGCGGCTGAAGGTCGACTATGGAAAGGAGTATTTCAACATCATCGACTTCACCGGCACGGCAACCCGCCACTTTGCCGATCCGGACTTCGACGGTGAACCCGCGCTGATCGAGGAAGTGACGGTCGACGAGGCGGGCGAACAGGTCAGCGTCACGGAGACGGCTCTAGAAACGCCACCCGAAGCCCCGCCTGTGGAGTACGAGGTTCCCGAAGAACAGATCGGCCCGGACGCAGGCGGCGTGCTCATCAACGAACCGCCGCCCGAGCCGCGCAAGTTCTACATCGACGGTGGCGAAGTCGAAGTCATCGGCCACCTGGTGTACGACTTGGACACCGACGGCAAGAAGCTTCAGGTGGTGAAGTACACCGAGTATTCCGGCCGCGCCGTGCGCACCCTGTACCCCACCCGCGAGGCCCTGCAATCGGCCTGGGCCGACCCCGACACGCGCAGCGAGGTGCTGCGCGAGCTGACCGAGCGCGGCATCAGCTTCGAGGAGCTGGCCGCCAGCAGCGACCAGCCCGATGCCGACCCCTTCGACCTGCTGTGCCACCTGGCCTGGAACGCACCGCTGCTCACGCGCCGCCAGCGCGCGGAAAGCGCGCGTCGCCGGGCGCAGGACCTGTTCGGCCAGTACGGTGACACCGCGCGCGAGATCCTGGCGCTGCTGCTCGAACGCTACGTCGAGCGCGGCATCCTGCAGTTCAGCACACTGTCGGAGCTGATGAAGGTCCAGCCTTTCGACCGCTACGGCAGCCCCGCCGAGATCGCCACCCGCCACTTCGGTGGCGTGCGCGGCATGAAGGACGCCGTCTCCCGGCTGCAGAGCGCGCTCTACCAGTAACCACAAAACACGCGAGAACTCGAATCGATGCCCCGCTCCAAACGTTCAGCGGCTGCCACCACCACCACCACCGACGCCACTGCCGAGAAGAAGCCCCGCGCCGCGCGCAAGGCCAAGGCGCCGCTCACCACCCGCGAGAACCTGTCGGCGCTGATCGGCACCGCCCGGCAGATCCTGCGCAAGGACAAGGGGCTCAACGGCGACGTGGACCGCCTGCCGCTGCTCACCTGGGTGATGTTCCTCAAGTTCCTCGACGACCTCGAAGCCGTCCACGAGCAGGAAGCCGAACTCGACGGCAAGCGCTACCCGTCCATCATCGAGGCGCCGTACCGCTGGCGCGACTGGGCCGCGCGTGAGGACGGCCTGACCGGCGACGAGTTGCTGGCCTTCATCAACCAGGATGAGACTCACCGCGCCGACGGCTCGCGTGGCGCGGGCTTGTTCGCCTACCTGCGCGGCCTGGCCGGCAGCGGCGAGAAAGGCAGCCAGCGCGAGGTCATCGCCAACGTGTTCAAGGGCGTGCAGAACCGAATGGTCAGCGGCTACCTGCTGCGCGACATCGTCAACAAGATCAACGGCATCCACTTCAGCAGCAGCGAGGAGATCCACACCCTCTCGCACCTGTACGAATCGATGCTGCGCGAGATGCGCGACGCCGCGGGCGACGCCGGCGAGTTCTACACCCCGCGCCCGGTGGTGCGCTTCATGGTGCAGGTGACCGATCCGCGCCTTGGCGAGACCGTGCTCGACCCCGCCTGCGGCACCGGCGGATTCCTGGTGGAGGCCTACGACCACCTGGCCCCGCAGGTGACCACACCCGAGCAGCGCCGCACCCTGCAGCGCGACACCCTCTACGGCCAGGAAGCCAAGCCGCTGCCCTACATGCTGGCGCAGATGAACCTGCTGCTGCACGGCCTGGAAGCCCCGCAGATCGCCTACGGCAACACGCTGGACCGCCGCGTCAACGAAATCGGCCACAGCGAACGCGTGGACGTGATCCTCACCAACCCGCCCTTCGGCGGCGAGGAAGAGGTCGGCATCAAGGCCAATTTCCCGCCCAACATGCAGACGGCGGAAACGGCGCTGCTTTTCCTGCAATACATCATGCGCAAGCTGCGCGTGGCGGGCGCGCCGGTACCCGGCGGCAAACCCGCGGCGCGTGGCGGCCGTGCGGCCGTGGTCGTGCCCAACGGCACCCTGTTCGGCGATGGCGTGTGCGCCGTCATCAAGGAGGAACTGCTCAAGGAGTTCCGCCTGCACACAATCGTTCGTCTGCCGCAGGGCGTGTTCGCGCCCTACACCGACATCCCGGCCAACCTGCTGTTCTTCGAGCGCGGCGGCCCGACCGACACCATCTGGTACTACGAGCTGCCCTTGCCCGAAGGGCGCAAGAAGTACAGCAAGACCGCACCCCTGCAGTTCGAGGAATTCGCGCCAGCCCTGGCCTGGTGGAATGCGCGTGAGGAAGGTCCGCAGGCGTGGAAGGTCGACTTCGCCGCCAGGCGCACTGCCGCCGTGGAGGCTGCCACGCCGCACTGGCAGCGAGCCGAAGCTGAGCGCAACGCGGCGCTCTCACTGGGCAAGCCGATTCGCGAACTGGAGCAGGCCGCACAGGCAGCGGCGAACGGCGACAAGGCCGAGCTGCAGGACAAGCTGCGCACGCTGAAAGCCGAGCAGCAGGCTCACGAGCAGGCCGCCAAGGCGGCCCAGGCCGAGGGCGACGCGCTGTACTGGCCCATCTACAACCTGGACCTCAAGAACCCCCACGCCCGCGCAGGCCTGGAGCACGCCGACCCGAAGGACCTGATCGCGTCGATGCGCAGCCACGAGGCCGAGGTGATGCGGCTGCTGGGTGAAATCGAGGCGCTGGTAAGCGCGGTGGACGGCGAATGAAACAGTTCCCCGTCGTTGCTCTAGGTGATGTTTTAAGGCAGCGAAAGGAATTCATCACCATCGACGACACGCAGCAGTACAAGCGCTGTCGTGTCCAGTTGCACGCCAGAGGCGTGGTGCTCCGCGATCTGGTTTCGGGATCGGACATCAAGACGAAGAAGCAACAGGTTTGCCGAGCAAGCGAGTTCCTTGTTGCCGAGATCGATGCCAAGGTGGGTGGCTTTGGGTTGGTCCCCGACGAGCTCGACGGGGCGGTGGTCAGCAGTCACTACTTCTTGTTCGAAATCAATCGTACGGTTCTCGGACCTCGATACCTC
>DASWYE010000096.1:0-11210 GCA_036405115.1 Telluria sp. | reverse complement strand
GTGGCTGCCGCGCCCCGCCATCGCCCTGGTCGCCGCGCTGCTGATCATCCCGCACAACCTGCTCGACCCGATCCGCTCGTCCTCGCCGCTGTGGATGGCGTGGCACCAGGCCGATTTCCTGCCGCTCTGGGAGCGTGGCGGCATCCTGTTCCGCTATCCGCTGATGCCGTGGATCGGCCTGATCGCGGCGGGCTATGCGCTCGGCCCCGTGTTTCAGCGCGATCTCCCTTCGCGCCAGCGCGTCCTGTGGCTTGGCGCGGGCGCGCTGCTGTTGTCGTTCATGCTGCTGCGCGCCTCCAATCTCTATGGCGACCCGCATCCGTGGGTGTCGCCCGGACGCGGGGTGATGTTCGACCTGATGGCGTTCGTGAACGTCGAGAAGTACCCGCCGTCGCTGCAGTACATCCTGGTCACCTGCGGGATTGGCCTGGCGCTTCTGGCGGTGTTCGACCGCTTCAAGCCGGTCGGGTTCCTGCAGCTGTTCGGACGGGTGCCCATGTTCTTTTACGTGATCCACATTGCGCTCATCCACCTGCTGGGCAACCTGTACCTCACCTTGCGCTTCGGGCGCCCGCCGGGTGTCGTCGACGGGCAGTGGTCGCTGCCGCCGGGGTATGAGCCGTCGCTGGCGGTGGTGTACATCGCTTGGGTGGGCGTCATGCTCATCATGTATGCGTTGTGCCGCGCGTGGGCCTTGCGGGGACAGAAACGGCGAGTGGTGGCCCAGCCGGCGGCCTGAATTTGGCGGAATCGGCCATAACATGGCGGATTCCGCCAAATCATAGGGGACTGTCCGCGCAGTGTCCGGCGGGCGCTGACCGGACAGGTGGACACGCTGTCCGGAACACCCATCCCTCATTAAATCAATGAGTTAGCAGTCTGGCACGGATCGTGCATTACTGGCGGTATCAATTTCTGACCGACTGCCATGATTCGCGATACTTCAAGCCAGGACACCGTCATCGCCCCGCATCCGGGCCTCAGGAACCGCAAGCGCATGCTGCTGATCGGCAGCGCGGCCGCGCTGGCCATTGCCGGCGCCTTCCTGCTCTCCGCCTGGAACAGCAGCGACGCCTCCGTCAACGCGGCGCGCGTGCGCATCGCCGAGGTCGGGCGCGGCACGCTGGTGCGCGACGCCTCCGTCAACGGCCGCGTGGTCGCTGCCGTCAGCCCTACCCTGTTCTCCACCGCGCCGGCCACCGTGACCCTCAAGGTCGAGGCGGGCGACACCGTCAAGCGCGGCGACGTGCTGGCGATCCTGGAGTCGCCCGACCTGTCCGATGCGCTCAAGCGCGAGCAGTCGAGCTACGAGCAGCTGGTGGCCGAAGTGGCGCGCCAGGAGATCCTGGCCAAAAAGCAGCGCCTGCTGGCCCAGCGCGAGGCCGACACGGCCGAGATCGAGCGCCTGTCCGCACAGCGCACGCTGGAGCGCTACGAGAGCGTGTCCAACGAAGGCATCATCGCCAAGATCGACTTCCAGAAGGCCAAGGACGCGCTGCGTTCGGCCGAGATCCGCGCCAAACATGCCGCCAGCGCCGCCGCGCTGGAAAAGGACGACGTCGCGCTGGAGCTGAAGACCAAGGTGGCGCAGATGCAGCGCCAGAAGCTTGCGATGGACAACGCCCAGCGCCGCGTCGACGAGCTGACCGTGCGCGCGCCGGCGAACGGCTTCATCGGCACGCTCAACGTGCAGAACCGCGCCGTAGTGCCGGCCAATGCGCCGCTGATGACCCTGGTCGACCTGTCGCGTCTGGAAGTGGAACTCGAAATCCCCGAGACCTACGTCGACGACATCGGCCTCGGGATGAACGCCGAAATCACGATCGGCTCCGTCAAGGCGATGGGCAAGCTGTCCGCGCTGTCGCCGGAAGTGGTCAGGAACCAGGTGCTGGCGCGCGTGCGTTTCGAGGGCCAGCAGCCGGCCGGGCTGCGCCAGAGCCAGCGCGTGACCGCGCGCCTGCTGATCGAGGAAAAGCCCAACGTGGTGATGGTCGCACGCGGCCCGTTCGTCGAAAGCGAAGGCGGCCGCTTCGCCTATGTGGTCAGGGACGGGATCGCGGTGCGTACGCCCGTGAAGCTGGGCGCGACCTCGATCTCCGCCGTGGAGATCCTGTCCGGCGCCAGGCCGGGCGACAAGATCGTCATTGCAGGCACCGACACCTTCGAGAACGCGGAGCGCGTCTCGATCAACCAATAACAGAACCCTTATCCTGAAAGGACACTCCCATGCTGCGCATGAAAAACCTCTCCAAGGTGTACCGCACCCACATGATCGAAACCCACGCGCTGCGCGGCTTCGAGATCACCGTGAACCAGGGCGAGTTCGTCACCGTGACCGGCCCGTCCGGCTCGGGCAAGACCAGCTTCCTGAACATCGCCGGCCTGCTGGAGGACTTCAACGACGGCGAGTACATCCTCGACGGCATCAACGTGAAGGGCATGGACGACAACGCCCGCTCGCGTCTGCGCAACGAGAAGCTGGGCTTCATCTTCCAGGGCTTCAACCTGATCCCCGACCTGTCGCTGTTCGACAATGTGGACGTACCGCTGCGCTACCGCGGCTTCAATGCCGCGGAGCGCCGCGAGCGTATCGAGGATGCGCTGGCCAAGGTCGGCCTGGCCTCGCGCATGAAGCACTACCCGGCCGAACTGTCCGGCGGCCAGCAGCAGCGCGTGGCGATAGCGCGTGCGCTGGCCGGTTCGCCCAAGCTGCTGCTGGCCGACGAGCCGACCGGCAACCTGGATACGCAAATGGCGCGCGGCGTGATGGAGCTGCTGGAAGAGATCAACGCGGCCGGCACCACCATCCTGATGGTGACGCACGACCCGGAATTGGCCACCCGCACCCAGCGCAACGTACACATCATCGACGGCCAGGTGTCCGACCTGGTGCGCAAGAGCCCATCGCTGGTGGCATAAGGAGCGTCCATGTTCAGCTACTACTTCAAGCTAGGCGTGCGCAGCCTGCGCCGCAATCCGGCGCTGACCGCGCTGATGATACTCACGCTCGCCGTCGGCGTGGCGGCGTCGGTGTCCACGCTGACCATCCTGCACATGATGTCGGGTAATCCGGTACCGCACAAAAGCTCCCGCCTGCTGGTTCCGCTGGTTGACAACGGCCCGGTGGAAGGCTATACGCCGCGCGAACGTCCATGGAACGACCAGCTCTCCTACAAGGACGCGACCAACCTGCTGGCGTCCGGCCAGGGCGAGCGCCGCACTGTCGTGTATGGAACCAACGTCCCGGTCGAGCCGGAGCGCAAGGACCTGGGCGCATTCGACGCCACCGGCCTGGCCCACACGCGCGACTTTTTCGCGATGTTCGAGGCGCCGTTCCGCTACGGCCAGCCGTGGGGAGAGAGCGAAGACAAGGCGGCCGCCGACGTAGTGGTGCTGTCGCGCGAGCTGTCCGAGCGGCTGTTCGGCGATATCGACCCGGTAGGCAAGCGCGTGACGCTGTCCGGCTCCCGGTACCAGGTGGTGGGCGTGCTGGATAAATGGAAGGTGATCCCGCGCTATTACCGGCTGATTGGCGGCCCGGGCGCGTTCGGCGCGGAATACGAATTCTACATTCCGTTCGCGACCGCGATCCGCAAGGAGTACGGCAACTGGGGCAGCACCTCCTGCAACGGCGACCGCGGCCCGGGCTTCCAGGGCTTCCTGGATTCGGAATGCGTCTGGCTCCAGTTCTGGTTCGAGACCGCCGCAGCAGGCGACCGCGACGAGCTGCAGGATTACCTGGACAGCTATGCGGCGGAACAGCGCAAGCTGGGCCGGCTGATGCGCAACGCGCCCAACAAACTGTACGACGTGATGGAGTGGCTCGAGTTCCAGCGCGTGGTCGGCAACGACAGCCGCCTTGCTGTGTGGCTGTCGTTCGGCTTCCTGCTGCTTTGCCTGGTCAACACCATGGGCCTGCTGCTAGCAAAGTTCTCGGCGCGCGCAGCGGAAGTGGGCATCCGCCGGTCGCTCGGCGCGTCCCGGCGCGACATCTTCCAGCAGTTCCTGGTGGAGACCGGCGTGATCGGCCTGGCCGGCGGCGTACTCGGGCTGCTGCTCGCATTCGGATCGCTCGCGCTGATCGGCAGCCAGTCGAAGGCGATGGCGACCGTGGCCCAGATGGACTGGATCATGCTGGGCTTTACCTTCCTGCTGGCGGTGTCCGCCGCCGTGCTGGCCGGCCTGCTGCCGACCTGGCGTGCGTGCCAGGTCACCCCGGCTGTTCAACTCAAATCGCAATAAGGAGGCGGTCATGGAAATCCGTCCTATTTTTTCCGCGCTCCTGCGCAACAAGACCGGTGCGCTGCTGGTGGCTGTGCAAGTGGCGATCAGCATGGCGATCCTGGCGAATGCCCTGCACATCGTCAACGGGCGCCTCGACAAGGCGGCGCGCCCGAGCGGCTTGGGCGATGAGTCGTCGTTGTTCCACCTCCAGGTACGCGCCCTGAACACGGCCGGCCACGAGGAGATATTGGCAACCCAGAAGCGTGAAGTGGCAACACTGCGGGCAGTCGCAGGCGTGCAATCGGTCGCGCAGGTCTCGCAGATCCCCCTGTCGATGAGCGGTAGCACCAACGACGTCTCGGTCGACCGCAAACAGGTCAACGCAACCGCCAATGCGGGCTTCTATATGTCGCCCGACTCGCTGATCGATACCTGGGAGCTGAAGCTGGTGGCGGGCCGCGATTTCACGCCGGCCGACGTGAAGGAGATCGACCCGGACACCGACACCAAGTTCCCCGAGGAGCTTATCGTCACCCGCAAGCTGGCGGAGAAGCTGTTCCCCGGCGAGGCTAGCGCCGTCGGCAAGATCATGTACTTCGGCACCGGCGAAGGCGCGCTGCAGGCCCGGATCATCGGCGTCGTCGAGCGCCTGCAAACTCCGCACTCGCAGGTGTCGGAGGCGGGTGAATTCTCGACCATCACTCCGGTGCGGATAACGGGCCGCGGTATCAACTTCTATACCGTACGCGCCGAGAAGGGGCAGCGCGACCGCGTGATGCGCGAAGCGGAAGCGGCGCTGCAGCGCGCATCCCCGACACCGCTCATCATCAAGGCGGAAACGATGGACGAGACCCGCCAGAAGCGCTACCGCAGCGACCGCACGATGTCGTGGATGCTGGTGATTGTGTCAGCCCTGCTGCTGCTGATTACTGCGAGCGGCATCGTCGGCATCGCCAGCCTGTGGGTCACGCAGCGGCGCAAGCAGATCGGCGTACGGCGTGCACTGGGAGCCCGCCGGGTCGATATCCTGCGCTACTTCCTGACTGAGAACTTCATGATCACCAGCGCCGGCGTCGGGGCCGGCGTGATGATGGCGATCGGCCTGAACCAGCTGCTGGTGACGAAGCTGGAGATGGACCGCCTGCCGATCGTCTATCTGGTGGCGGGCAGCGCCGTGTTCTGGGCGCTCGGCGTACTGGCCGTGTACGGCCCGGCGTGGCGCGCCGCCAGCATCTCCCCCGCCCTCGCCACCCGCAGCGCGTAAACAGCGCGCCGAGGCGGCAGTACCCTCCCCCGCCTCTGGCTGAGCCACAAAAGACAGGGGACAGTCCCGCAGGGACAGTCCCCGGTGATATCCTACCCGCCATGCCCACCGTACTGATCATCGACGACAACGCCGCCGTCGCCGTCGCGCTCGAAGTCCTGTTCTCGCTGCACGACATCGCCGCGCTACGCGCCGCTTCGCCGGACGAAGGCCTGGACCTGCTGGCCCGCCACCGCGTGGACCTGGTCATCCAGGACATGAACTTCACCGCGGACACCACCTCCGGAGAGGAAGGCGTGACCCTGTTCCGCGAGATCCGCGCGCGCCACCCCGACCTGCCGGTGATCCTGCTGACCGCATGGACCCACCTCGACGCGGCGGTTGACCTTATCAAGTCCGGCGCCGCCGACTACCTGTCCAAGCCATGGGACGACCAGCGCCTGCTGGCCACCGTCACCAACCTGATCGAGCTTGGCCAGGCCAACCGCGCCTTGCAGCAGCGCGTACAGCGCGAGCGCCGCGAAAAGCGCGAGCTGGAAACCCGCTACAAGCTGTGCGGGATGGTGTGGGAGGACCCTGCCACCGAGCGCGTGCTGCAACTGGCCTGCCAGGTCGCGCGTGCCGAGGTGCCGGTATTGATCACCGGGCCGAATGGCACCGGCAAGGAACGCATCGCCGAAATCATCAAGGCCAATTCCTCGGTCGCCGATGGCCCCTTCGTGGTGCTGAACTGCGGCGCCCTGCCGGCGGAACTGATCGAAGCGGAGCTGTTCGGGGCCGATGCCGGGGCCTACACCGGCGCTTCCAAGGCACGCGAAGGCAAATTCGAGGCAGCCGATGGCGGCACCCTGTTCCTCGACGAGATCGGCAACCTGCCGCTGGCCGGCCAGATGAAGCTGCTGCGCGTGCTGGAGACAGGACGCTTCGAGCGCCTTGGCTCCAACCGCGAGCGCCAGGTCAAGGTGCGCGTAATCAGTGCGACCAACGCCGACCTGGCCGCAATGATCCGCGCGGGCAGCTTCCGCGAGGACCTGTTCTACCGCCTTAACGTGATCGAGCTGCGGCTGCCGCCACTGGCCAGCCGGCCGGCCGACATCATCCCGCTCGCCCACAGCTTCCTCGGTAACGGCAGGAAGCTCGACTCGGCGGCGCAGGCGGCGCTGCTGGCGCACGCCTGGCCGGGCAATGTGCGCGAGCTGAAGAACGTGATGGCGCGCGCCAGCCTGCTCGCATCCGGCGACACGATCGGCGCCGCCGACCTGGGCTTGCCGCTGGCGGTAACGCCGGCGGCTGCGGAGCTGGAGCCGGACCGCGACGCTATCGCACAGGCCCTGGCCCGGGCCAATGGCGTGGTCGCACAGGCAGCAGCGGACCTGGGCCTGTCGCGCCAGGCGCTGTACCGGCGCATGGAGCGGCTCGGCATCGGCCGCGCCTGACCGATGAAATTCGGCACGCCACCGCGCGGCATGCGCCTGTCGCTGGTCACGCGATGGTCGGCGCTGGTCGGCACGCTGCTCACGCTGGGCATCCTGATCGCGATGGCGCTCGACTACCTGCTGCCGGGCCGGCCGCTGCTGGTGCTGGGGATCTGCCTGGTGCTGGTGCTGCCGATCGCGATCATCACGATCCGCTCGCAGATCCGGCCGATCCTGTCGCTGTTCCGCGCCTTGCAGGGTACGGTGACCAGTTACAAGGACGGCGATTTTTCGTTCAGCCTGCACTGGAGCCAGAACGACGAACTGGCGGACCTGGTCGCCGCGCACAATGAACTTGGCCAGGTGCTGCGCGGGCAGCGTCTCGACCTGGTGCAGCGCGAGCTGCTGCTCGATACGATGGTGCAGAACACGCCGGTAGCCATGCTGCTGGTGGCGCGCGAGAACCGCATCGCGTTCGCCAATATCGCTGCGCGACATCTGCTTGCCGAAGGCCGCAAGCTGGAGGGCGTGCAATTGCAGGACATCCTGTCAGGCACGGCGCCGGCACTGACCGAAGCGCTGGCCAAGGGTGCGGACGGCCTGTTTGCCGTCAGCAGCGCCAACGGCAGCGAGGAAGATGTGTACCACCTGGCGCGGCGCAGCTTCAGCCTGAACGGGCGCAAGCACGAGCTGATCCTGATCCGCCAGCTGACCCAGGAGTTGCGCCGCCAGGAGGTGCAGACCTGGAAGAAGGTCATCCGCGTCATCAGCCATGAGCTGAACAATTCGCTGGCGCCGCTGACATCGCTCGCGCATTCCGGCGCGGAGCTGGTGCGGCGCGGCCAGGTGGAACGGCTGCCCCAGATCCTGGAAACCATCACCGAGCGCACGCGCCACCTTGAATCGTTCATCCTCGGCTATGCGCGCTTCGCCAAGCTGCCGACGCCGCGTCCCGAGATGGTGCGCTGGGACCAGTTCACGGAGCGGCTGGCATCCGAGGTCCGGTTCCGCATCGCCGGCGAGCTGCCGGAACAAGGCGCCGTGTTCGATGCGGCCCAGATGGAACAGGCGCTGCTCAACCTGCTGAAGAACGCGCATGAATCCGGCTCCGCGCCCGGCAAGGTGGAACTGCAGGTGCGGCTGGTGCAGGGCTTCTGGCGCATCGAGGTGCTCGACCGCGGCCAGGGCATGAACGACGCAGTGCTCACCAACGCACTGGTGCCCTTCTACTCCACCAAGCGCAGCGGCACCGGCCTCGGGCTGGCACTGGCGCGCGAGATCGCGGAAGCGCACGGCGGCCGCATCCAGCTCGCCAACCGTGAAGGCGGCGGCCTCGCCGTGACGATGATCCTGCCGGCGGCTGCTACACTGTCGTAATGTCGTCCTCACCAGAGCCACGCTTTTCCGCACCGGGCCATCCGCCCGCTACCATCACCGAATTCAAGGGCGTGCGCTTCCTGCACCTTGGCACCTCCTGGGTGCAGGGTGCAATGCGCCTGTCGCGCCCCGACGCGATCGAGCTTGAATACGTCCAGATGATGATGATGTGGATGCTGTTCATCGAGCAGCCGCGCCGCATCGCGCAGCTGGGACTGGGCAGCGGTGCGCTCACCAAGTTCTGCTACCAGCGCTTCCCGCAGGCGCGCGTGTCGGTCGCCGAGCTCAATCCCAACGTCATCGCCATCAACCGCGCGCTATTCGGGCTCCCTCCCAACGATGCGCGGCTGGACGTGCGCGAGATGGATGCGCTTGATTTCGTCAACGACCCGGCCAACCACGGCAAGCTCGATGTACTCCAGGTCGACCTGTATGACGAGGAAGCGCGCGGGCCGGTGCTCGATACGCCCGAGTTCTACGAAGCCTGCGCGGCCTGCCTGAAGGACGGCGGCATCATGACCGCCAACGTATTTGGCGACTTCTCCAACTACGACAAGAACCTGCAGGCGATGGAGATGGCGTTCGACGCCGTGGTCTGGCTGCCGGAGGTGCACGATGCGAACATCATCGTCATCGCCTTCAAGAACGCGCCGCAGATGGACTTCGCCGACCTGTACAAGCGTGCGGGCGACATCAAGCGCGAATTCAACCTGCCTGCCAAGAGCTGGGTCAACGGCCTCAAGTCCTGGATGCACGACCACGCCTGAGCCGCCGCCAATTCCCAGCTTTATCGCCATCCCCGCAGCCGTCCACCGTCATCCCCGCGAACGCGGGGACCCATGCTGAGTCTCCCCGGAAGGCCACCTCCGTCCGATGGAAAGCCTCGCTATGGGTCCCCGCGTTCGCGAGGATGGCATGGAGTTTGGCGGAATCGGCCAGTTTATGGCCGATTCCGCCAACTCGGTCGCACCAGCTCCACTCTGCTTGTCATTTTCATACGCCCTTACAACACCCCTTCTTCCATGTGTTGCATGTTTGCAATTTCCGCGCTTAGTATGTACTTACCGGTACATACAGCCGGACTCCGCAAACAACAATGAGAGATACAGAATGATGACTGGAACGGTGACACGGAAATTCAACAGGACGATCCTCGCTACTGCGCTGCTGCTGGCATTCCAGCACGCTTCCGCACAGGAGGCTACCAGCGAAACCGCCGCGCCCCAGGCTGAGCAACAGGACAGCGCCGACGCACAGCGCGACCAGGCTGCCACCGTGGTGGTGCTCGGCTCCCGCTCCAACGCCAAGACCGCGCTCGACACGGCGGCGCCGGTCGGCCTGATCAGCACCAAGGATTTGCAGACCGCCGGCCCGCTGGAACTGGGCAAGCTGCTGCAGACGCTGGATCCGTCGTTTAACTTCTCCACCACTTTCATCAGCGACGGCACCGACATCATCCGCCCGGCCACCCTGCGCTCGCTCGGCCCCGACCAGCTGCTCGTCCTCGTCAACGGCAAACGCCGCCACCAGCAGGCGCTGGTCAACGTGCAGCAGACCATCGGACGCGGCTCCGCGGGCACCGACATCAACGCGATCCCGATGTCCGCGATCGCCCGAATCGAAGTGCTGCGCGACGGCGCGGCTGCGCAATACGGTTCGGACGCCATCGCCGGCGTGATCAACATCGTGCTCAAAGACCAGACCAACGAGACTCAGGTATCCGGCACCATCGGCGGCACCTCGGAAGGCGGCGGCGAACTGTATTCGGCCAGCGCCAACAAGGGCTGGTCGATCGGCGACGGCGGCTTCATGAACCTGACCGCGGAGGCGCGCTATCGCGGCGAGACCAACCGCGCCGGCCCCGACTTGCTGCGCGTGGATCCAGCGCGCGTCACGCAGCGCATCGGCGACTCCAAGGCCAAGGACGCCTACCTGTGGTGGAACGCCGGGGTACCGATGGACAAGCACAGCGAACTGTATGCGTTCGGCGGCGTGTCGCGCCGCACCGGCGACTCGGCAGGCTTCTACCGCTCGGCAGGCGACGGACGTACGGTGCCGGAGGTGTATCCGAACGGCTTCCTGCCCAACATCATCACTACCGTGAAGGACGCCTCGTTCGCGGTCGGCTACCGCCGCGACCTGGCCAACGACTGGAAATTTGACGCCAGCATCAATCACGGCCGCAGCCAGCTCGATTTCCATGAGCGAAATTCGATCAACGTCAGCTACTGGTACGAACCGAAACCCGGCGGCGGCATCTACGCCGAGTCCCCGCTATCGGCCGATACCGGCTCGCTCAAGTTCAACCAGACCACGTTCAACGCGGACCTGCGCGGCCCCTGGATGCTGGGCGACCGCATACTGCACGTGGCCACCGGTTTCGAATACCGCCAGGACGGCTACGAGATCGTCGCGGGCGACCCGATGTCGTACCAATATGGCCGTACCAACAATCCTGCCATCGTGATCCTCGACCAGAACGGCGACCCGGCCGCCTCCGGCGCGCAGGGCTTCCCGGGATACACGCCAGCCACCGAAGTGGACGAGGACCGCCACAACGTGGCGCTGTACCTCGACGTGGAGCACTACATCACGGAACAGCTGCTGGTCGCAGGCGCGGTGCGCTGGGAAAAATACTCCGACTTCGGCAGCACCGCGACCGGAAAACTGAGCATGCGTTTCGACCCGAGCAGGCAGGTCGGCTTCCGCGGCAGCATCTCGACCGGCTTCCGCGCGCCGAGCGTGCAGCAGCGCTTCTACAGCTCCGTGTCGACCAACCTGAACGCCGATGGCGTGCTGACCGAAACGCTGACCGCGCGTGAAGGCAGCGCCGTCACCCGCGCGTTCGGCATCGCACCGCTGAAGGAAGAGACCTCGAAGAGCGCCAGCATCGGCATGGTGCTGCGCCCGACCAGCGCGTTCTCGGTGAC
>DASWYE010000095.1:0-12402 GCA_036405115.1 Telluria sp. | reverse complement strand
CCAGCCGCGCTGCTCCATGTCCGCGAACATCGCCGGAAGCATATCGTCGCGCAGGAAGGCGCCCAGCGCTCCGCCCAGCTTGTCCGCCTGCGTGTGGATCAGGGTCATGGTGTACGAATAGTCGGCGCCGTTCGACGTGTGGGTGTCGACCATCACGTCCGGATCCCAGGACGTGAAGAATTTGTTGAAGACCTGGGCCGTCAGGGTGTCGCACTTGACGAAGTCGCGGTTCAGGTCGAGGTGGCGCGCGTTGCCGCGGAAGCCGAACTGCTCGGGCCCGTCCTGGTTCACGCGCGAGGTGTTGGCGCGGTTATGGCTGCCGTCCACGTTGTACAGCGGGACGAACAGGAACACGGTGCGGCCCAGCGCGGCCAGGCGCTGCGGCTCGAGGCAGAAGTCGCGCACCAGCGCCATGCAGGCGTCCACGCCCTCCGGCTCGCCCGGGTGGATGCCGTTGTTGTTGAAGAAGACAGGACGGCCGGCGCGCTTGAGTTCCTCGCGGTCGAACACGCCATCGGCGGTGACCACGCCGGCGTGAATCGGGATGCCGGCGTCGGAGGTGCCGACCACGTCGAAGCGCAGCACGTTCGGGAAGCGGCGCGCGAGCTCTTCGTAGTAGGCGATGCACTCTGCGTGCGTGGTGGTCTGGTTACGGTTGCCCTTCTCGTAGGGCGTTTGCAGTTCAGTCAACATTGTGCGTGCTGGTGGATGGCGAAACCTCTACGATACAGCAAGCGGCAGGCTGATGGCGATGGTGGTGCCCTCCGACGGCGCCGACTTGATGCCGATGGTGCCGCCCATGGCCACGACGCGCTCGCGCATGCCGATGATGCCGATGCCTTCCGACGCGAGCGTGGTGTCGAAGCCGCCGCCGTTGTCGCTGATGACGATGTCCAGCGCGTCCTCGCGCATCCGCAGCGTGACGCTGGCATGGCTGGCGGTCGCGTGCTTCATGATGTTCGACAGCGCCTCCTGCACGATGCGGTAGGCGGAGATCGCCAGTTCGTTCCCCAGCCGGGAGAAATCGCCCTCGGAATCGAACTCGAAGTGGCAGGCGCCGCCGGTGTTGTAATGACGGAGCATCTCTTCCACCGCGCCATGCAGTCCGAGCATGTCCAGCACTTCCGGGCGCAGCCTGCGCACCAGCCGGCGCCCGCTCGCGTACAGGTCCAGCGTCAGTTTGGTGATGGCGGCCGACTTGCGCTTGATCTCTTCCAGCTCCGGCCCCGGCGGCAGCTTGTCCGCCAGCTGCAGGATGGCCTGCGACTCCAGCCGCGCCGCGATCAGCGAGGCGTTCAGTTCATCGTGGATCTCGACGGCGATGCTCTTGCGCTCGTCCTCGACGATCGAATTCACTTTCTGGATCAGCTTGCGCTTCTCGGCATCGGCCTTGAGCGCCTCGTTGCGCGATGCGAGCAGGTCGCGCGTGCGCTCCTCCACCTTGTTCTCGAGGTCCTGCTTGGAGCGGTCCAGCGCCACCGACATCTCGCCGATCGACGCCTGCAGCTCGCCCAGCTCGCCGCCGCTGGTGACCGGCAGCGTGACGAGGTAGTTACCGCCGCGGATCTTGCGCAGCGCGCGCGTCGCCACCCGCAGCGGATCGGCCATGCTGCGCGCCAGCAGCACGGCCAGCGTGGCGGCCACGGTCAGCGCCAGCGCCGCCATCGCCAGCTCCACGCGGAAGCGCGCCACCTGCTTGGCCATCATGTTCGTCGGCGACATCGTCACGCGCACGTAGCCCACGTCTTCCATGGTCATCGTCGGCGGCTTGCTGTCGCTCGAACCGCTCACGTGCGGCGCGCCATTTTCCTGGAACAGGTTCACCCAGATCATCTGCTTGCGGATCGGCGCTTCGAACGCGCGCTGCTCGGCCTCGCGGCCGGCGTCGCCGGTCACGCTCACCACCTCGCGCCGTTTCGCGTCCAGTACGTCGATGCGGTAGATGCTGCTGTCGGTCTGCACCAGCCCGTTGATGGTCAGGCGCAGGTCGGACAGATTGCCTGAAATGACGTTGTACTCGCTGGTCTCGGCGAGCGCGCGCGCCAGCACGCGGCCGCGTTCGGACAGCTCTTCCTCCACCAGCGAATGGTGCGAGAACCACGAATACCAGATCAGGGAGCAGAACAGGTAGGTCACCGGCAGCATGGAGATGAATACCATGCGCCGGCCGATGCTCCAGTTGTGCCATACGCGCGCCAGCTTCATTGCGCCCCTCCCGGACGGCGTGCAAAACGGCGTGCGGCCTCGCTCACCGGCACCTTGAGGGAGCGCGCCAGGCCCTCGTTGATGGCAGTGCGGAAGTAGCGCGGGAACCGGGGCGGGCCGAGCTGCCCGGTGGCGGCGTACTGCGCGAGCATCTCGGCCACCTGCGTGTTGATGTCCTCCGGGGTCGAATAGGTGGTGGCGAGTGCGCCGGAGCTGACCATGTCGGCAGAAAAGCCGATGACGCCTTGCCCGTGCCGGTAGGTCGAGAGCAGGATGTTGCGCACGTTTTCGGAGTTGAACACGGCGCGGTCCGGCCATGCCAGCAGCACCGGGGCCTGCGCCACCTTGTTGAGCGCCTGGTTGATGTCGCCACCCTCTTCCGGCAGGCGCTGGTACATCAGACCCGGCGCCAGCGCGGAGAGGAATTCGGCTTCCGGGCCGACGATCGCGGCCACCGCGACCGGGCGCCTGTAGAGCAAGGCGACCAGCTGCAGCTGTTCCGCCGGCCCCGGTTCGGCGTAGATGCCGCTGACGTAAGGCTCGTCGGCCGCCGCCATCACCTGGTGCAGCACCTGGCTGGAGGTATAGGCTGAAAACACCATGGCCTGCTCCTTGCGCAGCGTGATCGCACGCCGCAGCGCAACCGGCCCGATGGCGACCGTGACGTGCTGCGGCAGGCGCACGATCGGCGCCAGCCGCGCATACAGGTCACGTTCGATGCGGCGCGTGAGTTCACTGTCGTCGGCGGTAACGATGGTCCAGGGCGGCGCGGCGCGCGCAGGCGCTATCGCGCCGGCCAGCGCCAGCGTCATCGCGAACAGCAAGGCCGCGCGTGCCCCCATGTTCAGGGATCGATCAAACCGTGGCGCACCGCCAGCTTGGTGATGTAGGCCTGACGGTCCACGCCCAGCTTTTCCTTGATCGACTGGCTGATATTGCTGATGGTCTTGGTGGAGAGATTGAGCTTTTCCGCGATCTCCGCATTGGTCAGGCCTTCGGCCATCAGCTTGAAGATCTCCAGCCCGCGCTGGTCCAGCTGCGACTGCGGCGAGACGTCGCCGCGCACCGACAGGTTGGCCAGCCGCTCGGCGATCTGCGGCAGGAAGTACAGCTTGTCCTTGTGTGCGTGGCGCACCGCGTTGGCCAGGTCGGCCGGGTCGCAGTCCTTGGTGACGAAGGCGCGCGCGCCGAGGCGGTAGGTTTCCTTGATCAGGCTGTCCTGGTCGAACTGGCTGAGGAAGACGATGCGCGCCTTCGGGAACTGCGCCAGGATGCCGCGCGCCGCATCGAGGCCGGTGAGCTCGGTGCCGAAACGGATGTCCATCACCAGCACGTCCGGCTGCAGCGCCGCGAACATCTGCTGCGCCTCGTCGGGCGATTTGGCTTGCCCGGCCACCTCCATGCCGGTCGCCGAGAGCGACATGGCGAACCCGGTCATTACGATCGGGTGGTCGTCCGCCAGCAGCACGCGGATCGGTTTTTCTTCGTTATTCATAGCGGCTGTTACCCCTGCTTACCATTGGATGGAAGGTATGTGTGCCAGCGAACGGCAGTGCGCTCAGCGGTAAGGGATTATTCCACACAACAGGCGGATGTTGCGCGGATTACAAACAGATACGAATTTTCTACCGTGCACGCTCAACAATGCTATAAGATGGAATCAACTACTTCCATTACCTAGCAATTATGATTTCTTAACAGCAGAAACAGCCCCATCGCTACACACTGGGCACGACAACAAGAGGAGATGAACATGTCCATGTACTTTGCCGATACAGCAGGCCAGGAGCAGCATCCGTCGAAGCAGGTGTCGAAGGTCGCAATCGTCGGATTGCTGCACGTAGCGTTGGGTTATGCATTCATCCACGGACTGGCGGAGCGCACGTTCGAGATGCCGCAGGTGGTCGAAGACGTGTTCATCATTGTTCCGCCAAAGGTGACGCCACCGCCGGCTCCACCGGAACCGCCGAAAGCCAAGCCGAAAACGGTGACGCCGCCCAAAGTACTGGTGCCGCCGCCGGAAGTAGAAGTTGAACCACAGGTCGAGCCGGAACAGGTAATCCAGGCCGACGTGATGCAGGAACCGGTGCCGATGGCCGAGCCATCGACCCAGGGGGAAGCAGCCCCATCCACCGACAGCAGCGCGAATGGCACCATGCGTACCGCCGTGTTTGCTGAGGGCTGCGCTACTCCTGAATATCCCGCCCGTGCGGCGCGGAACGGCGAGACAGGCACCGTCCAGCTCGCCCTCCTCGTCGGAGCAGACGGCCGGGTGAGCAGTTCCAGGGTGAGCAAGTCGAGCGGCTCGCGCGACCTGGACCGTGCAGCAGTGCAAGCGTTGTCGCTGTGCAAGTTCCAGCCAGCGGTCAACAATGGTCAGGCAGAAGCGGGCTGGGCGACGATCGACTACGTCTGGAAGCTCGAAGGCTGACGCAACAGTAGCAAGACAGGTTAAGGCCCCGTCCGACTCCAAGCGGACG
The DNA here is from genome assembly GCA_036405115.1 of Telluria sp. Taxonomy (GTDB): domain Bacteria; phylum Pseudomonadota; class Gammaproteobacteria; order Burkholderiales; family Burkholderiaceae_D; genus Telluria. The sequence goes on along the minus strand of DASWYE010000095.1, from coordinate 7,717 downwards.
GGGCATTTTTTTGGGGGACGAAGTGGCGCACCCTGTCATCCCCGCGGACGCGGGGGACCCCTGCTGAGGTACCGAAGTCGCTAGTGACACCTTCCCGCACGCTCAGTATGGGTCCCCGCGTGCGCGGGGATGACGCCGTAGGCGGTTTCCTGTTGGAAGTTTTTTGGGGGGGGACGAAGTGGCGCACCCTGTCATCCCCGCGGTCGCGGGGACCCCTGCTGAGGTACCGAAGTCGCTCGTGACACCTTCCCGCACGCTCAGTATGGGTCCCCGCGTGCGCGGGGATGACGCCGTAGGCGGTTTCCTGTTGGAAGTTTTTTTTGGGGGGACGAAGTGGCGCACCCTGTCATCCCCGCGGACGCGGGGACCCCTGCTGAGGTACCGAAGTCGCTATGACACCTTCCCGCACGCTCAGTATGGGTCCCCGCGTGCGCGGGGATGACGCCGTAGGCGGTTTCCTGTTGGAATGGCATACAATCTGAGTCCCATTCCACCACCCCACCCAGTACCATGCAAAAGATGATCTCCACGCTGGTCGCGACCACGCTGGCCTCGAGCCTCGCACTGATCGCCATGCCGGCCGGCGCCGCCAAATATGCCGCCACCGTCCAGGAAGCGCCGCTGCGCGCCCACCTCGAGTTCCTGTCCAGCGACCTGCTCGAAGGCCGCGGCACCGGCCAGCGTGGCGGCGACCTGACGGTTGCCTACCTCGAAGCGCAATCGAAAGCGATCGGCCTCAAGCCCGCCAACGGCAACAGCTACCGCCAGTCCGTCAGGATCGCCGGCGTGAAGGCCAAGCCGCAGGAAAGCACGCTGTCGCTGCAAGCCGGGGGCGCCGCCCTGCCGCTGACCTACGGCGCCGATTGGGTGTGGGGTCCGGGCGACTCGCAGGAGGTGCGCAGCTTCGACCACGAACTGGTCTTCGCCGGCTACGGCATCACCGCGCCGGAAGAAGGCTGGAACGACTACGCGGGCCTGGACTGCACCAACAAGGTGCTGGTCGCGATGGTCAACGACCCCAAGCCGACCGAGGCGGAAGCTAGCCGCTTCAATGGCAAGGGCCTGACCTACTACGGCCGCTGGACCTACAAGTTCGAAGAAGCCGCGCGCAGGAAGTGCGCCGGCATCCTGCTGATCCACACCAACGAGTCCGCATCGTACGGCTGGAGCGTGGTGCAGAACAGCTGGACGGCTGAAAGCTTCAAGCTGGCGCAGGGCACTCCGGGCGTGGGCCTGGAAGGCTGGATGACCGACGACACCGCGCGCAAGCTGTTCGCGGCCGCGGGCCAGGACCTGGACAAGCTGCGCGCCGCGGCCGAAGTCAAGGGCTTCAAGCCGGTCGCGCTGAACGCACGCATCAAGGGCGCCATGAAGGCCGCGGTGCGCAAGGTCGAGCAGTTCAACGTGGCTGGCATCGTGCCGGGCACCGATCCGAAGCTGAAGGACGAAGTCGTCATCTACACCGCGCACTGGGACCACCTGGGCAAGCAGGGCACCGAAGGCGACACCATCTACAACGGCGCGGTCGACAACGCATCCGGCACCGCGGGCCTGCTGGCGATGGCGCAGGCGGCAGTGAAGTCGCCGGCCAAGCGCAGCCAGATGTTCCTGTGGGTGGCGGCCGAAGAACAGGGCCTGCTGGGCAGCGCCGCTTACGGCAGCGCACCGCTGTGGCCAGCGCACAAGACCGCGGCAGCGCTGAACAACGACAGCCTGAACTTCACCGGCGCCGCACGCGACATCGGCGCGCAAGGCAGCGAGCGCACCGAACTTGGCGCGATGGCGCATGCCGTGGCGAAGAAGATGGGCCTGGTGATCTCGCCGGCCAAGCCGGACCTGGCGGGCGGCTACTTCCGCAGCGACCACTTCAGCATGGCCAAGGCAGGCATCCCTGCATTCTCGATCGGCGGCGGCAGGGACATCATCAAGGATCCGGAGAACGCGAAGAAGCTGCGCGAGCAGTACTCGAAGAACTACCACCAGGTAGGCGACGAGTACGACCCGGGCTGGGACCTGTCGGGCATGGTGCAGCAGGCGCAGTTCACGCTGAACCTGGGCCGCGCCGTCGCTGACGCGCCGAAGATGCCGCGGTGGAAAGCCGGCGACCCGTTCGGCGCCATCCGCGCACAGAAGAAGTAAGCGACACCCCGTCACCCCTGGCCGATGGCGGCCCCCTTTGCGGGGGCCCATGCTGAGGTGGCAAGTAGAGGCTCAGTATGGGTCCCCGCGTTCGCGGGGATGACGGTAGATACACCCGCCTCCGCTGGCTAGGACGTTTGCGTACCCGGCGGATGGTGCCGGGGCTCACGCGCATAGCTGACCGTGAGCGCTTCCCACACATGACCGCCCGGCTCGTCCCAGTACACGATCCTGCCGCCGTGGGCAGTGTTCACCAGCGAATCAATCGGCCCGTGCGGCGTGCTGCGAAACGGGATGTTCGCTTCCGCCAGCCGGCCCAGTATGCCGTCGAAGCCCGCATCGTCGACGCGAAAGCAGTAGTGCAGCTTCGGGTAGTCGCCGTGCGCCTCGTCGAAGTCCAGCGTCAACCCGTCATTGACATACACGGGCGAGAACGGGCCAATGCCGGAATCGCCCGCCCACGCCACACCAAGAATCCACGCCAGCTCGCGCGCAGCGCCTACGCGGTCCCGCACCGGTATCAGCGCATGGTCGAGTTCAATCGTCATCTGACCCTCCCTCCAAAGACGGGGGACAGTCCACGAGGGACAGTCCCCTTGCCTACACGCCGCTCGACTCCATCTGCCCGTTGGCCGATTGAGGTTGCGAACCCATCACCTGCTCTAGCGTCGGATAGTCGATGTAGCCTTCCGGCCCGCCGCCGTAGAACGTGGCGCGGTTGGGCGGATTGAGCGGCGCATGGCTGCGCAGGCGCTCCGGCAGGTCCGGGTTGGCGATGAAGGCCTGCCCGAACGCGACCAGGTCCGCTTTTCCCGAGGCCAGCGCCTGCTTCGCGCGCTCCAGGTCGTAGCCGCCCGCGACGATGATCGTCCCCGGATACATCGGGCGGAAGAAGGCGGCGGACAGGTCCGGCATGGGGTGCTCGCCAACCGGCTGCACCGGCTCGATCAGGTGCAGGTAGGCGAGATTGCGCTTGGCGAGCTCCTTCACGACGTAGCTCCACGTGGCCTGCGGGTGCGCATCGCACATGTCGTTGAAGGTGCCGCCGGGCGACAGCCGCACGCCCACGCGGTCACTGCCCCACACTTCGATGACCGCGTCGGTCACCTCCAGCAGCAGGCGCGCGCGGTTCTCCACCGGCCCGCCATACTGGTCGGTGCGCAGGTTGGTGCAGTCCTCCAGGAACTGGTCGAGCAGGTAGCCGTTGGCGCCGTGGACCTCCACGCCATCGAAGCCCGCGTCCTTTGCGTTCTGCGCGCCCTGGCGGAAGGCCTGGATGATGCCGGCGATCTCGCTGGTCTCGAGCGCGCGCGGCGCCGGGATATCCTTCATCTGCCCGTCCGGCGCATAGGTCTGCACGCCGCGCGGCGCGATCGCGGACGGCGCGACCGGCAGCTCGCCATTGTGGAAGTCCGGGTGCGAGATGCGTCCCACGTGCCAGATCTGCAGGAAGATCAGTCCACCTTTGGCGTGGACTTCGTCGGTGACCTTCTTCCAGCCCGCGACCTGCTCCGGCGAGTGGATGCCGGGCGTGGAGATGTAGCCCTGGCCGCGCGGCTCGGCCTGCGTCGCCTCCGCGATGATCAGGCCTGCGCCGGCGCGCTGGCTGTAATACGTGGCGGCGTGCTGCGACGGGACGTTGCCGGCCCCGGCGCGGCTCCTGGTAAGCGGCGGCATGACGAGGCGGTTCTTCAGCTGCAGGGGCCCAAGCTGGAATGGCTCGAAGAGATCAATGGAGTCACCATTATTCGCGTTCATGTTTGACCCTCCTCAAATCTGTGGAACCAGTATAGGCAGCCGCCCCTCCCGGCGGCGCGCGCGTTGGCCCTGTGACGGGATTGCGCTAGCGCAACTTCTGCGCCGCCGTGCCATGCGACGATCTGACTCCTCACGACAGGCGGGAGGAGCTGGCATGAATCGGATCGCTACGTTTTGCATCGGGGCTGCCATCGCCGGCAGCAGTCTCGCGGGTCCGCCCGAGGCCGCCAACCGGTTTAACGGCATCGGCAGACCATGCGCGGGGGTACTCGACCTGCGGGATGCTGCCATCTCATGGAAGACCAGTTTCAGCAGCTGTCCTGCGACCGCGTACGCGATCCTGGACGGCTACCACGACAAGACCAAGACCAGCATCGCGTTCGAGCTTGCCGAGATAACGCACGAATGCAAGTTCCGCGTGATCTCGCTGGTCCAGCGCGAATCAGGAAGCGGCCAGCCGGCATGGGAAGCGACGGGCTACGGCACCCGGGACGCCTATTGGGAGGACAAGCGCAGCGGCTTTGCGAACAAGGCGCCGGACACGATGTCCTGCCCGCTCTTGCGCGCCCCATAGCAAGCGAATTTGCGCCAGCGATAGGTTTGGAGGATTTTCAAGCGCAGTTTGCCAGCTAAAATGCCGTACCGAAAAATGGGGTCTGACCCCATTTTGCCCCCACGAAAAATGGGGTCAGACCCCATTTTGCCTCCAGACCAGGAAATCAGATGCAACTGAAAATCGACGACGGCGTTATCGGCTACGACTATTCGAAGACCGCAAGCTCGCAGCCTCCGGTCCTGTTCCTGCACGGCGCGATGGGCGTGCGCGACCAACTCGATCCGCTGCGGACGTGCTTTGGCGACCGTTCGCAGATTGCGATCGATTTCGCGGCGCATGGCGAAAGCGTTATCCGATCGTCGGGCATGAACTGCGAGCGGCTTGCGAAGGATGTGCTCGCGGTGCTGGACGCGCTGGACATCGAGCACGTTGACATCATCGGACACAGCCTTGGCGGATACGTGGGCCTGGTGCTGGCACGTCAAGCGCCAGCGCGGGTGCGCAGCGTTGTCACGCTGGGAACCAAGTTCTACTGGACCGATGAGGCGATCTCGATGACGCTGAAGGACCTCGATCACGAACTGCTGCGGGGCCACGCGCGCGCGTACGAAACGCTCTCGGCGCTGCACATAGCTAGCGGCATCGGCGAAACGCTGCGCCTGATGCAGTCGCTGATCACGGACTTTGGACGCTGGCAGCTTAACGAGCAAACCGTCCGCAAGATCGAGGCGCCGCTGCTTGTCACCGCTGGCGACCATGACACCTTCGTGCCTCCGTCGGAAGTCGCCAGGCTGTTCGATGCGCTGGACAAGAAGCGCAATGCGATGGCAATCCTGCCGAACACGCCGCACGCACTGCATCACCTTGCACTCGAGTGCTTCGAGCAGGCAGTACGCCGGTTCTGGGAGCGCAGCGGACTCGCGTGATCACACGTGGGTCCGCGTTGCTAGCCGCCTGCTCCTTGCGCAGCGTCCGCGGATGCTGTCGTCACCTCCGCTGCGAACTGTTTGTCGTCCCGCAGGATGTGAAGGGACAGCCAGTCGCGCAACAGCGATGAAACCTGGGCGGCCACCGTGATATGCCCTGAATCGAAGCGCGCCTTCAGCTCCAGTACCCGCTCATAGAGATCCCGGTGCAGGCGCAAGTGCTCGACCATCTTTGAGTAGTGCACCTGCTCCATGTGGTGCTCTTCACGCTGGAAGTGCTGCTGCGTGTAGACGAGCAGCCGGTCGAGGATGTCGCCGACTACTTCCCTACCCTCGCCACGGCTGGTCGCGGTGTGCAGTTCGTTGACAAGTGCGATCAGTGCTTGGTGATCGTGGTCGAGCAGCGTGTTCCCGACGCTCATATCGCTGGCCCATGCAAAGTAGCTCACTCTGTCCTTTCACTGTTCGCTCCGCCTGCGCTCGTCTTCCCCGCGCACGCGGGGACCCCTGCTGAGGATAACGAAGCGGGACACGCCGATTTGAAGGCACACGCAGTATGGGTCCCCGCCTGCGCGGGGATGACGGGGTTTCCTAGAACTCTTCCCACTCCTCCGCGGAGCCTGGCCTTGCATTGGCAACGCGCTTGTACTGCGGCTTCGCTTCACGCTGAGTTGCGGCGGACAGCGGCGCCAACCGCTTCTGGGGCAGGACTGCAATCGCAGGCGTTTTCGGCTTCGCCTGGTTCGACTCGCGCAGCTTGAACACGGCGACCGTCCGCGCCAGGCTCGCGGCCTTGTCTTCCAGCGAACTGGCTGCAGCGGCAGATTCCTCGACCAGCGCCGCGTTCTGCTGCGTCACCTGGTCCATCTGGATGATCGCCTGGTTGATCTGGCCGATGCCCGCCGTTTGCTCGTCGCTGGCGCCTGCGATCTCGCCCATGATGTCGGTCACGCGGCGCACGCTCACCACGATCTCGTCCATCGTGCTGCCGGCCTGTTCGACCAGGCGGCATCCAGTGTCCACCTTGTCGACCGAGGTAGCGATCAGCGACTTGATCTCCTTGGCCGCTGCGGCCGAGCGCTGCGCCAGCACGCGCACTTCCGATGCCACCACCGCAAAGCCGCGTCCCTGCTCGCCGGCACGCGCCGCTTCGACTGCCGCGTTCAAGGCCAGGATGTTCGTCTGGAACGCGATGCCGTCGATGACACCAATGATGTCCGCGATCTTGCGCGACGACTCGTTGATCGAGTCCATGGTCTGCACCACCTCGCCCATCACCGCGCCGCCTTTGACAGCCACTTCCGACGCCGATGCCGCCAGCCGGTTGGCCTGAGTTGCGTTGTCCGCGTTTTGCCTGACCGTGGCCGTCATCTCCTCCATGGAAGCGGCGGTTTCCTCGAGCGAGCTCGCCTGGTCTTCGGTGCGCGATGCCAGGTCCTGGTTGCCGGCGGCGATCTGTGCGGAGGCGGTCGACACCATCTCGGTGCCGCTGCGCACTTCACTGACGACTTCCGAAAGGCTGTCGTTCATGGCTTTCAGGGCGCGCAGCAGCTGGCCGGTTTCGTCGTCGGTGGATGCGTCGATGTCGCTCGTCAGGTCGCCGGAGGCAACCGTCTTGGCCACGTCCACCGCGCGATTGATAGGGCGGGTAATCGAGCGGGCGATGATGGAGGCGGTAGCGATAGCAATGAACAGGGCTGCCGTTCCCAGGCCGAGCAGGAACTTGCTGGCAGCGTCAATCTGGCCACCGACGCTCCCGGCGCTCTCATGGGCAAGCAGCTTTTCGCTGTCCGACAACTTGACGACGGATGCCTGGAGCTTGTCCAGCAGCGGGAGCGTCTGCTCCATCATCACTGCCCTGGCTTCGTCGATCTGGCCGCCTTCGATCAGCGAGCCGACCTGCGTGAACGAGGCCACATATGCGGCGCGCTCGGTCTTGACCGTCGCCAGCAGGGCCTTGCCGTCCGCGGTGTGGACGAGTCGATCCAGCGTTTCGAGTGCCTGGGTGATCCGCTTCTTGTTTTCGTCGATGCGGGCGTAAAGTTTGGCGCGTTGCGCCTGGTCCGGCGTGAGCAGGAGCTCCATGTTGCGCCGGGCGTTGGCGCGGGTCGTCGCGTTGACGACATTCGCTGCGTCGGACTTGACCCAGTCCGATTCGATCATCTTGACGTTGGAAGCCTGGATGCTGAACAGGTTCGTCAGGGCCACCGCGTTCAGGGCAGCCATCAGCGCCAGCATAAGGCCGAAGCCGAGCGCAAGGCGCGTGCCGATTTTCAGGTTTTGGAGATTGAGGGAGATTGTTCTTCTGGGATTCACGATTACACCTGACGGCAAACAG
>DASWYE010000094.1:0-2277 GCA_036405115.1 Telluria sp. | reverse complement strand
GTACCGAAACTCACCACGTACACCAACCGTGATTTGCTGGCCTGGTCGACGGCGATCGAAAGTTCCGAGGTAGTCATGATGGGTTTGCCAGAACCTGGCACGGACCGCGCCCAATGCTGGGTGGCGAAATACTTCGCCTGACTCCCCGACAACCTGGGCTGGATGTTCGGTACATCCCTGTGGACGTTCTTCGTCACCCTTCCGAAGGTCGAACGGATGCGGCCCTCCTTGTCTTCGGACACGACAGCTTGCTGGCCATGGATGGGGATGCCGCGATAGAGCTGGATGTATCGGTAATAGGATCCGATCTGGTCCTCCGAATAGTCCTTGATCCGAAGGCCGTACTCCGGCCCCAACCCCAACCCCAGGGCCGTGGCGTGGCGCTGCGCGTTCTGGGGTGAATTCTTCGCAGCACGCCCCAAGGGCGGTGCTCTCTTGTTGATGGCATCCACACCTTGCCCTGGGAGCCTCTGCGTCTCGGCGGCCAAGGCGTGCCCTCCCGTGTGAAGAGCGCAGGCTACAGTGACGAGTGTGAGCGCGAGCGAACGCTTGATCATCCTTCTCTCCTTGTTCTCGGGAACTATGGTCTGACAGCGCTACGTTTCTAGCACACGCAGGTGACGCTACACCGTGGCGCACATCGTGATGAAGGGTGTAGGCACTCAGGAGGAAGGCAAGAACTGAGCCGCCTCGACGAGCTCCACGCCCGGCGCTGAGCGCAAACATGCCGCCAACTGCGGCACGTGCCCCTGCCCATAGAACACCACCGCGCGATCGCCCGGCTTCAACGCCTGCAGCAGGCGTGCGCAGATGGCGAAATTCCGCTTCGCCCACGCGGCATTGAGCTCGACGCCGGGCTGTTGTTCACCGCTGCCGTAGCGCAGGAACTCTGCGTAGAAGCTCGCGGCCTCTTCGGTAGCGCGCGTGGTGTTCATCTCGCGCAAAACGCCTCCGATGCTGTGCGTGGCTTGCATTGCGGTGATGCGCGTCGTAATGCCTTGGGCCTGCGCCATCAGCGCCTGCAGGTCGTCCGCCCTGCCGTTCGCCTGCGCCCACGCACTCAACGGTTCGAACGGAAAGTCGCCCGGAACATCCAGCCCATGGACATTGGCCAGCCCCACCTGTTTGGCCAACCGGAATCCCAGCTGCACGACTTCGTTGCTGGACGGCGGCAGCGTGCCGGCGAGATAGCGCGTGTACTGATCGCGCGCGGCGTCGGCGGGCCACTCGACGCCGACGAAGGTCGGCTGGAATGTCGCGAGGCCATCGGTCACCGCCTGCAGCTCCGCCTGTCGCTGGGGCACGGTGACGTCCACCGCGTCCACGTTGGCCTTGTCCTGGCCCGGATTGCTGAAGTGGTAGGTGCCGATGACGATCACGCGCGCCGGAGGGTCGGCTGCCAAAGCGGCGCTGTGCAACAGGAACAGCGCGAGTACGAGGAGACGAGACATGAGCTGTTCCTCCCTCCGCCATGAGGCGGTTGCGAACGTGGCGGAGAGAGTGGGATTCGAACCCACGGTAGGCTTACACCTACGGCAGTTTTCAAGACTGCTGCCTTAAACCACTCGGCCATCTCTCCGTTTTCACTACCCTACCGCGGCGCTGCGCGCCTTACGGCAGTTTTACCATCGACCTGCGGTCGATGTTCGCTCCGGCCGTCGGCCTACGCAGTCAAGACTGCTGCCTTGAACCACTCGGCCATCTCTCCGTTTTCTGGAACTGCCCGCGACCGATCGCGGTGCATCGCCGCCCTACCCCGGCGGCGCGCCCGGCGCCATGCAGGCCGGCGCGCATTTTCGCACGAACCCCGCGGCCGTGGCCTACGAGGCTTTCTTCACTTTGGCGGCCTTGGCGTTGTCGATGGCCACCGCGATCGCCTTTTCCTTTTCCTCGGCGCACTTGCCGCCGCAATCCAGGCGCGAGGATTCGATCTGCTGCGGCAGGTGCTCGGCCAGGAAATCGATGAACACCCGCACGGCCGGCAACATGCCCCGGCGCGAGGCGAACACCGCGTGGCAGATGCCCTGCGGCAGGCTCCATTCCGGCAGCACGACTTCGAGCTCGCCCTTGCGCACGGCCTCGGCGCAGACGGTTTCCGGCAGCAGCGTGATGCCGTAGCCGTCCTTCGCCATCGACTGCAGCAGCGGGAAATCGAACCCGGCCAGGCGCGGATTGAGTTCGATCCGGCGCACTTCACCGTCCGGACCGTGCAGTTCCCAGCGCTGGCGTGCTTCGTCCTCGCTGATGCTCAGGGTGACGTGGTCGGCCAGGTCTTCC
>DASWYE010000093.1:0-10884 GCA_036405115.1 Telluria sp. | reverse complement strand
CGGCGACTGGCCGTGGTCCTGGTGCATCACGACCGGAATGTGCGGGTAGGCTTCCACCGCCGCGTCGATCAGGTGGCGCAGGAAGGCTTCGCCGGCGTACTTGCGGGCGCCGGCCGAGGCCTGCATGATCACCGGGCTGTTGAGGGAATCGGCGGCGGCCATGATGGCCTGCACCTGTTCCAGGTTGTTGACGTTGAATGCCGGCAGGCCATAGCCGTTTTCAGCGGCGTGGTCCAGCAGTTGACGCAAAGATACGAGTGCCATAGTAGTACTCCAAACAATAGAAATCTGTCAGGACCATGGGGACTGTCCCTGATGGGACTGTCCCCCGCCTTTTAGTCGAACTCGCCCACGCGCACGATCTTGAGCGCATTGGTGCTGCCGGCCTGCCCCATCGGCGAACCCCAGGTGACCACGATCATATCGCCCTTCTTCACGATACCCTGCTTCATCAGCAGCTCTTCGGCCTGCCTCAACACGGCGTGGCTGCCACCCTCCTGCTCCAGGTGGTAGGAGCGCACATTGCGGTACAGCGAAGCCTTGCGCTGGGTGGTCACGGACGGGGTCAGCGCGAAGATCGGGGTATCGATGCTGTGGCGGCTCATCCAGAGTGCGGTGGAGCCCGATTCGGTCAGCGCCACGATCGCTTTCACGCGCAGGTGGTGCGCGGTAAACAGCGCGCCGTAGGCGATCGACTGGTCGATGCGGGTGAACTGGATGTTCAGGAAGTCGGCGTCGAGCTTGTTGTACTCGGAATTCTCGGCTTCGGCGCAGATCGCGTTCATCATCTCGACCGTCTCGACCGGGTATTTGCCCGATGCCGTCTCCGCGGAAGTCATTACCGCGTCGGTACCGTCCAGCACCGCATTGGCCACGTCCGACACTTCGGCGCGGGTCGGCACCGCGTTGACGATCATCGACTCCATCATCTGGGTCGCGGTAATCGCCAGCTTGTTCTGCTCGCGCGCCATGCGGATCATGCGCTTCTGCAGCGCCGGCACGGCGGCATTCCCCACCTCCACCGCCAGGTCGCCGCGCGCGACCATGATGCCGTCGGACGCGTCGAGGATCTCCTGCAGCGCAGGGATCGCTTCGGCGCGCTCGATCTTGGCGATCATCAGCGGCTTGTGGCCGTACGGCTCGCCGGCGATGTTGGCCAGCTGGCGCGCCATTTCCATGTCGGTCGCGCTTTTCGGGAACGAGATCGCCAGGTAGTCGCACTGGAAGCTCATCGCGGTCTTGATGTCTTCCATGTCCTTGGCTGTCAGCGCCGGCGCGGTCAGGCCGCCGCCCTGGCGGTTGATGCCCTTGTTGTTGGACAGCTCGCCGCCCACCTTGACGGTGGTGTGCACTTCATCGCCGGCGACCTTGTCCACGACCAGCACGATCAGGCCGTCGTTCAGCAGCAGCTTGTCTCCGGGACGCACGTCGCGCGGCAGCGCCTTGTAGTCGAGGCCGACGCGTTCCAGGTTGCCCAGTTCGCCGTTCTCGCCCCAGCGTGCATCCAGGATGAATTTGGCGCCCGGCACCAGCTCGATACGGCCTTCCTCGAACTTGCCGACGCGGATCTTCGGACCCTGCATGTCGGCCATGATCGCCACTTCGCGCCCGCACTCGGCGGCGGCGCGGCGCACCAGGTTGGCGCGGTCGATGTGGTCCTGCGCCTTGCCGTGCGAGAAGTTCAGCCGGACCACGTCCACGCCTGCGCGGATCATGCGCACGAGGGTATCGAAGTCGGTCGATGCCGGTCCAATGGTTGCGACGATCTTTGTGCCCCGGTACATAGGTCTCCCTGTGAAGAAAGTAAAAAGCGCAGCAAGTGCTGCGCTGTTGTTATCCGCGACTGCTCAGGCGCTGCGCTGGAGCAGGATGTCCACCGCCGGCAGGGTCTTTCCTTCGAGGAACTCGAGGAAGGCGCCGCCGCCCGTGGAGATATAGCCGATCTTGTCCGCGATGCCGTACTTGGCAATGGCCGCCAGCGTGTCGCCGCCGCCGGCGATCGAGAATCCCTTCGACGCGGCGATCGCCTGCGCCAGCGTTTTGGTGCCTTCGGCGAACTGGTCGAACTCGAACACGCCGACCGGGCCGTTCCAGACGATGGTGCCGGCCGCTGCGATCTGCTGCGCAAGCAGGGCAGCGGTCTTCGGGCCGATATCGAGGATCATGTCGTCGTCCTGCACGTCGGCCACGTCCTTGACGGTGGCGGCCGCAGTCGGCGAGAACTCCTTCGCGCACACGACATCGACCGGGATCGGCACCTGGGCGCCGCGTTTGGCCATCATGTCGATGATGGCTTTGGCTTCGTCCAGCAGGTCCGGCTCGGCCAGCGACTTGCCGATGTTCAGGCCGGCCGCTTTCATGAAGGTGTTGGCAATGCCGCCGCCGACGATCAGGTTGTCCACCTTGTCCGCCAGCGACTTCAGGATCGACAGCTTGGTCGAGACCTTGGAGCCGGCCACAATGGCCAGCAGCGGACGGGCCGGGGCGCCAAGCGCGCGGCCCAGCGCATCCAGTTCGGCCGCCAGCAGCGGGCCGGCGCACACCACCGGCGCGAATTTCGCGATGCCGTGGGTCGTTGCCTCGGCGCGGTGGGCGGTGCCGAAGGCGTCGTTGACGTACACGTCGCACAGCTTCGCCATCTTCTGCGCCAGCTCGTCGCTGTTCTTCTTTTCGCCCTTGTTCACGCGGCAGTTTTCCAGCAGCACGACCTGGCCGGGCTGGACGTCCACGCCGTCGACCCAGTTCTGGCGCAGGGTGACAGGTGCGCCGAGCAGCTCGGACAGGCGCTTGCCGACTGGCGCCAGCGAGTCTTCCGGCTTGAATTCGCCTTCGGTCGGGCGGCCCAGGTGCGAAGTGACCATGACGGCGGCGCCGGCATCGAGCGCGGCGCGGATGGCCGGCACGGAGGCGCGGATGCGGGTGTCTTCGGTGATGTTGCCGCTATCGTCTTGCGGCACGTTCAGGTCGGCGCGGATGAATACGCGTTTGCCCTTGAGGGCGCCCTGGTCGATCAGGTCTTGCAGTCGCTTGAAGTTGAGCACACCTTGCATGGCTGTCCGGATGTCGAATGGAAGAAAAGATCGTTATTTTAACGCATTGACATGCCAGTCCGGCCACTCAGAACACCTGCGTCACTCGCAGGACGGTAAATACGAGCATGCCGAAGATGATTGTCAGCAGCATGTCGCGGCGTAGCAGGTAGAACACGATGGAAGCCACGCCGGCCAGCAGCTTGGGGTTGCTTACCGAGATATCCAGTTCCCCGCCGGTCCCGAAAGCGATGTCGGGCGCCACGATCGCGGCCAGCGCGCAGGCTGGCGCATAGCGCAGCATGGCCTGGATGCGGGGCGGAATGGTGATGTGGTGGCCGACCAACCAGAACGAACTGCGCGTCACGGCCGTGGCCGCAACCAGCGCGATGATGGTGATCCAGATCTCGAGTTCGCTCATTTCCTGGCCTTTTCGAAGACTTCGGCGACGACCATCGCGCTGATCATGCCGGCGAACACGGCTGCCAGCAGGCCAAGCTTGTAGGGGATGCCGTTGAGCAGGACCGCAGTGACGGCGGCCACCGCCACCCCGGTGGCGGCCGCGCGCCCGGCGATCAGCGGCACCATGATGCAGATGATCGCGAGCGTGCCGGCAAAGCCCAGGCCCCACTCCAGCGGTACCGCGCTGCCGAGGAAGATGCCGGCGATGGAACCGACCTGCCACGCCGCCCAGTTGGGATACAGCAGGCCCTTCAGGTAGGCGAGCTTGCCCGGCTCCCAGGTCTCGCTCGGGTAGCGGCGCAGGAACAGCGCCACCGTCATGTCGCCGGCCACGTAGCCAAGCGCGAAGCGCTGGCGCCACGGCAGGTGCGAGAAATGGGGAGCCAGCAGCGCGGAAAAGATGACAAAACGCAAATTGACGACCACCGCGGTCAGGAAAATCACCCACACCGGCGCGTTCGCGATGATCAGCGGCAGCGAGGCCAGCTGTGCCGAGCCTGCGAACACCAGCAGCGTCATGGCCAGCGCCTGCGGCACCGTGAGGCCGGTCTTGACCATGGCGATACCCACCACCAGGCCCCAGGCGCCGATGCCGAACAGGGTCGGGATGCCTTCTTTCAGGCCTTCACGCCAGCTCGCCTCTTCCTGCTCGTGATGGGGGATTGCGCTGGAATCGGTCTGGGGAGGCATGAAGCGGAGGCGTGCTGCTTAGATTTTGATCAGGTCGCTATTCTACAGAGCATTTCGGCAAGCTGAGTGAATCCGATAGAATTGTGGTTTTCAAAACACGGGCCGCTCTGCCCACCCCGACGGAGAACACATGACTTCCAAGACGCCAACCATGGTCGAACTCAAGGCCACTGACCTGCCGGCCTACTGCCCTAATCCGGCGATGCCGCTGTGGTCGTCGCATCCGCGCGTGTTCCTCGATTTCGGCCATGACAACATCGCCAAGTGCCCGTACTGCGGCACCGAGTACAAGCTGGCCGAAGGCGAAGTGGCCAGCCATCACTGACCCGAACGGGGACTGTCCCCGCAGGGGACTGTCCCCAGCTCTCTGGCCAGCGCAGCCACTATCTCTGTGCGTACTGAAGATCCGGGGACAGTCCCGCAGGGACAGTCCCCAACGGCGACCGATATGAATTATTCAGCGCCACTCTGGCTGCCCAGCGGCCACCTGCAAACCATCTACCCGGCCACCTGCATCCGCAAGCCGGCGGTAGCGTTCCGTCGCGAGCGCTGGCAGGCGCCGGACGGCGACTTCATCGACGTCGACTTCGTGGATGGCGAGCCGGGCGCGCCGTTGGTGGTGCTGTTCCATGGCCTGGAAGGATCCTCGAACAGCCACTATGCGCGTTCGCTGATGGCAGCCGTGGCCGCGCGCGGCTGGTCCGGCGCGGTGCCGCACTTCCGCGGCTGCTCGGGCGAACCCAACCTGGCTCCGCGCTTCTACCACTCCGGCGACGCGCAGGAAGTGGACTGGATCGTGCGCCGCCTGCGCGAACGCACGCAGGGTCCACTGTTCGCGGCCGGCGTGTCATTGGGCGGCAACGCGCTGCTGCGCTGGCTGGGCGAATCGCAGCACGAGGCCGAAATCGTCGACGCCGCCGTCTCCGTATCCGCGCCGATGGACCTGGCGCGCGGCGGCGAGTCGTTGTCGTCCGGCCTCAACATGATGTACACGCGCATGTTCCTGCGCACCCTGATCCCGAAATCGCTGGCCAAGCTGGAACAGTTCCCCGGCCTGTTCGACCGCGATACGCTGCTTGGCGCGCGCGACCTGTACGCGTTCGACAACGTGGTCACCGCGCCGCTGCACGGCTACCGCGACACCGACGACTACTGGGACCGCGCCAGCGCCAAGCACGTCCTGTGCGACATCACCGTGCCGACGCTGGTGCTCAATGCGCGCAACGACCCTTTCCTGCCGGGCGCCTACCTGCCGCGCAAGGCCTCGCCGCACGTGCGCCTCGAGTACCCGGCGACCGGGGGACACGTTGGCTTTGCGGTAGGCGCGCCCCCGGGCCGGATCGACTGGCTGCCGCGGCGCATCCTGCATTTCTTCGATGGCGAGCCGGCAAATGCGCGCGCCGGCACGCCACTGGTTGTGACAAGCTACCGACATGGATGACATCGTCAGGCAGGCCATGGCCAAGTGGCCGAACGTACCGCACTGCTACGGGTGGCTGGCGCTCGACGCACGCGGCGCATGGCGCATGCGCGACGAGCGCGCCCAGGCGCTCGGGCTACCCGGGGACCGGCTCACCAATTCCGCGCTGGTCGGCTTCATCAACCGCAACTACGCGCGCGACGACCGCGGCTGCTGGTACTTCCAGAATGGCCCGCAGCGGGTGTACCTGCAACTGGAAACGACGCCGTTCGTGGCGCGCACCGATCCGGCACATGGGCTGGTGCTGCACACCGGCGAGCCATTGACGCAAATCGACAGCGCCTACATGACGCCGGAGGGCGCGCTGATCGTCACGAACGGCGACAAGGCAGCGCAACTGGACGATCGCGACGTGGGCCAGGTAAGCAC
This sequence comes from Telluria sp., assembly GCA_036405115.1. GTDB lineage: Bacteria > Pseudomonadota > Gammaproteobacteria > Burkholderiales > Burkholderiaceae_D > Telluria. The sequence continues at coordinate 4,854 of DASWYE010000093.1, read as the reverse complement.
CTGGCTGCGCCACCGCGACCAGGACGTGTCGGACGAGGTGCTGCTTGCCTGGCTCGACGCGCCGGACGAAGAGCTAACCTTGCGTTATGGTGGGCGCGATCTGCGCGTTCACCCGATCGCTCCTGATGACATAGAACAGCGGTTTGCGTTTGAGCGGAACCCCGCTCCTGCTTGACTCGCGCGATCAAAGGACCAGCTAGCGTCGCTCGTCGTCGTCCTCGCCTCTTTCCTTGAGTGCCTCGCGGCGGCGGGCCTGCAGCTCACGCTCGCGCGCATCGATGATCGCCAGGTCGTAGAACGAAGCATCCTTGGCCTTCCGTGCCAGCGCCAGCTGGTCCAGTGCGCCCATTACGCCTCCCGACAGGGCGTACGATTCCGCCAGCGACAGGTGCTGGAGCGCCTGCTTCCCCTGCGCAGCGTAGGTCTTGGCCAGCAGCTCGTGCAGCTTCGCCTCTTCGCGGTACTGCTGCACCTGCTCGCGCAGGAAGCGGACCGCGTCGTCCAGCTTGCCATTGGCGATCATGGCATCGGCATACTGGCGTGCGATGCCACGCGAGAGCGGATAGCGCGCGTGCGCCTGCTCTGCCTCCTGCAGGCCCTGCAGCATCAGCTCCCTGGTTTGCCTGGGCGCCAGCTTGATCTCGAGTGCCAGGCTGGTGAGGATAGCTTCGCCGTCGCCCACCACCGGCGCCGACGCGGAAAACACGCCGCGCTGGCTCTTTGGCCGAAGTGTGGCGCGCGCCTTGTCCAGCCATTCCTGCGCCAACGCCAGCTGGCCGCGCCGCAGCGCGAGCACCGCGAGCCCATACTGCGCCGAAGCCTGCTGCGCGCGGCCTTCCGTCGCCAGCTGGTCCTTGAAAGCGATTTCGGTCGCGCCCATGCCGCCGGAAGTTTCGTCCTGCAGCACGCGCAGGCGGGCTCGCACGAGGTGAAAGTCCATGCTGTCGGCGCGTTCGGACTTGGGCGCCTCGCGGATGCGGGCCTGGATGTCCGAAATGCGCTCGGTGGTGAGCGGGTGGGTGCGCAGGTAGGCGGGCATCGCGTCCGAGTACATGCGCGACGCGGTCTGCATGCGTCCGAAAAATGCCACCATGCCGGTCGTATCGAAGCCGGCATTGCCCATGATCTGGAAGCCGACGCGGTCGGCCTCGCGCTCCGCCTCGCGCGAAAAATCGAGTTGGCGCTGAATCGCCAGGCCCTGCCCGCCCATCAGGACGCCCATCGCCGCATCGGTGCTCGACTTGGCGGCCAGTCCCGCCAGCACCATGGCGGCGAGTGGAATCAGCGCGTTTTCGCTCTGCTTGCCGATCTGGCGCGCGATGTGGCGCTGGGTGACGTGGCCGATTTCATGCGACATGACCGAGGCCAGCTCGCTTTCGGTCTGCGCCGCGATCACCAGCCCTGAGTGCACGCCAATGAAGCCGCCGGGCATCGCGAACGCATTCAGCATCGGGTCGCGCACGGCGAAGAATACGAAATCCGCATTGGTCTCGCCGCGCCCGCCGGGTACCGCGGACAACAGCGTGGCGCCGAAGTTGTTCAGGTATTCGAGGATCGGCGCGTCGTCCAGGTAGTCCTTGTTGCGCCGGATATCGTGCATGATTTCCTCACCGATCTTGCGCTCGAGGACGGGCGACAGGTCGGCGCGGGCGGTATCGCCCAGCACTGGGAGGTTGTTCGTCGATGGAACGGACTGGCCGTTGGCGACGGCGAGCGGCAGGAGCGCGCCGATGCCAAAGGCTGCGAGCGCGCGCCGGATGCGAAGCCCTCGATGGGGCGCCGGGCGGACGATGTTCTGTTTCACCGGACTATAATAACCGCAACCCGGGCGCCGGGTCACATCCGGCCCTGCCTGAAACACATTGTTACCTCTGCCATGACCCAACAGACAGACACCCTCACCCACTTCGACGCCGCCGGCCAGGCCCACATGGTCGACGTGGGTGCCAAGGCCGACACGCACCGGATCGCGGTTGCGCGCGGCACCATCCGCATGAAGCCGGAGACACTGGAACTGGTCCGTTCAGGGACGGCGAAAAAGGGCGATGTGCTGGGCGTGGCGCGCATCGCCGCCATCATGGGGGCCAAGCGCACCAGCGACCTGGTCCCGCTATGCCATCCGCTGGCGATCACGCGGGTCGCGGTCGATTTCGAGATCGATGACGCGAACAGCAGCGTGCACTGCCGCGCGCAGGTTGAAACGCTGGGCAAGACGGGGGTGGAGATGGAGGCGTTGACTGCGGTGCAGGTCGGCCTGCTCACGGTCTACGATATGTGCAAGGCGGTGGACCGCGGGATGGTCATGACCGACGTGCATGTGCAGGAAAAGCACGGCGGCAAGTCCGGAGACTGGACCGCGTCTTAGGCCAGGAGGCCGGACGAAAAAAAACAGCCCCGAAGGGCTGTTTCGTACGGTGGAGTCGAACAGATTAGATGTTCGTCTTCTCGATTGCTTCCTTGGCGGCAGCGTTGGTGATATTGGTTGCATCGTGATCCCAGGTCACTGCGCTCGAGGTCGCGCTTGCGGTTGGATCCATGGTGAAGCTCAGGCCATCCACGCCAGCGCCGATGCCGGTTGCGGCAAAGGTGACGGTGATCGTGCCACCGGCGACCGAAGCGGATGCAACTTCCTTGGTTGCGGTGAAATCAGCAGCAGCTGGGATACCATTGGTGCCCGAAGTGCACGCGGTGTCCACGCCGCCATTTTCCTGGATGCACAGGCCGACGGCGGTCTTGATTGCCGCGACAGAGGACAGCGCATTGGCGACTTTGGCCTTGATGGTGTAGTTCTGGTATGCAGGGATTGCCACTGCAGCCAGGATGCCGATGATCGCGACAACGATCATCAGTTCGATCAGCGTGAAGCCAGCTTGTGCTTTCTTAACCATTTTCATCGATTTCATGTCAGTACTCCTTCAGTGGGTTATGTTTTGTGCGTGGCTTATCGCCGCATCCCTATATGAGCAAGCGCCGTGCCAGCCCATAAACCCTGAATTCCGATAAGAAAATGGCAAGAAATGGCCGTTCAGATACAGTTTTTGTCACTTCAACTGACAATAATTGTCAGGAAGCCGTGCAGGAATTGTCAACGGGAGACAATAAATGCCATTTTTGTGCCCGCCAGGTCAATCAGGTCGCCGTCTACCAGCACGCACGGCTCCTTGCCCACTTGTGCGCCGTTGACGATGGGCAGGGTTCCGCCTTCCACATGGGTTAGCGTGTAGCCACTCGCCTGGCGGGCGATTACCACCACCAGAACGCCGGGACTGCCAAGAGTGGTCAGCGGTTTGGCCAGGGGCAGCTTGCGGCCGGCATTGACGCCGGAGCGCACTTCGATCGTGGCGGCGGGCGCCTCGGAGGCCCTGTCTGATACAGGGGTAGCTGGCGCGGCCGCTGGCGGCGGCACGGGAACCTGGGCGGTCACGCCGGCAACGAAATCGAGGTGGCAGGCGGCGAGGATGGCATGGCCGCGGTCGGCCAGCTTGGAGCGCTCCACCCGCTTTCCGTTGACGTAAACGCCATTGGTGCTACCCAGGTCTTCAATCAGGGCGTGGTCGCCAAGCAGCGTGATGCACGCGTGGCGCGAGCTGATCGTCGGATGATCCAGCACAATGTCGTTCTGGGGGTGGCGACCGATCGACATGCGGTCGGTGCCCAGCTCGACTTCGCGGATCGGTTGACCTTCGCAGGAGAGGATGATCTTGGCCACGGTGAGGGTACGGGTCGGTTGGCGTAGTTTCGGTTGAACAGTATGAGGCCTGCGCTGGCCGGCAGCAGGAGATTGCTCAAAAAAATGGGGAGCCGGAGCTCCCCATTATTATGTCAGCTTTTTGCTTCTCAGCTAAAGAGCTGGGGACAGTCCCCTCTTCCGTTTCTTACAGCATGGCCTTCAGCAGGCGCGCCATTTCGGATGGGTTCTTGGTGACGGTGATGCCGCACGCTTCCATGATTTCCAGCTTGGCTTGCGCGGTGTCGGCGCCGCCCGAGATCAGCGCGCCGGCGTGGCCCATGCGCTTGCCCGGAGGCGCGGTGACGCCAGCGATGAAGCCAACCACCGGCTTCTTCATGTTGTCCTTGATCCAGTACGCGGCGTTGGCTTCGTCAGGACCACCGATTTCGCCGATCATGATGACCGCGTCGGTGTCAGGATCGTCGTTGAACATCTTCATGATGTCGATGTGCTTCAGGCCGTTGATCGGGTCGCCGCCGATGCCGACTGCCGACGACTGGCCGAGGCCCAGTGCGGTCAGCTGCGCAACTGCTTCATACGTCAGGGTGCCGGAACGCGACACGACGCCGATGCGGCCCTTGCGGTGGATGTGACCTGGCATGATGCCGATCTTGATTTCGTCAGGCGTGATCAGGCCGGGGCAGTTAGGGCCCAGCAGCAGGGTCTTCGAACCGGCTTTGGCCATGCGGTCCTTGACGACCATCATGTCGCGGACAGGGATGCCTTCGGTGATGCAGATCGCCAGGTCCATCTCGGCTTCGACTGCTTCCCAGATCGCGTCAGCCGCGCCTGCTGGCGGGACGTAGATCACGGACACGTTGGCGCCGGTTTCCTTCTTGGCTTCGGCCACGTTGGCGAAAATTGGAATGCCTTCGAAGTCTTCGCCGGCTTTCTTCGGGTTCACGCCTGCGACGAACGCGTTCTTGCCGTTCGCGTATTCGCGGCACATGCGGGTATGGAACTGACCGGTCTTGCCGGTGATACCCTGGGTGACTACTTTGGTGTCTTTGTTAATCAGAATCGACATGTTGTTTCCTTCGAATTAGGCTTGTCCGGCAGCGGCGGCTACGACCGACTTCGCTGCATCTTCCATGGTGTCCGCGGCGATGATCGGCAGGCCGGAG
>DASWYE010000092.1:0-3223 GCA_036405115.1 Telluria sp. | reverse complement strand
GACGAATTCCTCGCCGCCGAACCGGAACACCTGGTCGTTGCGTCGCATCTCGAAACGCAGGATCGACGCAAGGTCGGCGATGGCGGCATCGCCGGCCGCATGGCCGTAGAGGTCGTTGACCTCCTTGAACTTGTCCAGGTCAAGCACCACCAACCCGAAGCCTCGCGCCGTGCGCTGGAACGTTTCGACCGCATCGGCCAGGACGCGCTCCATGCTGCGCCGGTTCGGCAGGCCGGTCAGTGCGTCGAGCGCCGCGAGGCGTTCCAGGCGGGCGCGATCGTCCTGTGTCCTGGCCGCGAATACATGCGAGAAGCCGGTGACCAGGAGTGCGCTGATCAACACCGAGGCGGCATGCACGCCATCGTGGAAGAAGCCGGGTATCAGCTGCATCCCGAGGATCAGCGCGACATTGCAGCCCACCGCCAGCCAGCGGTGCGCGATGAAGAAGTTGGTCAACAGGACGAGGTAAGTCCAACTGAGTGCCGTGTGCCCGGTGACCAGGCAGGCGGCGAAGGTTGCCAGCGAGTTGAGAACGGCCAACGCATTCCCTGCACGGACGCTGTCGCCGGTGCGCCAGGCATAGACCACCGGCAAGCACACGACGATGACGATGCCCAGGTCCAGCCATGCCATCGGCCACTGTCCGGTGAACGCACGGTAGGTGCCGAACGACGCGATGGTGACCGCCGTGATGGAACCCAGCAGGACGATGATGTCCAAGCGGAAATCGCGGCGTTTCGGCTTCATCTCGAGGGCCGGATGCGGACGATGGGAGTCGGTGGATTCGTCGCTCAACGGGAACAGGATCGGTCGGCTGCGCCACCCCGGCGCCCGCGCAGTGTAGGGGTTGGCCCAAAGGCGGGAGTGATGCCGGTCACGCTTGCCGAGGTCGCGCGGGGTGGCCCTCACGGACCTCTCACAGATCGCCCGGGTCGTCATTGCGCATTCAGCCGGTCGCGCCAAGACTCTCGGCACCGCATCGGAGGAGACGGGACATGAAGGCATTGAAGACCGCTGTGATGGTGGCGTCGCTGGGTTTCGCGATGGCGTCGGCCATGCCGGCCACCGCGCAGACCGTGGGCTACAACATCCGCACCGGCGACGTCTGGGTGGATACGCGGCTGGGCGAGATCAACGATTACGGACGTCGCTATCGGGACCCGTTCGTGTCGGAGATGACCGGCTATTACGGAGCGCCACGCTCGCTGGTGCTCGAGCTGCTGGATCGCCGCGGGTGGGCGCCGGCGGACGTGTACTTCGCCTGCGCCATCGCGCGCGCGCTCGGCATCCCCTGCCTGGACGTCGTGCATCGTTACGACCGTAACCCGGGCATTGGCTGGGGCAATCTCGCCAAGCAGATGGGTATCAAGCCGGGCTCGCGCGAGTTCCACGCGCTGAAGAACGGCGCCGTGGGCACTTACGACCGTTGGGGCTATCCGATCCGCGTCGACCAGCGCGTCAGCGTGGACTGGTCCAAGCATGGTCCTAGCCACGGCAAGGGCGGCAACAACGGCAAGCCTGCGCAGGGACCCGCCAAGCAGGACCATTCGAGCCACGGACAGGGCAATAGTGGCAAGGGACCCGGCAACAGCAACAAGGGCAACAACGGCAAGGGCAATGGGAAGGGCAACGGACGCGACTGAGTCCTTCCAAGCCTGAAACGAAGAACGGCCTCCTGATGGAGGCCGTTCTTGTTTGCAAGAGCCGGATGCCTGTAGCGCGGCCCGCGTGTTGCCGCCTCAGGCCGTCAGCGCTTCCAGCGTCTTGAATACCTGAGGCACGGCCATCGCCGGCGTGCCGCCGTTGACCGACACGGCGCGCAGGCCGTGCTGGTAGCTCTGCCAGATCATGTCGTCGGCATGCTGGATGTCCACGCCGCGGAACTCACCGGCGGCCATGCCGCGGCTGAGTTCGTTGCGCACGGGTTCGCGCATGCGGCGCAGCGCGGCATTCATTTCAGCTTCCACCGCCGGCGACCAGCGCGCAGAGACGCTCCACAGGGCGGGGAAGGCGATGAAGTTGGCGGCATCCTCGCGCGCCATCCAGAAATAGAAATCCAGGATGCGCTGCGCGTGCGTCGATCCCTGCGGCCGTTCCACCATCGGTGCCCGCCGCGCGGTGTAATCGCGGATCAGCAGGGTGGCGATGATGTCCGCCTTGGTTTCGAAGTGCAGGATGACCCCGCGCGCGCTGAGCCCGGTCTCTTCGCCCAGGTCCATCAGCGTGGTCTGGTCGAACCCCTTGGTGAAGAACAGGCGGCGTGCGGCGGCCAGGACGGCTTCCCGCGTCTCCTGGCTGGTGCGTCGCTTGTGCGTAGGGTTGGAACTCACAGGCATCCTCCGGTTTTGCGTGGCAAGGCACTCCGACACCGGCGTGGGCATCGGCCCATTCCGTTCGCTGGCGTATGTTGCCCCTCCCACAGTCGCATTCTGCCCGGATTCATGCATTTATTGGAACAGGTTCCGCACATCCGCCGTGAAACGCGCACGTGCATGCCGCGAATCGGGCCCGCGGACACGTTTTCACACGGTAACTGGAATTTCGCTAGGCGCTGATTTGCCGCGCTGCGTCAAAAGACAGGTCGAAGACGCGCTGGACCGGTGGGCCCAGTTCGCCCGCCAGCAGGGCCAGCAGGAACAGCCCCAGCAGCAACGCGGTGGGCAGGCCGAGCTGGATCGGGTTGAGCGCCGGTGCGGCGCGTCCCAGCACGCCGAAGGCCAGATTGACGGCCAGCATTGCCACCATCACCGGCAGGGCGAGCCCCACGGCCGCGCGCAGGATGTGGGTGAACAGCATGGGCGCCACTTCCAGCATCTGCTGTACGTCGGGCAGCGCGCTACCGATCGGCAGCGAGCGATAACTGTCGACCAGCAACGACACCATCGCCAGGTGGCCGTTGAGGGTGAAGAAGATCAGCCCGAAGGCGAGGTAGAACCATTGGCCGACGACGCCGGAATTCACGCCGCGCAGCGGATCGGACATCTGCGCGAAGGCCAGGCCCGTGCCTTGCGAAATGAGTTCGCCGGCGAGTGCGCCCGCCTCGAACGCCAGGCGGAGCATGAAGCCCATGCTGGCGCCGACAGCGAGTTCACGTGCGACGTTGAGGACGGTGGACGCGTCGAAGGCGATGCGATCCGGCGTACCGGGCAGCAACGGCGCGAGCGCCATCGCCAGCGCACCTGCGATGATCACGCGCACGCGCACCGACACCGCGCGCGTGCCG
>DASWYE010000091.1:0-3734 GCA_036405115.1 Telluria sp. | reverse complement strand
CGCCGGGAGTTTTTTGGCCTCGTGCGTCGTTAACGCGCATTCAGCTAAACTCTTTAGCATCACCGGCGAGCAGGAGTCACCATGGAATTCAGGAGCGAAAAGGATAGTTTCGGACCGATCGACGTGCCATCGCAGCGCCTGTGGGGCGCGCAGACCCAGCGCTCGCTTGGCCATTTCGCCATCTCCTCCGAACGCATGCCGGAAGCGTTGGTCGCCGCGCTGGCCCAGGTCAAGCGTGCCGCCGCGGCCGTGAACCGCGACCTGGGACTGCTACCCGCGGAACAGGCCGATGCAATCATGCGCGCCGCGGACGAGGTATTGGCCGGCAGGCACGGCGAGGAGTTCCCGCTGTCGGTCTGGCAGACCGGTTCCGGCACCCAGTCCAACATGAACATGAACGAAGTGCTGGCCAACCGGGCCTCGGAGCTGCTGGGCGGCGAGCGTGGCGAAGGCCGCCTTTTGCATCCGAACGACCATGTGAACATGGGCCAGTCGTCGAACGACGTATTCCCCACCGCGATGCACGTGGCTGCCGCGCAGGCCGTCGCGAACGACGTGCTGCCCGCACTGGCGCAGCTGCGCGGCACGCTGGAGCGGAAGGCGCGCGACTTCGCATCCATCGTCAAGATCGGCCGCACCCACCTGCAGGATGCCACGCCGCTCACGCTCGGGCAGGAGTTCTCCGGTTACGTGGCGCAACTGGAGTTTGCCGAACAGGCGCTGCGCACGGCGCTGCCCGGCCTGCTCGACCTGGCCGCCGGCGGTACCGCGGTCGGCACCGGCCTGAATGCCCACCCGGATTTCGCGCAGCGCATTGCCGCGGAACTGGCAGCGAGCACCGGGCACAGCTTCCGCAGCGCGCCCAACAAGTTCATGGCGCTCGCGGGGCACGATGCACTCGTGGCCGCGCACGGCGCCTTCAAAACGCTGGCCACCGCGCTCAACAAGATCGCCAACGACGTCCACTGGATGGCGTCGGGTCCGCGCTCCGGCCTCGGCGAGATCACGATTCCCGAAAACGAGCCGGGCAGTTCGATCATGCCGGGCAAGGTCAATCCGACCCAGGCCGAGGCGCTCACCATGCTGTGCTGCCAGGTGTTCGGCAACGACGTGGCGATCACCATGGCTGGCGCATCGGGCAACTTCGAGCTGAACGTCTATAAGCCTGTGATCATCCATAACTTCATGCAGAGCGCACGCCTGCTTGCCGACGGCATGCGCTCGTTCGACCGGCATTGCGCGCACGGGATCGAGGCCAACCGCGCCCGCATCGGTGAACTGATGGAGAAGTCGCTGATGCTGGTGACGGCGCTGGCGCCGCGCATCGGCTACGACCGTGCGGCGCAGATTGCCAAGAAGGCGCAGCAGGAAGGCACGACGCTGAAGCAGGCGGCACTGGCGCTGGGCTATGTGAGCGCCGACGAATTCGACGCCTGGGTGGTGCCGTCTGACATGACGCATCCGTCTCCACGCCCGGCCTAGTCCCTGCGGGTCATTTCCGGCCGATGGCGGCCCCTTCGCGGGAACCCCTGCCGAACACGCTTTGCATACTCAGCATGGGTCCCCGCCTGCGCGGGGACGACGGTGCAGGCTGTACACTGTTAGGTATCGTACATTCAACAATTGGACCCGGGAATAAGATTCATGCAACAAGTCACGTTCGAACTGCGCGGCGAATTCGTCGAGCTGAACCAGCTGCTCAAACTGTCCGGCTTGTGCGACAGCGGCGGCGCCGGCAAGAATATCGTAGCCAGCGGCGCGGTCAGGGTCGACGGCAAGCGCGAGCTGCGCAAGACCGCCAAGGTCCGCGCCGGCCAGGTCGTCGAGCTGGGCGACGTACGCATCCTGGTGAAGGCGCCATAGCCGGAGCTGCCCTAAGGTAATAGCAGGGCTCGCTTGAGTATGGACAAATCGGCAAAAGTGGCATGTCGTAACGTGACTACATGATCAACCGGTTTGAAGGTGCCCCATGGAACACCCTGAACAGCAGCAACAACATACTCAGCAGCGCCTGATCGGCGACCTCCGTCTCGTGATCGAGAACGCCGAAGAACTCCTCAAGAACACCGACAAGTACACGGCGCCCGCCTACCAGTCGGCGCGCGCCAAGCTGGCGGTGGCCCTGAATGCAGCCACCGAGGAGCTGGCCAGGTTCGAGGACGCCCAGCTGGCCCGCATGATCGAACGCACCCGCGAAGCGAACGACCTCCATGCGGACAAGACTGGAGAAGAGCGCATCCTGCGCGCGTTCCTCAACTGAACGCAGTTCGCGTGACAAATAAAAAAAACCGGCCTGCTGGCCGGTTTTTTGTTTGCGCCGCGCTCGGGAGCGCTCAGGCGGTCGTGTTGACCTTGTTGCCCAGGTGCGAGGGCAGGTTCACCGATGGCGTGGACTTGATCGCTTCGATCATCTGCGTGGCCGCATCCGACTGGATCTGCTGCGCACGTTTCTGTACCGCGATCGCTACTTCCTGCTTGTTGCCGGTTTCGGCCATGCTTGTTGCAAGCTTTGCAATGCCACTCACATCCATGATGCCCTCCCATTTATCCGTATCACCACCGGTAACGGCAGCTTGAGGCCAGACTTTAGGGGCGGGCCGAAAAAAATCAGTACGGCATGCGGAAGCGCGTGCCGCGGTAGTTCATGACGGCGCCATCGGGCAGCAGCTTTTCAAGGACCATTCCGGGCGCCACCTCCTCGCCTTCGCGGCGCAGGTCCTTGTCGACCAGCACCAGGCGCTCGGACGGCACCGGGGAGTAGATATAGCCGCCCAGGGTCACGCGCGGAATGCCGGCAGCCACCGAGGGCGGCAGGCTGGCGAGCGCCGGTACGCTGTCCGCAGCTTGCGATGGCGTCGGGGCGGGTGGCGGTTCCGGCGCGGGTTCCGCAAGCGGCTGCGCCTGCGCCACTTCCTTCACAGGTGCTGGTGCTTGTTGCACCGGCGTCAGCGCCACCACGGCGACCGGTGACGCCGACTGCGCGGGCGCCACGGCAATCTCCGGAGCCGGCACGGCGGGCGGTGCCGGGGGTGCGTGGCGGACCAGCGTGCGCATCGCCACGAATCCGCCACCGACCAGCAGCAATGCGGCGCCCAGGGCGAGCCACAGGCGTGCATTGAGGGCCGCTCCCCGTTGTGGCGCGGACGGAACCGTGGCGTCGTGGATTCCGGGCGTGCTGCCCAGCTGGCGTTCGGCTTGCGCTTTCTTCAGCGCTTCCAGGATATAGGACATTACATACCGTTCTTTTTGGCGGCCAGGTGCGGTTCGTTCGCCCCGCCCGGCTGGTTGAGTCGCATCAGAGTGAGTGGTCCGGCGAGGCCGTCGGCGGACAACTGCTGCCGCCGCTGGAAGGCGCGCAACGCGTCCTGCAGCGCGGCGTCGAAGCGGGCGCCGGCCGGCCTGGGCTTCGCTTCGCCGGCTGCGGCGAGGCGGCTCGCCAGCAGGTCGACATCGGCGCCATGGTCGCCCGGCCCGAGCTGCTCGCGGAAGCCGGTCGGGTAGCGCCACAGCGTCGTGAAGCGGCCATCCATGCGTGTCGCCAGCTCGCCGGTGTCGACCACCTGCCGCCGTCCGTTCGCCAGCAGCGTCGCGCTCGATGCATCGAGCGATACCAGCACGCCGTAGCTGGTAGCCTGCCCCTCGCGCAAGGCGATGACGGCTGGCCGGTCCAGCGTGCGCAGCTCGTACAGCCCACCCCTGCCCTCGTGGCAGCGCAGGTGGCGCGCCGCGGCGGC
>DASWYE010000090.1:0-7167 GCA_036405115.1 Telluria sp. | reverse complement strand
CGGACGGTCCGTCTTCATACGCGCGTTCGATGCGGTCGCGTCCGGGACGTGCACGCACCGGCGAAGGTGGCGGCGCCACGCGTGCGCCAGGCAGCGCGGCCACGGGCACGGCGGCCTTCGGCATCTTGCTCACTTCGATCACGTTACGGATGCCGAAATGCTCCTGGGGCACCACCGTCAGCCCGTGCGGACGGTGGCCGGGCTTGCGGACCCGCGGCGGACGCACGCCGAAGTTGATGCGGCTGACGTGGTCGCGCCGTGCGCGATAGTGCGGCACGAAAGCGTCGTATGGCGACAGCGGATACCAGCCCTGCGCCGGCATGTGGCGGTGGCCCGCCGTGCCGAACGTGAGCGACCAGTTGGCGCCGCCAACCCAGCCCACCAGCGCGGGCGCCCACACCGGGCGGGTGATGCTGCGGCCCGGCGCCCAGTGCCAGCGGCTGCCCACCATCACCCAGCGGCCATAGTGCGATGGCGCGTAGCCCCACGGAGCGTTGTCGACCCAGGTCCAGCCCCATGGCGCGACCCAGGTCCAGCGGCCATCGCGGTAAGGCATCCAGCCGGCCGGCACGGCGCGCGGGGTCCACAGCGGCCCGTAGTCGGCGCTCTCGCGCCAGGTGCCGTACTGGTCCAGTTCTTCATAGCCCGTCATTTCACGCGGGATGTAGCGGGTGGCGGTGGCGCGGTCGTCGCGCAGGTCGCGCAGGTAGGCCCAGTCGTCGAAACCGTCGCGCAGGGCCGGGCCGGTGGCGATGTCGCCCGCCTCGGAGCGCGCGCTGCGGCCTTCGCGCACAGTGAGCGAGGAACCCGGCACAGCCAGCATCGCCACGCCCTCGAAGACGTGGAGGGCGGTGGTCTCGGGGGCGCGCTCGGCGTCGACGCGGATGCGGCCGGGCTGGTTCATGCGTACGCTCGCGTGCGGCGTGGTCAGCTCGAAGCCTTCCAGCAGTGCGCGGTTCATCACGCGCACGTTGACGCTGCCGTAGAACAGGCGCAGGCGCACGGTGTCGTCATCGATGCGCACCACTTCCATGGAGGAGTCGCCGTCCAGCCGCACTGCGGTGGAGCCGACCCGCACCTCGGTGCGCGCGCCCGGCGCGGTGCGCAGGATGTCGCCGCCGGTGACGGGCCAGTTGATCAGTGCGGCGCCGCGCCCGCCCTCGGCCGATTCCAGCGTGACCTCACCCTGCGCGAGCGAGACGCGGCCGGCGACGCCGGGGGCATCCACGTCCGCAGCGTTGGCGAGCGTGGACAGGGCAAGGACGACAGCGACGGCGGCGGACTTCATAAAGGGTGCGCGCATGATGTTCTCCAGTTGGTTGAGAGTAATTACAACGCGGCAGGGGAAGGGCTACAACGGGGATTACAAACGGTTGCACATGCGTGGGCTGTGCTACATCGCGATACGCGGCGTTGACGGTGTGCGAATTCAGCAGTGGTCCCCGCGGCCGCGGGGATGACGGCCGTTTACGAGCGCTTGACGAAGAACAGGGCGGCGCCCATGAACATCAGCATGCCGCCAAAGAAGCGGTTCTGCGCTTTCAGCGCGCGTGCGTCGCGGAAGAAGCGCTGCATCGACTGGGCAAGGTAGGCGTAGCCGTGCATGACGGTAACGTCGATGACCACCATGGTGGCGCCCAGGATGGCAAGTTGCGGCAGCAGCGGGCGGCTGTTGTCGATGAACTGGGGCAGCACCGCGACCATGAACAGGATGCCCTTTGGATTGGTGGCGTTGGTCATGAAGCCGGCCAGCACCCGCTTCCCGAACGAAGGCACTTCGGCCTGCACCGGGCCGGATACGGAAGGGCCCGCGTCCACGCGCGCGCGCCACTGCGACAGGCCGAGGTAGATCAGGTACAGGGCGCCCACGGTCTTGACCACCGAGAACGCGAGTTCGGACGCAATCAGCAAGGAGCCCACGCCGATGCCTGCGACGATCAATACCAGCACCAGGCCGATCTGCAAGCCGAGTACGGTGCCGGAGGCCTTGCGTACGCCATAGGCCAGGCCATGCGACATCGACAGGACGGCGCCGGAGCCAGGCGACAAGGCAATCACGACGGCGGCGATCGCGTACTGGATCCAGGTAGAGAAGGGCATGCGGAAACTGACAGAAGGTGCTGCTGCGGGGGGAACTGCGGAAATGGTACGCCACCCGCGCCGCGAGCCAATGCTGGCGCGGCGCGCGTAGAGGAAGGCTTACTTCTTCTTCGGGTTGACTGCGGACTTCAGGGTCGCGCCAGCCGAGAACTTAGGGGTCTTCGATGCGGCGATCTTGATCGCTTCGCCGGTCGATGGGTTACGGCCTTTGCGTGCTGCGCGCTTGGCAACGGAGAACGTACCGAAACCGGTGATGCCCACCGTGTCGCCCTTCTTCAGGCGCTCGGTGATGATGTCGATCAGGGTGTTCACTGCGCCGTTAGCGGCTGCGCCCGACATTTCGGTGCGCTTCGCAAATTCTGCAACCAGTTCGCCTTTTTTCATACTTTCCTCCGGGGTTAAAAGAGCGGGAAGATTAGCATAAATATTGCCGTGTGTAATAATTTCTGTGGGGGGTGGGCGTGAAAGTAGGCCCCGCTGTGACTGGCGTCACGCGATTTTCCCCATCAGCTTGTGTACACGCGGATTCAGGCGATGCCCTGGCGGGCAGGCGAATCAGTCGGCGCTGGCGGCTGTTTCGGCGCGTTGCGCGGCGATGCGGTGGCGCAGCGCGGCGTTGATCAGCGTCTGGTAGCCGGTGCCGCTCTGCTCGGATTCGGTGCGGAACTGGGCCAGCACCTCGTCGTCGAGGTAGATGGTGATGCGGGTCTTGCGCTTGGGCGGACGCGACGGGCGCACCGGGGTCGCGGCAAAAGTCTGTTCGGTATTCATGTGTCCTCCTCCATGCACGTCGATGGTCTGCCAAGGGCGGGCCGGAATGGCCATAACCGGTTAGACACCGGCGCTCCTGCAGGGTTCCGCTGGCACGCCGGGCGGCCGCGAAACGACAGCATCCACTATACGTATCTGTTTCCGGGCCGAATGCCGTAAAGCGACGAGATGCAGATTTCGGTAGCTGAACTGCAAAAAAGCCGCCTGGTCAGCAGTCCGTAAGGCGGGCGGGGCTTTTGTTAAGATGGCCACATATTGACCAGACCGGAGCGAAAACCATGGCAGGCAGTCTGCTGGCACTACTCGACGACATCGCAACCATCCTTGACGACGTGGCGGTCATGAGCAAGGTCGCTGCCAAGAAAACCGCCGGAGTGCTGGGCGACGACCTGGCCCTGAACGCGCAGCAGGTGTCAGGCGTGTCGGCGGACCGCGAGCTGCCAGTGGTGTGGGCGGTCGCGCTCGGGTCGCTGCTGAACAAGGCGATCCTGGTGCCGGCCGCGCTGGCCATCAGTGCGTTCGCCCCATGGGCGGTGACCCCGCTGCTGATGATCGGCGGCGCCTTCCTGTGCTATGAAGGCTTCCACAAGCTGGCGCACAAGTTCCTGCATTCGAAGTCCGAGGACGAACAGCATCACAAAGAACTGATCGAGGCCAACCGCGCCACGGAGCAGGACATCGTGACGCTGGAAAAGGCGAAGGTCAAAGGCGCGATCCGCACCGACTTCATCCTGTCGGCTGAAATCATCGTGATCTCGCTGGGAACCGTGGCCGGCGAACCGTTCATGAAGCAGCTGGGCGTGCTGGTCGCGATCTCGCTCCTGATGACGGTGGGCGTGTATGGCTTCGTCGCCGCCATCGTCAAGATCGACGACCTGGGGCTGTACCTGAGCCAGAAGGCGGGGAACGCCGCGCGCGCGGTGGGACGCGCGCTGCTCGCCACCGCGCCCAAGCTCATGAAACTGCTGACGGTGGTCGGCACGGCCGCGATGTTCATGGTGGGCGGCAGCATCATCCTGCACGGGATCCCGGCGGCGCACCACATCACCGGGTGGATCGACGAACATACCGGCGCAGTCATAGGATTCATCGCCACCACACTTACCGACGCCGTGACCGGCATCATCGTGGGTGGCGTGGTGGTCGCAGTGGTCACCATCGGCCAGCGCCTGTTCGGCCGCAAGGACGCGGCCGCGCACTGAACTACTTCTTCTTCGGTTTCTTCGGCGCCGGCGCTGGCAGTTCGCTGGCCGTAATGCGGACCAGCTGCGCCAGCCAGGCGCGGTCCTCCAGCTGTTCGCCATCCATCAGGAACCACGGCTTCGCCTGCGGGAACGGCTGCATCTCGGTGGGCGTGCCGATGTATTCGCGCCCGCCGTCGGTCGGCTTGATGAACAGCTGGTCGTCGCAGACCACCGCCACCATCCTGCCCTCGTAATACAAGCCGTACTCACCGAACATCTTGCGGGCGCTGACCGTGCCGGCCAGCGACATCTGGTCCAGCATGAAGTCGGCTGTCGACTGGCTCGATCCCATCGTGTGCTCCGTGACCGCGGCACATGCCGCGACCCCGAGCTTACCTCACGCGCTCGCCGCGGCGAAGGCCGGGGTGGCGCTAGTCGCGGCGCAGGAGCATCGCGCCGAGAGCAAGGCCGACGCCGAACGCTGCGTACACGCCCACCATCGAGGTGCGCGTCAGGCGCGATTCAAAACCCGGCTGCAGGCGGTAGGGCGTGAGCTTGTAGTCGGTGAACGAGGCCACCGCGGTCGCGGCCGCCGCAGCCTCCAGCGTGGTGAGGGTGCTCCTGCGGTCCAGGAATCGCCCGGCCAAGCGCTCGAACAGAACCGCCCAGAAGATCGCGCTGGCGTGATGCGTGACGAAGCCCGGCAATGTGAACTTGGCGCTCACCGCTTCCTGGTGCTTGGCCTTATCGCCCCAGAACC
The DNA here is from genome assembly GCA_036405115.1 of Telluria sp. Lineage (GTDB taxonomy): Bacteria > Pseudomonadota > Gammaproteobacteria > Burkholderiales > Burkholderiaceae_D > Telluria. The sequence continues at coordinate 2,352 of DASWYE010000090.1, read as the reverse complement.
AGTGACTGACCGAGTTGATCGGCGCGATCGCGCTGCCGGAATCGCGCTTGCCGAGCGCCGCCAGCGCGGCCGTTGACAGTAGACTGGCAACCGAGCCGGAAACGGCGCCACGTCGGATAGAATCTTTCCAGGTGTTTTCCATGCTGACCTTTCCTATGCCATGCGAATCCTGTTGACGGGAGCAAGCGGTTTTGTCGGGACGCGGCTGGCGCAGCTGTTGCTCGAACAGGGCCACGAACTGGTGTGCGCGGTACGTACCCCACGCGAAAGCACGCATCCGCGCCTGTCCTACATCGCGGCCGACTTCACAAAGGATACCGATAAATCCGCCTGGCTGGCGCGCCTTGGCCGCGTGGAAACAGTCATCAACACGGTGGGCATTTTCCGCGAGCAGGGCGCGAATACCTTCCAGGCGGTGCATGTGGATACGCCACGCGCGCTGTTCGCCGCGTGCGCGGAGGCCGAGGTGCGGCTGGTGATCCAGGTGTCCGCGCTGGGCGCCGACGAGCAGGCGCGCACCGCCTACCACCTGTCCAAGAAGGCCGCCGACGACTACCTCGCGAGCCTGCCGGTGCGCAGCTACATCGTGCAGCCATCGCTGGTCTACGGCAGCGGCGGCGCCAGCGCGCGCTTCTTCAAGATGGTGGCCAGCATGCCCTTCACCTTCCGTTTCGGGCCTGCGGCGCAGCTGGTGCAGCCGGTCCACCTGGAGGACGTGGTGGCGGGCATTGCCGCCCTGGTGCGGATGCCGCTCCTGCTGGACGAGGAGGGACGCGGCGGGCTGTCGCGCAAGGTCGCGCTGGTGGGGCCGGAGCAGATGCCGTTCACCGATTACCTTGGCGCCTTGCGGCGCGGGCTCGGCATGGGCCGCCTGCGCGTGCTGCCACTGCCCGCATGGGCCGCACGGCTGGCGGCAAGGCTGGCGCGCTTCATGCCGGGCAGCTTCTTCGACGAAGATGCGCTCAGCATGCTCGATCGCGATAACGTGGCCGATCCGTCGCTCACCGCGTGCCTGCTGGGACACCCGCCGCGCGCGGTGGCCGCCTTCATCCGCGAGCCGGCCGCCGAACGGGTGCGCGCAAAGCTCGACTGGCTGCTGCCGGTCCTGCGCGTATCGATCGCGGCCGTGTGGATCGCCACGGCGGTCGTGTCGGCAGGCTTGTACCCGATCGAGAAGAGCTATGCGCTGCTGGCGGCGACCGGCATCCCGCCCGCCCTGCATCCGTTGATGCTGTACGGGGCGGCGGGACTCGACCTTGCTTTCGGCATCGGCATCCTGGTGCTGCGCCGCAGGCGCTGGCTGTGGCTGGCCCAGGCGGGGCTGATCGCGTTCTACACGGTAGTCATCGCGCTCAGGCTGCCCGAATTCCTGCTGCACCCTTACGGGCCACTGACCAAGAACCTGCCGATGCTGGCTGCGATCTGGCTGCTTTACGAATGCGAGGAACAATGATGGAGTACGTGATCGTCAAGACGCTGCACATCCTGTCGTCCACCTTCCTGTTCGGGACCGGCATCGGCACCGCCTTCTACATGCTGGTCGCGAACATCTCGCGCGACATCCGCGCCATCGCGGTGGTCAGCCGCTGGGTGGTGCGCGGCGACTGGCTGTTCACTGCGACCTCCGGCGTGGTCCAGCCGCTCACCGGCTTCTACCTGATCCACCTGGCCGGATTCCCGATGACCAGCCGCTGGATCGTGTGGTCGCTGTGGCTGTACGGACTGGCGCTGGTGTGCTGGCTGCCGGTGGTGTGGCTGCAGATCCGCCTGCGCGACATGGCCAACGAAGCGGCGAGCAACGACACGCCGCTGCCGCCGCTGTACTGGCGCTACATGCGCACCTGGATCCTGCTCGGCATTCCGGCCTTCTTCGCGCTGGTGATCGTGTTCTACCTGATGGTGGCCAAGCCGGCCTAACCGGCAGAGGTAGCCGACGGCAGCGTGACGCGGAAGCAGGAACCGCCGCCATCGCGCGCCAGGCATTGCGCCTCGCCGCCATGGCGCTGCGCGATCTGGCGCACCAGCGCCAGGCCGAGTCCCACGCCGCCTTCGCGCTCCGAGGCGCCGGGCAGGCGGTAGAAGGCCGTGAAGATGCGGTCGCGCGCTTCCGCCGGCACGCCGGGGCCGCGGTCGCACACGTCGAGCTGCACGCGGCCTGCGTCGGCGCCCAGCGTGACGTGGACCGCCGTTCCATCACCATAGCGCCGGGCGTTCTCCAGCAGGTTGCGCACCATGCGGCGCAGCAGGCGGGCGTCGCCCAGCACCATCGCGGGCGCCGCTTCCAGTTGCGCGCCCGCGCGCTCGCACTCGTCGGCGACGAGCGGAGCCAGGTCCAGTGTCTCATGGCGCAGC
>DASWYE010000089.1:0-47557 GCA_036405115.1 Telluria sp. | reverse complement strand
GCATCGACCGAAACCCACGCACAGGTCAAGGACCGCGCCAATGACAACATCCGCGTCGACGGCCGCGAGCTGCGCGCCCGCATCGTGGCCGAAGGCGGCAACCTGGGCGCGACCCAGGCCGGCCGTATCGAGTTCGCACTGCACGGCGGCCGCATCTTCACCGATGCGATCGACAACTCGGCCGGCGTGGACTGTTCCGACCACGAGGTGAACGCCAAGATCTGGCTGGATACCGAAGTCAACGCAGGCAAGCTGTCCGAGCAGGACCGCAACAAGCTGCTGTTCGACATGACGGGCGACATCGAAGACCTGGTCCTGCGCGACAACACGCTGCAAACCCACCTGCTGACCCGCGAATGGCAGGCGCAGTCGAACGCCCACGTGGTGGACGGCTACGCCGCGCTGATCACCGCGCTGGAAAAGGAAGGCGCGGTCAACCGCGAGCTGGAGCAGCTGCCGACCGACACCGTGCTGGCGGACCGCAAGGAAGCCGGCATCGGCCTGACCACGCCTGAACTGGCAGTCGTCATCGCCAACGTCAAGAACCGCTACAAGCGCACCCTGCTGGAGCTGCCGCTGGTGGATGAGCCTTGGGCCGAAACCGTGCTCAAGCCATACTTCCCGGCGATGATGGTGGAGAGCCGCAGCGCGCTGGAGCACCCGCTCGCGAACGCGATCCTGGCAACCGTGCTGGCCAACGAATCGGTCAACCGCTGCGGTCCGCTGATGCTGCGCGAGATGGCGCTGGCGCACAACGTGGACGAAACCGAAGTGATCAAGGCCTGGGGCCAGGCATGGTCCGCACTGCACCTGGCGCCGGTATTCGATGCGCTCGACGCCGACGCGCTGAAGATCCCGCGCGACGTATCGATCAAGGTCGATGCACGCACCCGCACCATGTTCAAAGGCGTGATCGAAGGCGTCCTGTCGGTGGGCGGCGACACGCAGCGCGCGGCGGAAGGCATGGCCGAGCTCACCCGCCTGTTCGCCGACCCTGCGATGCTGGCTGGCCTGGCGCCGGCGCATGCTGACGCGGATACCGCAGCAGGCATCTCGCCTTCGTTCGCCAAGGCCTGGAAAGCGGTCGATGCGATCGACTCGGTGGCGAGCTTCGTGTTCTCGGCCGTGTCGGTGACCCGCCCGACCGGCATGTCGCTGGCGCAGTTCCTGCAAGTGGGCATGGCCCTGCGCAGCCAGGCCGGCATCGACACGCTGGAGCGCGGCCTCAAGCTGTCCGCGGCGACCAAGTCGCAGGAACAGCTGCGCAGCTACGCGCAACAGGCGCTGCGCCGCACCCAGCAGCGCCTGCTGGCGCAAGTGCTGGCCAGCGCCCGTGACGGCAATACGTCCGACGCGGTCAAGGTGGTCACCAACACCATGGGCCTGTCCGGCTATGCGCAGGCGACCGACCTTGAACAGGCAATGCTCGACGTCTGGGCGCTGTCCGAGGCAGCCAACGCCGTGGCGAAATGACGCTGGAGGTATCCGCTGCAGTCCGCGCGCTGGCCGAAGCCGATTTCGGCGAGGTCGCGCGCAGGTTCGCGGATGCCGGCTTGACGGTTGCGCTGCCCGCAAAGGGCATCATGACCGTCAAGTCCGGCGCCGCCGGCGCGGCACGCCCGAGTGTGCTGCTGTCGGTGGGCGTGCACGGCGACGAGACAGGACCGATCGAACTGGTCGCCCACGTGCTTGAAGCCCTGTCGCGCGAGCCACGCTCGCTGGCAGTGGACCTGATGCTTTGCGTCGGCAATATCGACGCGATCGCGCAGGGCAAGCGCTTCATCGACGCGGACCTGAACCGCATGTTCCGCACCGAGCGCGGGTCGCTCGCCGGAACCACGGAGGCGGGCCGTGCGGACGCGATGATCGCCGCCACCACGGCGTTCTTCGCCGGTGCGGGCCAGGAGCGCTGGCACCTTGACCTGCACACGGCGATCCGTCCGTCGTTCTACCCGACCTTTGCGATCGTGCCCGAGCTGATCGCACAAGGCCCGAAGGAAAAGCTGATCGGCTGGATGGGCGCGGCTGCCATCGGCGCGATCATCATGAACCCGTCGTCGGCCGGTACGTACAGCTACTACTCGGCAGAGCATCACCGCGCTGCCGCGGCGACGATCGAACTGGGGCGGATCGGCACGCTGGGGCAAAACGACCTGTCGCAGTTCGCCGGGGCGCAGCGTGCGCTCGACGCGCTGTTGCGTGGAACGACGGTGGAGCAGGGCGCTCCGCCGCACGTGTTCAAGGTGGCGCAGAACATCATCAAGCTGTCCGACGGTTTTGCCATGAGCTTTGGCAGGGATACGCAAAACTTCGAACCGGCGCCGCGCGGCACGGTGATCGCCACCGATGGCGACACCACCTATACAGTGCAGCACGAGCAGGAGATGATCGTGTTTCCCAATCCGGATGTCCGCGTGGGCCTGAGGGCGGGGATGATGGTGGTGCGGGTCGCATAATCAGCGCTTCAGCCGCCAGAATATGCAGGCTATCGCAAAACGCCGCCCCTCGAGGGCGGCGTTTTGCTATCGTTGGCCGGTCAATAGCAATAAAGGGAATCCACCATGCGTAGTCTTTCGATCGCCGTCCTCGCCTGCGCCCTGTACGGCAACCCCGTGCTGGCTGAACCCGTACAGCCTGTCCAGGAGCCGGTTCACGTGAGCGGCATGCGCAATCCCGAACTGAAGGGTTACCGCGCCATGTCCGCGGGGCTCGACGAGTTCGAGGACCACCATGACCTGGCGCCGAACGCAAAGGAGCTGCGTTTCAAGCTGCGTCCGCGTGCCAGCGCAGCGCCGGACGCGATGGACAAACTGACCCTGCACATCACCGGCGACACGGTCTCGATCCCGGTGCCGATCGCGGCCGATGGCAGTTTCTCGCTGCCGCGCAGCGAACAGGCGGACGACGAGGACGCGGACCTCATGCTGAACAAGAAGAAGGGCGGCTACCGCTGGCATGCGGACGTGCGCAGTGCCGGTGTGCCGGCCGACATGCGCCGGCTGGGCGACCTGCGCCTCGAATGCAAGGTGGTGGTGGCGGTGGCCAAGGAAGAGATGCCGCTATGGGTCAAGCTGCTGGTGAACAGCTTCCTGCTCACCACCGACTGGTGCGGCGTGGAGAAGCTGCAGTTGTCGAGCCACGCCGACCGCAAGATCACGGCCGCGACGCTGGTCGATGGCGAACTGCGCCTGCCGCTGGAAATCAGCGACGAGGGCATGGGCTTCGTCGCGCCGCTCGGAGACCGCCGCTACTCGAACGACGCGCGGATCGAGTTCCGGTTTGCGGACAGCACTGCGCCCGTTCTCGCGCCGGCGGCAAGCAATACGCCACCCTCGCCGCATTGATTCCCGGCCCGCGCGCAGCGGGCGCTTCCGGCCGCAGGCATGATCTTTTTGCCTCTCGTCGCGCTAACGGCCCTATAATCGCTAGGTTTTTCCTGCGACTGAGGATCATCCGTGACCACGAACACCACTGGCTATAAGCTGTTCCGCACCAAACCGGTAGCAAAGCATGACGATGGCCATGGCCACGGAGAACTGAAACGGACGCTGGGCGCATTCCCTTTGACGATGATCGGCGTCGGCGCCACCATCGGCACCGGCATCTTCTTCACGATGGTCGAAGCGGTGCCGAAGGCCGGCCCCTCTGTGATCCTGTCCTTCCTGCTGGCGGCCCTGACCGCCGGCCTCACCGCCCTGTGCTATGCCGAGCTGGCATTCAAGATTCCCGCTTCCGGCTCGGCCTACTCGTTCGCGTATGCGTCGCTGGGCGAGTTCGCGGCCTTCATCGTGGCCGCCTGCGTCCTGCTCGAATACGGGCTGGCTGCCAGCGCCGTGGCCATCGGGTGGTCCGATTACCTGAATAACTTCCTGGTCAATTCAACCGGCTACGAGATATTGCGGGAACTGCGCTCACCGATGATCGTCTCGGGCGAACACGGGGTCGAGTTCCGTCCGGGCCATATCAACCTGCCGCCGATCCTGCTGGTGGGCCTGTGCGGCGTGCTGCTGCTGCGTGGCGCCAAGGAGTCTGCCACCGTGAACAACATCATGGTGATGATCAAGCTGGCGATCCTGCTGTTCTTCGTCGTGGTCGCGTTCACCGGATTCGATGCGGCCAACTTCACGCCGTTCTTCAATACCGATGACTCGAAAGGCCTGGCCGGCATGGCCGGCATTACGGCCGCAGCCGGCACCGTGTTCTTCTCCTTCATCGGCCTCGACACCGTGGCGACTGCCGGCGAGGAAGTGAAGGACCCGCGCCGCAACGTCCCGCTGGGGATCCTGGCCGCGCTGGTGATCGTGACCGTGTTCTACATGCTGGTGGCAGTCGCCGCAGTGGGCGCGCAGCCCGCGTCGATGTTCGCGCACCAGGAAGCCGGCCTGTCCGTGATCCTGCAGAACGTCACCGGCCAGGCCTGGCCTGCGCTGATCCTGTCCGCCGGCGCCGTGATCTCGGTGTTCTCGGTGACGCTGGTCACCATCTACGGCCAGACCCGCATCCTGTACGCGGTGTCGCGCGACGGCCTGATTTCGCCGAACTTCCAGCGCGTGAGCGAGCGCCATAGCGTCCCGATGGCCAACACCGTCATCGTCTGCATCGTGGTGGCGCTGGTTGCGGGCCTGGTCGATTCCACCTTCCTGTGGGACATGGTGTCGATGGGTACGCTGACCGCGTTCATCGTGGTGTCGATCGCGGTGCCGGTGATGCGCCGCCGCGAGGTGCCGGGCGCGCCGGTGCAAGGTTTCCGCGTACCGTTTGGCCCGTACGTGATCCCGGGCCTGTCGATCCTGGCCTGCCTGTACATCATGAAGGGCCTGCCGACTTCGACCTTCCGCATCTTCCTGGTGTGGATGGCGATCACGGTCATCACCTACTTCGCCTACAGCGCGCGCAACTCCCGCCTGAACCGCGGCTGACGCAAACCCGCTCCAACAATCAGGGGACGCCGCGTGCGTCCCTTTTTTTCGCCACTCAAACAGGAAAGCGGTGTGGATGGGGGGACATAGGATGTGCGCATCCGCGTCCGCGCATCAGTGGCATTGTGAAGCCCACCGTCATCCCGGTGAAGGCTGGGATCAATGCGGCGCAAGCGTGCGGTCCTGGTATGCCTGTGCCGGTAGCTCCGTATGGATCCCGGCCTTCGCCGGGATAACGGGTCCGCCTGTACGGCCGGCATGGGGCGAAAAAAAAGCCCGCTCGAAAGCGGGCTTTTACTTTGTAGCGGGCCGGCGATTACTCGACGCCCATTTCCTTGAGCAGGTTGTCGGCGTGGTCGACGTGCTTCATCACCCACAGCATGTAGCGCACATCCACCTGGATGTCGCGGGTGTTGGCGGCGTTGAAGTCCCAGTCGGAGATGATCGAGTCGAGCGTGCCGTCGAATGCCAGGCCGATGAACTCGCCCTTCGAGTTCAGCGCTGCCGAACCGGAATTGCCGCCGGTGATGTCCAGCGTGGCCAGGTAGTTGACAGGAACGGTGCCCAGCTTCGGATCGACATACTTGCCGAAGTCCTTGGCCTTGATCGCGTTCAGCTGCTTCACAGGTGCGTCGAACTCGCCTTCGCCGGTCGCCTTGGCAACCACGCCCTTGACGGTGGTGAACGCAGTCCACGAACCGGTGCCGTCGGCGCCATGGTCGCGGCCCTTGATGTTACCGAAGGTCACGCGCAGGGTGCTGTTCGCATCCGGGTACACCGCCTTGCCCTTGCTGTTCATGTAGGCGATCTTGGCCTTCATGTAGCTGGCGTAGGTTTGCTGGATCTTGCCGGCCAGTTCTTCTTCGGCGGCTTCACGCTTCATGCTGTCTTCGTACATCGCGACGGCGGCCTTGATGAAGCTGTCGTTCGATGCCTTGAAGTCTGCAGGCTTCTTGCCCAGCCATGCAGCGCGCTCGGCGCCGTTGGCCAGCTTGGAGCCAGCGTAGATGGTGTCCAGCAGCGCCTTCAGTTCGGCTTCCTTCATGCCGTCCTTGATGCCCATCGCGGCGTCGAACGCTGCGTTGCGCTCGGCTGCAGGCTGGGCCGCGTACTTGACCAGGCTGTTCAGCACCAGCGCCTTGTCCACTTTCTCGACGTAGGTGCGGTCCATGCCGGCCAGCGATGCCTTCAGGCGTGGCATGTCGCGTTCCTGCATGCCGGCGCGGCGCTCGGCGTCAGGCTTGGTGTTTTCGTGCGCCAGGCGGTACAGCGTGCGCGCGGCGTTCAGGAAGCGCGGTGCGGAGCTGTCCAGGTTCCAGTCGCGCTTGACTTGGGCGTCGCGCTGGGCGATCAGCTTTTCCACCGCCTCGATGTCGGCCGCGAACTCCTTCTTGCGTTTCGCATCGGCATTGACCCAGGCCTTGAGCTCGGCGTGTTCGCGGGTCTTGCGGGCCAGGAAGTCGCTGTTCTCGTAGGAGGTCAGCATGCCCTTGCGGTTCTTGAAGTAGTTGTTGACGCCTGCCTTCATGCCGGCGTACTTGAGCGCGGCGTCGCGGTCGCCCGCGGTTTCGCGTTCGATGATCGCCAGCGTTTCAGCCGAGCGCTGCACGAATGCCGGGTAGTTCCACTCGAAGGTGAACGCCACTTCCGACGGCAGGCGGTGGCGGTTGGTGCGGCCGGGGTAGCCCATCACCATGATGAAGTCGCCTTCCTTGACGCCTTCCTTGGCGATCTTCAGGTGGTGCTTCGGTGCGTACGGGACGTTGTCCTTGGAGAAGTCGGCAGCCTTGCCGTCCTTCGACACGTAGGCGCGGTAGAAGCCGTAGTCGCCGGTGTGGCGCGGCCACATCCAGTTGTCGGTGTCGCCACCGAACTTGCCGATGCCTTCGGCCGGCGCGTGCACCAGGCGCACGTCGCGGATTTCCAGCTGCTTCAGGCGGTAGAACTCGAGGCCGCCGTAGAAGCTGGCCACGGTGCAGCGGTAGCCGGCTTCCTTTTCGCACTCGGCAACCAGCGATTTCTGATTCTTTTCGATGGCGTCGATGCGCTTCTTGCCGGTCAGCTTCGCGACCGCAGGGGTGATCACGCGGTCGGTGACGTTCAGCACTTCTTCGGTCACGAACACGCGGCTGCCAGGCGCTGCCGGCAGCTCTTCGGCCAGGGTCTTGGCCAGGAAGCCATTCTTCAGCAGGTCGCGTTCCTTGGTCGAGTTGACGGCGATGCTGTTGTAGACGCAGTGGTGGTTGGTGGCGACCAGGCCTTGCGGCGAGACGAACGAAGCGGAGCAGCCGCCCAGGCTCACGATCGCGCCGGCCGGGAATTCGGTCAGCTTGGTCAGCTTGGCCGGGTCCAGTTCGAGGCCGGCGGCCTTCAGTTGATTGGCGATTTGCGGCAGCTGCTGCGGCATCCACATGCCTTCGTCCGCTTGCGCGACGGAGGCAGTCGAAAGGATGGCGAGCGCGAGAAGGGATTTATTCATGCGTGTCGGTCTCTTGAAAATATATGTATGCATATACAAGGGCAGATGTGCTCTGCCGGGAGCGTCTGAGAGTATCCGCCCCCGCCGCTGTAATAGTCAATGAAAAATATGCACGCGGGAATGCCGCAAGGCGCCCGTCAATACCGGCGCCTTGCTGTTGTGCAACTGTTGGGAGCGCGTGTTACAGCTGTGCGCCGAACATGGAATAGAACTTCGAGGTCATCTTTTCGAGGACCGGGCGGTTTTCCCACTCGGCCAGCGTGATCTGGCGCGCCTTCTTCCAGTCCTCTTCGAAGATGGCGGCCTGGCGGGCGGCGAACTCGCGGCTGAACACGTTGAGGTTGGCCTCGTCGTTGATGCTGAACGAGCGGTTGTCGAAATTGGTCGAGCCGACCGACACCAGCAGGCCATCGACGATCAGGCACTTGACGTGGAACATGGTGGGCCGGTACTCGGCCATCTGCACCCCGGACTCGAGCAGCTTGCCCCAGCGCTCGCGCGAGGCGGCGCGCACGATCGCCGTATCGATATGCTTGCCGGGCGTGATGATGCGGATCTTCACCCCGCGCCGCGCGGCCTCGGCCAGTGCGTTGATGGCCAGCTCGTCCGGAACGAAGTACGCGCTCGACAGCATGATCTCGCGGCGCGCCGCGGTAATCGTCATCAGGTACATCAGGTGCATGCTCTCGCTGCCGCCGGTGGGCGAGCTGCTGAACATTTGCGCCGGCATGTCGCCCGCCGTTTCCAGGGCCGGGAAATACTCCTCGCCGTCCAGCACCGCGCCGGTCGATTTGCTCCAGTTGTCGTTGAATACCGCCTGCATCTGGCCGACCACCGGTCCGCGCACGCGGAAGTGGGTATCGCGCCAGTGATCCTTGTCCTGGGCGTTGCCGCGCCACTGGTCGGCAATGCCGACGCCGCCGGTGAAGCCCAGCTTGCCGTCGATGACCAGCACCTTGCGGTGGGTACGGTTGTTCAGGCGGGTGAACTTCCACCATGCCGGCTTGTGGTAGCGCTCCACTTCGACGCCGGCCGCGCGCATCTCCTCGATCGATGCGGCATCCAGCTTGACGCTGCCCAGGAAGTCCAGCAGGACATGCACCTTGACGCCGGCGCGCGCGCGTTCCGACAGCGCATCGGCAAATTCCTTGCCGATCGTTTCGGACCAGTAGATGAAGGTTTCAAAGGTCACGGTCTTCTTGGCCGAGCGGATCGCATCCAGCATGGCGGGGAAGATCTGGTCGCCGTTGACCAGTTCCTCGACATGGTTGCCTTCGAGGATAGGCGGCCCGAGCAGCACGCCCATCGAACGGCGGAACTGCTCGTCGTTGGTGCCATAGCTGCGCGACAGTTTTTCCTCGATGCGGCGCTCTCCCGGCATCAGGTTGAACGTAAGAAACACTGCCAGCAGTGTCAGGAGTACTGAGACGAGTGCGACCATTGGCGGAGATCTCATCGATAATTTCCGGTGGCGAAAAAAAACCAACGCTTCCGATCAAGCGTTGGTTCGGTGGGCAAACTACATTTTTTTAGCGAACCCGGCCGCGACGCAGCAGGTTCACGATCGCGAGCAGGATCACCGCACCGAGGAACGAAACCAGCAGCGAGGTGACGCTGAAGTCGTCCTGGTTGATGGTCCCGGTGCCGAACAGTGGCGAGAGCAGCCAGCCACCCAGGAAGGCGCCGATGATACCGACCACCACGTTGAGAATCATGCCTTGCTCTGCGTCGGTTTTCATGACCAGGCTGGCCAGCCAGCCCAGGATGCCGCCGATGACGATCCAGATAATGAATAACATGTCGATCCTCCTAAAGTAATGAACACGCATTGACCAATGCGAAAGCGCTGGCCGTGGAATCAGATTAGTCATCGTCGAGTTCGGGGTCGGTGCGGCAACGAACGTAGCGCAAGCGCCGACGCGATGGGGGCCGCGTTGGTGCGGCACCGTACAGATGCGGGGTATCGAAGAGCTTAACTTAGTTCGACCGGCAAGCAAGCGATGCCTGCCCACCACACAATCCCCAGAAAGGAATGAGACATGAGCAACTACGACACCACGACGAAGAGCAACCGCATGGTTACCGGCCTGTTCCGCGATCGCGACAGCGCCGAGCGTGCTTATAGCACCCTGCACGAGCGCGGCTACAGCAAGGACGACGTGAACCTGGTGATGTCGGATGACACCCGCAAGCGCCACTTTGGCGACCAGGAAACCGAGCTGGGCACCAAGGCGGCGGAAGGTGCCGGTGTTGGCGCCGGTATCGGCGGCGCGATCGGTGCAGTGCTGGCCGGCATCGCTGCGGTCGGCACCACGCTGGTGCTGCCAGGCATGGGTATCGTGATCGCCGGCCCGGTTGCGGCAGCGCTGGCTGGTGCGGGCGCAGGTGGCGTGACCGGCGGCCTGATCGGTGCACTGATCGGCGCCGGCATCCCGGAAGAGCGCGTCAAGCACTACGAGGAAGGCATCAAGAGCGGTGGCATCGTGATGGGCGTGAGCCCACGTTCGGATGAAGACGCCGCCCACATCGAAAAGAGCTGGAAGGAAAGCAAGGGCGAACACGTGATCGGCACCGGCGTGGGCGCTGGCGCCGGCGCGCTGGCGGGCGCGGGCATCGGTGCTGCAGCCGGCCCGGTCGGCATGGCGGCAGGTGCCGCGATCGGCGGCGTGGCCGGCGGCCTGGCTGGTAAGGGCGCAGCCGAAGTCGTCAATCCGAAGGCGGGCGACGAGCTGCATGAGCACCACCTGGCCAAGGGCGTGGGCGCAGGTTCGGGCGCAGCGGTTGGCGCAGCGGCCGGCGCGGTCGGCGGCCCGGTAGGCATGGCGGCGGGCGCTGCCATTGGCGCGGTAGCGGGCGGCATGGCCGGCAAGGGCATCGGCCACGTCATCAATCCGGAAGAAGAGCGCGAATACTGGAGCAACAACTACCAGACCTCGTCCTACTACACCCCGGGCTACACCTATGACGACTATGGTCCGGCCTACGAACTGGGCTACAACGGCCGCGGCCGTTATCCGGGTTCGTTCGACAGCGTGGAAAACGACCTGTCGGACGACTGGGAACGCGTCAAGGGCAAGTCGCGACTGAACTGGGAACAGGCCAAGTCGGCCACCCGCGCAGCGTGGGACCGCGTCGAGCGCGCCATGCCGGGCGATTTCGACCGCGACGGCCGCTAATCGCTAAAAAAGGGACGGTTCCTGCGCGCCACGGCGGCAGTACTGTCCCCGGCTCTTTAAAAAAAGGGCGTTGCCACCCGGAGTGGCAACGCCCTTTTCCCTTATCTGCGCGCTGGCTTCCGACAAGGGGACTGTCCCTGCGGGGCCGGTCCCCAGGGGAATTATTGCTGCTTGATGGCTTCCACTTCGATCTGCAGCTTGACCAGCGGGTCGAACGCCGCGCCGCCGTAGCCGATGCCGAAGTCGGTGCGCTTGAACTGCGCCGAGGCGTCCGCGCCGCAGACTTCTCGCTTGAGCTGGGTGTTCTGTACGCACTTGAATTTGTTGATCTTGAGTTGCACCGGCAGCGTCACGCCATGCAGCGTCAGCTCGCCGTCCACCGTGGCCGGCACGTCGCCGTTGAAGGTCATCGACTTGCCCTTGTACACAGCAGTCGGGAATTGCTCGACATCGAACATGTCCGGCGACTTGATGTGGTTGTTCAGGCGCTCGTGGCCGAAGTCCACCGATGCCGCGTCGATCGTCACGTCGATGGTGCCGGTCTTTGCGGCGCGGTCCAGCGTGATCGTGCCTTCGGTCTTGTTGAACTTCCCGCGCAGGATCGACAGGCCCTTGTGGTCCACTTCCATGCTCGGGTAGGTATGGCTCGAATCGATCTGGTAGACGTCGGCGGCGAATGCGCTGCTGCTGATGGCTGCGGTGAGGGCTGCTGCGATGATCGTTGCTTTCATGTTCGTCCTTACAGGTGGGTGGGATTACTTTGCTGCGGTGACGCGGAACTTGATGATCACTTCGTCGGCGACCATGGTGGTGTCGAGCCAGTCGCCTTCGCCGACGCTGAACGTGGTGCGCCTGATCGGCAGCTGGCCTTCGAACAGGTACTTGCCGCCGGTCTGCTTCACCGTCAGCGGGAAGCTCACGTTGGCGGTGCGGCCCTTGATGGTCAGCTTGCCGTCCACCGTCAGTTTCCCGGCGGCGCCGGGACGGATCGCGGTCGATACGAACGACGCGCGCGGATAGCGGGCGGTGTCGAACCACTCCTTCTTGCCGACTTCCTTGTTGATCTCCTCGTCGCCCACGTCGAGCGTGGTGGCGTCGATCTGCACATCCGCGCTGGCCGCCTGGGGGCGGGCCGGGTCGTAATCGACCCTGGCGGTAAACCGGTGGAAGGTGGCCTCGACCGGCACGTTCATCTGGCGGAACACGGCGGTCACGCTGCTGTTGGCCGGGTCGGTCTTGAGCGGCGCCGCCAGCACTGCGCACGGGGCCGCGAGCAAGGCCAGGATCAGGGGGATGGTTTTCATGATGACTCCGGGATCAGGTGCGGACCGGCAGCATGCGCTTGAGCACGCTGTCGCGGTCGATGAACTGGTGCTTCAGTGCGGCAAGCACATGTAGCGCGACGGTGGCTGCAAGCAGCATGTTGAGCCCGTAATGCACCGTTTGCAGCACGGACTTGAGCGCCGGATCCTTGTCGATCAGGACCGGCAGCTCGACCACGCCGAAGTACACGACCGGGACGCCTGCCGCCAAGGTGTAGAAATAGCCCGAGAGCGGTACCGCGAACAGCAGCACGTACAGCAGCGTATGCGAGGCGCGCGCCGCCAGCTTTTCCCAGGCGGGCATGGTGTCGGGCAGCGCCGGGGCCGGATGGGACAGGCGCCACAGCAGGCGCACCGTGGCCAGCAGCAGGATCGTCACGCCAGCCCATTTATGCCAGGAGAAGTAGCGCAGCTTGGCCGGGGTCAGGCCGGCGATGTCGACCATGACCAGGCCCAGCGTGAAGTTGGCGATGATCATAGCGGCCATGAGCCAGTGCAGGGCAATGGCGGTGGAGCTGTAACGCTGCATGAAGGGGTCTCCGCTGCTTCTATAGTTCTTGTTAGAACAAAATACTAACAAAAAACAAGCGCCACCGCGCGAACCCGAAATTTTCCGGGGTCGCACCGTGCTAATGCCGGCGATGCGGCTGGAGGTTTGCCCTGTCATCCCCGCGGACGCGGGAACCCATGCATCGCCACTGCGGCCACCTCTGCACGGGCCCCCGCGTCCGCGGGAGTGACGGCATGGTCAGATCGCGCGCGCGAGCTGCTCGGCGATGCCGGTGTAGTTCATCGGGGTCATGGCCAGCAGCTGGTCCTTGGCCTGCTGCGGGATCGCCAGGCCGGTGATGAACTCGCGCAGCGCGTCTTTCGAGATGCCCTTGCCGCGCGTGAGTTCCTTGAGCTGCTCGTACGGATTCTCGATACCGTAGCGGCGCATCACGGTCTGCACCGGCTCGGCCAGCACTTCCCAGTTCGCGTCCAGATCCTGCTCCAGGCGGGCGGCGTTCACTTCCAGCTTGTTCAGGCCGCGCAGGCAGCTGTCGTAGGCCAGCAGCGCGTAGCCGAAGCCCACGCCGATGTTGCGCAGCACGGTCGAATCGGTCAGGTCGCGCTGCATGCGCGAGACCGGCAGCTTCTCGGCCATGTGGCGCAGCACCGCGTTGGCCAGGCCCAGGTTGCCTTCCGAGTTCTCGAAGTCGATCGGGTTGACCTTGTGCGGCATGGTGGACGAGCCGATCTCGCCGGCCTTGGTGATCTGCTTGAAGTAGCCCAGCGAGATGTCAGTCCAGATGTCGCGGTTCAGGTCCAGCAGGATGGTGTTGGTGCGCGCGATCGCGTCGAACAGCTCGGCCATGTAGTCGTGCGGCTCGATCTGGATGGTGTACGGGTTGAAGGTCAGGCCGAGGCGCTGCTCGATCACGTTCTTCGAGAACGTGGCCCAGTCGAACCCGGGGTAGGCCGACAGGTGCGCGTTGTAGTTGCCGACCGCGCCGTTCATCTTGCCGAGGATTTCGACGGCCGCGATGCGCTTGACTGCGCGCTGCAGGCGCGCGACCACGTTGGCCATCTCCTTGCCGAGCGTGGTCGGGCTGGCGGTCTGGCCGTGGGTGCGCGACAGCATCGGCAGCGCCGCGTTGTCGTGCGCGAGCTGGGTCAGCTTGTCGATGATGGCCTGCAGGGCAGGCAGCATCACGCTGTCGCGCGCCGCCTTGAGCATCATGCCGTGCGAGGTGTTGTTGATGTCTTCCGAGGTGCAGGCGAAGTGGATGAATTCCGTCGCCGCCAGCAGTTCCGGCACGTCCCTGACCTGTTCCTTGAGCCAGTACTCGACCGCCTTCACGTCGTGGTTGGTGACGCGCTCGATGTCCTTGATGCGTGCCGCCGCCTGCTCGTTGAATTCGGCGGCGATGCGGTCGAGGTGCGCGCTGGCCTGCGCGGAGAACGGCTTGATCTCGGTGAAGCCGGCCTGCGACAGCGCCTGCAGCCAGGCGATTTCCACCTTCACGCGGTGGTGCATGAAGCCTGCTTCGGACAGGATCGGGCGCAGCTTGTCGGTCTTGGCGGCGTAGCGGCCGTCCAGTGGGGACAGGGCCGACAGCGTGGAGTAGGGAGTCGTGGTCATGGCGTGGATGGCTGGTGCAAAGAGAGCGATTTTACCACTGAAGGCGCGCGCCTTCCGTTGCTCGCAGGCGGCGATATTGATGCCGTTGCTGGGGTGGCGGCAGGGGCCGGTGCTATACTTGGGATCAACCTGCTACTGCATTTTTTATGAAACTCATCGGTTCCAACACCAGTCCCTATGTCCGCAAGGCCCGCGTCGTGCTGGCCGAGAAGAAGCTCGATTACCAGTACGAGCTCGAAGATGTCTGGGACGCCGGAACCCGCATCCACGAGGCCAATCCGCTCGGCAAAGTGCCCTGCCTGATCCTCGATGACGGCACCGCGCTGTACGACTCGCGCGTGATCGTCGAATTCCTCGACACCATGTCACCGGTGGGCAAGCTGCTGCCCCCGAGCGGGCGTGACCGCGCCGACGTGAAATGCTGGGAGGCCCTGGCCGACGGCGTGCTCGACGCGGCGGTGCTGGTGCGCCTGGAGCGCACCCTGCGCCCGCAAGGGCAGCAGAGCGAAGCGTGGATCGAGCGCCAGCTGCACAAGGTGCAGGCGGGGCTGGCGGTCATTTCCGCCAACCTGGGCGAATCGCCGTACTGCGCCGGCAACCACTACACGCTGGCCGATGTGGCGGTGGGCTGCATGCTGGGGTGGCTGTCGTTCCGCTTCCCGGAGATTGGCTGGCGCGAGGATTTCGCCAACCTGGCGCGCCTGTACGACAAGCTGTCAGAACGCCAGTCGTTCCGCGATACCGTCCCCCACCTGTAAGGCCGGCGGCGCGTCATCCCCGCGCACGTGGGGGTCCAGGCTGAATCCGCCCATGAGCTGACGTATCCCATGTTAATACTCGGCAGGGGTCCCCGCGTGCGCGCGTCATCCCCGCGCACGCGGGGGCCCATGCTGAATCCGCCCATGAGCTGACGTATCCCGTGTTAATACTCGGCAGGGGTCCCCGCGTGCGCGGGGATGGCGATGTAAGAACAAGGGGCGCCGCGGCGCCCCTTGTTCTTACATCTGGCTTTGCAGGTAGTTCTGCAGGCCGATCTTGTTGATCAGGTCCAGCTGCGTCTCCAGCCACTCGATGTGCTCCTCGGTGTCATCCAGGATCTCCACCAGCAGCTCGCGCGACACGTAGTCGCCGACCTGCTCGGCCGCCGCGATGCCTTCCTTGATGGTCACCTGCGCCGCCTGCTCGAGCTTGAGGTCGCAGTCGAGCATCTCCGGCGCGTTCTCGCCGATCAGCAGCTTGTGCAGCGCCTGCAGGTTCGGCAGCCCGTCCAGCATCAGGATGCGCTCGATCAGCTTGTCGGCATGCTTCATCTCGCCGATCGATTCGTCATATTCCTTCTTGCCGAGTTTTTCGAAGCCCCAGTGGCGGTACATGCGTGCATGCAGGTAGTACTGGTTGATCGCGGTGAGCTCGTTGGTCAGCTGCGCGTTGAGCAGCCGGATGATGTTCTTGTCGCCCTTCATGATGCCTTCCCGGGTGTTTGTTGTCGTGCTGGCCATCATAACAAATATGGGCACGGCGGGAAGCGGGCGGGACATGCCGGGCGCGCCGGCCCGGCGATACGGGGTGCCCGTGCAGGGCAGGGGACGTCAGGCGCCGGCAGGCTCGCGGCGGAACGCCAGCTCTGTGGTGGTGGTGGTGGTCGCGCTTTGCGCGATGTGGTCGTGCAGGACCTGGCGCGCGCAGCTGACGCACTTGCCGCAGCAGGTGCCGACGCCCAGGTCGCGGCGCAGCTCGCCCATCGAGTTCAGCCCGAGGTCGGCCGCCTGGCGGATTTCACGGTCGGAGATGTTGTTGCAGACGCAGACGATCATGGTAGCGGGATCCGGTAAGCCTCATGTGGCGGCGCATTGCCGTTTCACTAATGAGAATCATTATCATTCACGTTCATTCTCCAAGAAACGCCATGCGGATGCAAGTGTTTTGTTGCGGATCGACCTCGATAAATAGAAATTATTCGCATTTGGCCGTATCATGTCGGGGTGCCGCGGCGTTTGCGCCGTGGCGGCAACCCTCAAGGCCACACCATGACCCTCGCACCGACCCTGACCACGCTCGACAACCTCACCGTTGGACAGAGCGCGACCGTTATCCACCTGGCGCCCAGCGCCGACCTGGCATGGGGTGGCGTGAACGTCTCGCGCCGCCTGATGGAGCTGGGCTTCGTGCCGGGCGAACGGATCCGTGTCCTCAAGCGCGGCTTCCCCGGCGGCGAGCCGGTCGCTGTCAAGGTGGGCCAGTCCACCTTCGCGCTGCGCCGCTTCGAGGCGGCGCTGGTGTCGGTCACTGCGGAGTAATCGATGGGCGCGATGGAACAACAGGCGGCCAACCTGCCGCTGGTGGCACTGCTCGGCAATCCCAACTGCGGCAAGACCGCGCTGTTCAACCGCCTCACCGGCGCGCGCCAGAAGGTGGCCAACTACGCCGGCGTCACGATCGAGCGCAAGGAAGGCGGTTTCACCTCCGCGGGCGGGCGCAGCTACCGCGTGCTCGACCTGCCCGGCGCCTACAGCCTGTCGGCGCAGACTCCCGACGAAGAGATCACCCGTGACGTGGTGGCCGGCCTGCGCGCCGGCGAACGCGCGCCGGAAGCGCTGGTCATGGTGGCCAACGCCACCAACCTGCGCCTGAACCTGCGCCTGGTGCTGGAGGTCAAGCGCCTCGGCCTGCCGATGGTGCTGGCGCTGAACATGACCGACGTCGCGAAAAAGCGCGGCATCCGCATCGACACGGCGATCCTGTCGCGCGAGCTGGGCATGCCGGTGGTGGAGACCGTGGCGGTGCAGAGCGGCGGCGAGCAGGCGCTGGTGCGCGCGCTCGACGCGCTGGCGTTCGACGACGTGGCCGTGCCGAACGCGCTGTCCGCGATCGAAGCCGTGCCGGTGGAAGAGACGCAGCGCGAAGTGCGCCGCATCCTCGACGCCGCCACCAGTGACGAGCACGACACCGGCAACCTGACCGAAAGGATCGACAATGTGGTGCTGCACCCGGTCGCCGGCCCGCTGATCTTCGCGGTGCTGATGTTCCTGGTGTTCCAGGCGGTGTTCAGCTGGGCGGCGGTGCCGATGGACATGATCACCGCCGGCGTCGACGCTGTCGGGCAGTGGGTCTCCGCCCACATGGGCGAAGGCATCCTGCGCAGCCTGCTGGTGGAAGGCATCCTGAGCGGCGTCGGCAGCGTGCTGGTATTCCTGCCGCAGATCCTGATCCTGTTCTTCTTCATTTTGGTGCTGGAAGACTGCGGCTACCTGCCGCGCGCGGCCTTCCTGCTGGACCGGATGATGGGCGGCGTCGGGCTGTCCGGGCGCGCCTTCATCCCGCTGCTGTCCAGCTTCGCCTGCGCGATCCCCGGCATCATGGCTGCCCGCACCATCCAGAACCCGCGCGACCGCCTGGTCACCATCATGATCGCGCCGCTGATGACGTGTTCCGCACGGCTGCCGGTGTACGCGCTGGTGATCGCCGCCTTCATCCCGGCGCGCGAAGTCGGCGCCGGCATCAGCCTTCAGGGGCTGGTGCTGTTCTCCCTGTATGTTGCCGGCATCGTCAGCGCGATGGGCGTGGCCTGGTTCTTCAAGTACTCGCTCGGATCGAAGTCGAAGCAGCCGCTGATGCTGGAGCTGCCAAGCTACCACTGGCCGCACCTGCAGAACCTCGCACTGGGGCTGTGGGAACGCGCGCGCATCTTCCTGGCGCGGGTCGGCACGCTGATCCTCACGCTGATGGTGCTGGTGTGGTTCCTGTCCAGCTTCCCCGGGGCGCCGGAAGGCGCCACCCAGCCGGACATCTACTACAGCATTGCCGGCATGATTGGCCGTGCGATGGCGGTGCTGTTCGAGCCGATCGGTTTCGGCTGGCAGATCTGCATCGCGCTGGTGCCGGGCATGGCCGCGCGCGAGGTGGCGGTGGGCGCCCTGGGTACCGTGTACGCGCTGTCGGCGCAGGGCGGAGCCGATATCGAGACCGCGCTGGCGCCGCTGATCGCGCAATCGTGGTCGCTCGCCACCGCGCTGTCGCTGCTGGCCTGGTACGTGTTCGCGCCGCAGTGCCTGTCCACGCTGTCGGTCGTACGCCGGGAAACCAACAGCATGCGCTATCCGCTGATCATGGCCGGCTACATGTTCGCGCTGGCTTACGTGGCATCGTTCATCACCTACCGCACCGCGCTGGCGCTGGGAGGCGGCTGACCATGCAGGAACTCGCAGTCGCGCTGATCGTAGTCGCCGCATTCGGCTATGTCGGCCTGAAGTACATGCCGAAGGCCACGCGGCGCAAGTTGTCTGCGCGTCTGGAAGCGCACCCGCGCGTGGCCCGCTGGTTCGGCCAGTCGGCCGGCTGCGGCAGCGGTTGCGATACCTGCGGCACCTGCGACGAGCCGGCAAAGCCTGCGGACCAGCCATCCCGCCCAGGCGCCCGCGTCATCACCATCCACCCGCGCGACTGAAAGATCGGGGGACAGTCCCCAGCGGGGACGGTCCCCTTTATTTCAGTGGCGGCGCCGGCCGCGGCGCCACGCTGTCCCGCAATCCCAGCCGCACCATCAGCTTGTGCGCGTCATAAGGCGCATGCACCTTGATGTCGTTGTCGAAGTAGCAGAACACATCCCGGCTTGCGCGCCTCGGCGGCGCGGAATCGCTGATGGTGCGCGCGTCGGCCGGCTGGCCTCCCTGCGACCAGGCGCGGATGCGCTTTGCCCAGTGGTCCCGTGCGTCGTCGGTGTAGCCGCTCGCGTACAGCTCCTTCTCGCCGTGCAGCCGCAGGTACATGAAGTCGGCGGTGACGTCCTCGAAATACGGCCATTTGCCGGCCGTATCCGCAACCACCACGGCCACCTTGTACTTGCGCAGCATCTTCACGAAGCGCTCGTCCGCAAAGCTCATGTGGCGCACCTCGACCGCGTGCCGCATCTTGCGCTTGCGGTCGATTTCCAGGAGTGCGCGCCCCGCCATGCGCGGCTCGTGCCGGCGCGCCAGCTCCAGCGCATGCGCGGTGTCATGCGGCAGGATGCTCAGGAAGTGCTCCATCTTCTCCGGGTCGAACACGAAGTTGGGCGGGAACTGCCACAGCATCGGCCCCAGCTTGTCGCGCAGCCCGAGCATGCCCGAGGCGAGCACGTTCGAGAGCGCCGGATCGACATCGCGCAGTCGCAGCATGTGGGTGATGAAGCGGTTGCCCTTGACCGAGAATACGAAGCCCGGCGGCGTGGCCTCATACCAGGCGGCGTAGCTTTCGGGCCGCTGCAGCGAGTAGAAGGAACCGTTGATTTCGATGGTGGGCAGCTGGCGCGAGGCGTATTCCAGCTCGCGATGCTGGGCCAGCCCCTGCGGATAGAACTCGCCCCGCCACGGCACGTAGCGCCAGCCCGAAATCCCGATGTAGATGTTGCCGCCCATGCCCAAGCTTAGGAGCGTGGCGCGGGCTTATCTGTTCGGCATGCCACAAACAGGGGCGATCCCCATGCGCTACTGTACTTCGATCTTGCCGAAGTACCCGTATTGCAGGCTCCCGGCAATGCGCCGCGCCACAATCATGAACTCATCGGCCACCGCCGGCTCGAACAGCCTTTCCACGGTTCCCGCGAAGATGTCCAGCCAGATCCGGAAGTGCCCGGGCTCCACTCCCTTGAGCTGCATGTGGGTGCCGAACACATTGCCCTGGAATTCCCGCGTTCCCAGCATGACGGTGGCCCAGAAATCGGTCAGCCGCACGAAATGCGCGTCCCAGTGGTCGCCGATGGCGTTGTCGAACACCGGCCCGAGCACGGGGTCGGCGCGCACTTCGCCGTAGAATTCGTGGACAAGGCGGGACAGGGAAGGTCGGTCGAGCGGGAGATAGGACATTGGTAAGCCGGGAATAAACATGCACTTCGAATGCTACATTTATTCCCGGCCCGGCGCAACCGCCGCAGTGCTGCGCTTTACTCCGCGATCGGCAGTTCGATCATGCTTTGCGCGTCCGGGGTGCTGTAGATGCGCTGCACCGCCTTGCGGTAGTCGCCCGGCTGTGCGTGGAAGATGTTCGGCACGAAGGTCTGCGGATTGCGGTCGTACAGCGGGAACCAGCTGGACTGCACCTGCACCATGATGCGGTGCCCCGGCAGGAATACGTGGTCCGCGTTGGGCAATGCAAAGCGGTAGCGCTCCACCTTATTGGCAGGGATCGCGCTTGGCGTCTCCAGGCTGTTGCGGTAGCGGCCGCGGAAGATGTCCATCGAAATGCCCAGCTGGTAGCCGCCCAGTTTCGCGTCGTTGGGCATCTCGTCCGGGTACACGTCGATCACCTTCACGACCCAGTCTGCATCGGTGCCGCTGGTGGAGGCGAACAGGTTGACCATCGGTGCGCCGGCAAGGTGGACAGGTGCCTTGAGCGGTTCGGAGACGTAAGTCAGGACGTCCGGACGGTCGGAGAACGAGCGCTGGTCGCTGACCAGCCATGGGCGCCAGACTTCCGGATCGGTCGCGCGCACCGGACGCGGCACAAACGGCACGGGCTTGGCCGGATCGGACACGTATTCGTCGAATGCGCCCCTGGCCGGCTTGTCGAATCCAAGCTTGCCGCCGGCCGCCAGGTAGACCGGTTTGGTGGACTGCGCCAGCGGCCACCGGGCGCGCTGGCGCCAGCGGTCGGTGCCGGTTTCATACGACAGTACGGCAGGCGTATGCGCGCGTGGCGCGCCATCCTTCAGGTGCTGGTTCAGGAACGGCAGCATGTAGTCGCGGCGGAATTCGGCGGCCGTGTCGCCGGCAAAGCGCAGCGCGCCGAGCGAGCGCCCCTCGTAATTGACCTGGCTGTGGCGCCACGGCCCGACCACCAGGTAATTCATGTCGTTGTTCACGTCTTTCGCCTCGGTGGCGGCGTACACGGCGTAGGCCCCGTAGATGTCCTCCTGGTCCCAGCGGCCCACCACCAGCATCGTGGGCACCTTGAGCGGTCGCTTCGCCAGCACGCGGTCCATGGCCTGCTCCTGCCAGTACTTGTCGTAGGCCGGGTGCTCGAACACTTTTTTCACATACGGCAGGCTGTCGATGCCGAGCTGCCTGGCCAGGGCGCCGGCCGAGCCGGCGCGCAGGTAGCCATCATAGTCGTCGTACACGCCGGTGACCACGGTTTCGCCATCGCCGCGCGCGGTGGTCTGGCCGGCGAAATAGAACAGGTTGGGCATGCGGAACGCGCCGTTGTGGAACCAGTCGTCGCCGCGCCAGCCGTCCACCATGGGGCTCATTGGCACGGCGGCCTTCAGCGCCGGATGCGGGTCGACCATCGCCATCAGCACCGTGAAGCCGTCGTAGGACGAACCCACCATGCCGACCTTGCCGTTGGATTCGGCGATGTTCTTGACCAGCCAGTCGATGGTGTCGTACGCATCCGTGACGTGGTCGATGGCCGTGTCGTTGAGGGCGCCGCGCACCGGCCGCGTCATCACGTAATCGCCACCGGAGCCGTGCTTGCCGCGCACGTCCTGGTACACGCGGATGTAGCCGTTGGCGACAAACTGGTCATCGCCTTCCGGCAGCGCGGTGGCCATGTCGGGGCTGGTCGCACGGGAGCTGCGCCGCTTCGCGTCGTATGGCGTACGGGTCAGCATGATGGGCGCCTTCGCCGCGCCTTTCGGGACCAGGATGATGGTATTGAGCTTGACGCCGTCGCGCATCGGGATCATTACAACGCGCCGCTCGTAGTTGGCGTTGGCCGGAAGCGAGCTTTCGAACGATCCGGGAATATCCGCCTGCATCGGCGGGGTGCCGGCACTGGCGGCACAACTGGTGGCGGCAAGGACGGCGAGCAGGGCAAGGCGGGCATTGGAACAGCGCGGCATGGAGTCTCCGGAATGTGAAATGTGGCCTGGCGCGCGATTCGCGCGGTGGCGATCGTGCCGCTGCATACTACCGGTGCCCCATCCCTTTGGCAAAGCCGGCTTACCAGTTTTGCCACGCGTGACAAAGAGCGCATTTTGTTAAATCCAAAAACGGTATGCTTGCGTACCGAGCCTCTTGCCCCGTCATGGAAACCATCAGCCGCTACCTGCTTGCCTTTCTGATCGCGCTGTCCGCGCTGGCCGCTGCATGCCTGACCGGGGTGCTGTTCTACCTGTGGCCGACCGGGGCCAACGACCATTCGCTGGTGCTGCACCCGCATACCTTCGCCCGGCTGGAGGGCCTGCGCATGGAGCGCAAGTTCTACGCCGACGCGCAAACCATGTACCAGGGCGCACCCAACGAGATGGTGCGCGCCGAGGCGCAGCGCGCGGTCGATGCGATCATCGCATCGGTCGAACTGTCGATTTCGGCGCAGCCACGCCGTTCGGCGCTGCTGGCCGCACTCAAGCGCGAGCTGCCGCGACTCGATGGCCTCGGCCCGCGCGAGAAGGACGAGGCGCTGCATTACGTCGAGCGGATGGTCGCCACCATCGGCGTCGCAGGCACCGACGAGCTGCTCAATGTGTGGCGCTACGGCGTGCCTTTCGAGCACGTGTTCCTGCGCTGACCTCCATGCCGCTTTCGCGGCGCGAGGCAGGATGCTAAGCTGTCGGCCTGTGCTTCCCTCCATTCCAACCCCATGGCAAAGCTGTTGGCCATCGACGGCCTGAACATCGTCCGGCGCGTCTACGAAGCTGCAAGCGACGAACCCGATTCTCCCGAGAAGGCGGCGGCCGCCCTGCGCCATTCGATGTCCTCGTTCCGCAACCTGCTGGGCGCGCATTCGCCCAGCCACGTACTGGCGGCCTTCGACCACGGCGGCACGACCTGGCGCCATGCCCTCTACCCGCGCTACCGCGAGCAGCGCGCGCCCATGCCCTCGCCGCTGCGCGAGGCGCTGCCCGGCTTCTACGACCGCCTGCGCGAACTCGGCGTGCACGTCTGTTGCGTGCCCGAAGTGGAGGCGGACGACGTGATCGGCACCTGCGTGATGCGCTGGCTGAACGAAGGGCGCGGCGATGCAATCGTGGCCACCACCGACAAGGACCTGCATGGCCTGATCGGACACGGGGCGCTGGTGTGGGACCATTTCAAGGGCGAATGGCACGACGACGCCTGGGTGCGCACGCGCTTCGGCGTGGCGCCCGAGCTACTGCCGGACCTGCTGGCGCTGATGGGCGACGTCACCGACGGCGTGCCGGGTGTCTCGAAGATCGGGATGAAGACGGCCGCGCGCCTGCTCAACGCCTACGGCAACCTGGATGCGGTGATCGCCGGCGCGGGAATCCTCAAAACTCCGGTGGGCGAGCGCCTGCGCGCCGAACGCGAGACGCTGGACGTGTCGCGCAAGCTGGTGGAACTCAAACTCGACGTGCGCCTGGGCGTCACATGGAAGGCGCTGGCCTACGGGCAGGTGGCGGCATGAGCCTGAAAGCTGTGATTGTCGATCCGAACGCGGTTGCGCGCGGCCTGCTTGCGACCGTGCTGGCCGATGGCGGGTATGAGGTGGTCGGTACCACCAACAGCGGTGCGCAGGGGCTGGCGCTGGCCATCAAGCATGCGCCGCACTTCATCTGCCTGGCGACGGAGCAGGCCGGCGAGCAGGGGGAAATGATCGCGCAGATTCGCGCGCAGGCGCCCAAGGCGCTGGTGTTCATGATGTCGGCCACGCTTGACGCGGCGACCGTGCAGGCAACGCTGGCGCGCGGCGCGCATGGCTTCATCGTCAAGCCGTTCAAGGCCGATGCGGTGCTCAAAGCGATCCGCAATACGGTGCTGGCGGTGATTCGCAAGCAGCAAGGTTGACCTCAACCGTCATCCCCGGCCGATGGCGGCCTCCTTCGCGGGGAACCTGCCGAATACGCTGGAGTGGCAAGCTTCGCCCATCCTCCAGAATCACTATGGGTCCCCGCATCCGCGGGGATGACGGGTTAGCGCAGCGTTGCGCTGGCGCTGTCGATGATGCCGCCGCCGAGGCAGACGTCGCCGTCGTACAGCACGGCCGACTGGCCAGGCGTGACCGCCCATTGCGGCTCGGTGAAATCCAGCGCGAAGCGGTCCATTCCCTCGGACGTCACGGTGCAGGCGACATCCTGCTGGCGGTAGCGCGTCTTGGCCGACAGCGCGCGCGCTTCCGGCGGCACACCCGCGATCCAGCTGGCCTGCCCGGCCTCGAGGCGCGGCGACAGCAGCCATGGATGGTCGTGGCCCTGCACGATATACAGCGTGTTGTTCTCGACATCCTTGCGCGCCACGTACCACGCGTCGCTGGTGCCGTCCGGGTTCCTGTACGACTTCAGGCCGCCGATGCCGATGCCCTTGCGCTGGCCCAGCGTGTAGAACGACAGGCCCACGTGCTCGCCCACGGTCTTGCCGTCATCGGTCTTGATCGGGCCGTGCTGGTACTTGAGGTAGCGGTTGAGGAAGTCGCGGAACGGTCGCTCGCCGATGAAGCAGATGCCGGTCGAATCCTTCTTGGCCGCGTTGGGCAACGCCAGCTTCTCGGCGATCTTGCGCACCTCGGTCTTGGGGATCTCGCCCAGCGGGAACAGGGTGCGCGACAACTGCGCCTGGTTCAGGCGATGCAAAAAGTAGCTCTGGTCCTTGGTGTGGTCCATCGCCTTGAGCAGTTCGAAGCGGCCGGCGTTCTCGCGCACGCGCGCGTAGTGGCCGGTCGCGATCAGGTCCGCGCCCAGCTTCATGGCGTGGTCGAGGAAGGCCTTGAACTTGATCTCGGCGTTGCACAGCACGTCGGGATTGGGCGTGCGGCCTGCCTGGTATTCGCGCAGGAATTCCGCGAACACGCGGTCCTTGTATTCGGCGGCGAAATTGACCGCCTCGATGTCCACGCCCACCACATCGGCCACGCTGGCCGCGTCGATCCAGTCCTGGCGGGTGGAGCAGTATTCGGAGTCGTCGTCGTCTTCCCAGTTCTTCATGAACAGGCCGACCACTTCATAGCCCTGTTCCTTCAGCAGCCATGCCGACACCGAGGAGTCCACGCCACCGGACATGCCGATCACGACTTTCTTCTTGCTCATGCTGGTTCTATTCCTTCAAGCGGCCTCGATGCCGTACACGGAAGCGTGCGTGTGGACGATCTCCAGCGGCGCGCGCTGGCCGCGCAGGTAATCGTCGATACATTGCAGCAGCAGCGGGCTGCGGTGGCGCTCCGGGCAGGCCGCGATCTCCTCGCGCGTCATCCAGAGGGCGCGCAGGATGCCATGGTCGAGCGGCCGGTCCGGGTAGTGCGCGCCGACTTCGCCGCAGAACAGGAAGCGCAGGTAGGTCACGTCCTCCTTGCGCCGCACCGAATGGTAGGTCGACATGTACATCCCGACCAGCGCGGTGGGCGTGAAGTCATGTGCAGTCTCTTCCATCACTTCGCGCGTCACCGCTTCCGGCAGCGATTCGAGCGGATCGAGGTGGCCGGCGGGCTGGTTCAGGCGTACGCCGTCGCTGGTTTCTTCTTCGACCAGCAGAAAGCGTCCATCGCGCTCGATGACGGCGGCGACGGTGACGTTGGGTTTCCAGGTGTGCGGCATGCGCTTCCTTTTTAATGAGCCGACATTCTACATGGGGCCCGGCAATACTGCTGGTCCCGCGTCGCAAATTGTTGCGATTCTGACATTAATGGGCCGCCGCATTCTAGCGCAGGCGCTTCGGGCGGCGCGCGCGCTTGTGTGTGCACATTGCGCCTTTGCTATTTCCAGCCAATCTTGCAAATCCATAATCCCACCTTAATGACAATGTTGTAAGATGGCCCGACGATAATTGTGAGGAGGCAACTCATGAAGATTGGCATACCGGCCGAGACACGGCCGGGCGAGACCCGCGTTGCGGCGACGCCCGAAAC
Source organism: Telluria sp. (assembly GCA_036405115.1). Taxonomy (GTDB): domain Bacteria; phylum Pseudomonadota; class Gammaproteobacteria; order Burkholderiales; family Burkholderiaceae_D; genus Telluria. The sequence goes on along the minus strand of DASWYE010000089.1, from coordinate 21,764 downwards.
GGTCAAGAAGCTTGCCGCGGGGCACCAGGTAGTGGTCCAGGCAGGGGCGGGAGTCATGGCATCCGTTCCGGATGAGGCCTACGTCGCCGCGGGTGCGACCATCGGCAGCGCTGCCGACGCCTTTGGCGCCGACCTGGTGCTCAAGGTGCGCGCGCCCGACGACGCCGAACGCGCCCTGATGCGTAGCGGCGCGGTGCTGGTCGGCATGCTCAACCCCTTCGACGCCGACAACACGGAAGCGATGGCGAAAGCCGGACTGCTCGCGTTCGCGCTGGAAGCGGTGCCGCGCATCACCCGCGCACAGTCGATGGACGTGTTGTCCTCGCAGGCCAATATCGCCGGCTACAAGGCCGTCATGATGGCGGCCAACACCTACCAGCGCTTCATGCCGATGCTGATGACGGCCGCCGGCACGGTCAAGGCCGCCCGCGTGCTGATCATGGGCGTGGGCGTGGCCGGCCTGCAGGCGATCGCCACCGCCAAACGCCTCGGCGCCGTGATCGAAGCATCCGACGTGCGTCCACCCGTCAAGGAGCAGGTCGAATCGCTGGGAGCGAAGTTCATCGACGTCCCCTACCTCACCGACGAGGAACGCGAGATCGCGCAGGGCGTGGGCGGTTACGCGCGCCCGATGCCGGTCGCGTGGATGCAACGGCAGGCCGAACTGGTGCACGAACGCGCGAAGCTGGCCGACATCGTCATCACCACCGCGCTGATCCCCGGCCGCCGGGCGCCCATCCTGATCCCCGAAGAGACGGTCAGGGCAATGAAGCCGGGCTCGGTGATCGTCGACCTGGCGGTCGAGCAGGGCGGCAACTGCACGCTGTCCGAGCTGGGCAAGACCGTGACCCGCCACGGCGTGCACATCATCGGCGAACCGAACCTGGCCGCGCTGGTGGCCGCCGACGCATCGGCACTGTACGCGCGCAATGTGCTCGACTTCCTCAAGCTGGTGATCGACAAGGACCACCAGCTCGTGATCGACCGCGAAGAAGAGATCCTCAAAGCCACGCTGCTCTGCGCCGATGGCCAGGTGCTGCGCAAATAACAAGGAGGCACGCATGGAAGTCAGCGACACCATTACCAACCTGATCATTTTCGTGCTGGCGATCTACGTCGGCTACCACGTCGTCTGGACCGTGACGCCGGCCCTGCACACGCCGCTGATGGCGGTCACCAACGCCATCTCCGCCATCGTCATCGTCGGCGCCATGCTGGCGGCGGGCCTGACCGAGGGCCTTACCGGCCAGGTCGCGGGCACTGTCGCCGTCGCGCTGGCGGCGGTCAACGTGTTCGGCGGCTTCCTGGTCACGCAGCGCATGCTCGAGATGTTCAGGAAGAAGGAACCCAAGGCCAAGGCGGGAGACAAGGCATGAACTACATCACCATGAACCAGGTCACCCTGCTGTACCTGGTCGCATCGGTCTGCTTCATCCAGGCCTTGAAGGGGCTGTCCTCGCCGGCCAACGCGCGCAAGGGCAATGCGTTCGGCATGATCGGGATGGCGATCGCCTTTGCGACTACGGTCGCGCTGATCGTGCGCCTGAAGGCCGAGGCGGCCGACGGCGCCTTCGGCTACATGCTGGTGGCGCTGGGCACGGTGGTGGGCGGCGCGATCGGCGCCACCCTCGCCAGGCGCGTCGAGATGACCAAGATGCCGGAACTGGTCGCGGCGATGCACTCGCTGATCGGCCTGGCCGCGGTCTGCATCGCGGTGGCTGCAGTGTCCGAGCCATGGGCCTTCAACATCGCCACGCGCGGCGACCCGCTCCCGCTCGGGAACCGGCTGGAGCTGTTCATCGGCACCTTCGTCGGTGCGGTCACCTTCTCCGGCTCCGTGATCGCGTTCGGCAAGTTGTCCGGCAAATACAAGTTCCGCCTGTTCCAGGGCGCGCCGGTGCAGTTCCCGGGGCAGCACCTGATCAACCTCGCCATGGCAGTCGCCGTGATCGCGCTCGGCCTGGTGTTCACCTTCGACCCGGGCGTCGATCCCGCCTGGACGCCGTTCCTCGTGATGGCGGCGCTGTCGTTCGTGCTGGGCGTGCTGATCATCATCCCGATCGGCGGCGCCGACATGCCGGTGGTGGTGTCGATGCTGAACTCGTATTCGGGCTGGGCCGCGGCCGGCATCGGCTTTTCGCTGAATAACTCGATGCTGATCATCGCCGGCTCGCTGGTGGGATCCTCCGGCGCGATCCTCTCCTACATCATGTGCAAGGCGATGAACCGCTCGTTCTTCAACGTGATCCTGGGCGGTTTCGGCGGCGAGCCTGCGGCGGCCGGCGCGGCCGGCAAGGCCGAGCAGCGCCCGGTGAAGTCGGGTTCGGCGGACGATGCCGCCTTCATCATGTCGAACGCGGAATCGGTCATCATCGTGCCGGGCTACGGCCTGGCGGTGGCGCGCGCCCAGCATCCGCTCAAGGAGCTGGTTGAAAAGCTGACCGCAAAAGGCGTCAACGTGAAGTACGCGATCCACCCGGTCGCGGGACGGATGCCGGGCCACATGAACGTGCTGCTGGCCGAGGCCGAGGTGCCGTACGAGCAGGTGTTCGAGATGGAGGACATCAACGCCGAATTCGGCCAGACCGACGTGGTGCTGGTGCTGGGCGCAAACGACGTGGTCAATCCGGCGGCCAAGGACCCGAAGTCGCCAATCGCCGGCATGCCGATCCTGGAGGCGTACAAGGCCAAGTCGATCATCGTCAACAAGCGCTCGATGGCGTCCGGCTACGCAGGCCTGGACAACGACCTGTTCTACCAGCCCAACACGATGATGGTGTTCGGCGACGCCAAGAAGGTCATCGAGGAGATGGTCAAGGCGGTCGACTAGCCGGCGCTAGGCGTCGGCTTCGACGCGGTTGCGCCCGCCGTGCTTGGCACGGTACAGCGCCGCGTCGGCCCGCGCCAGCGCGGCCTCGAATGCGCCTTCGTCCGGCGGCAGTTGCGCCACGCCGATGCTGAGCGTGATGCGCAGGAACTCGCCGTCCGGCGTTTTCACGGCGTGGTCCTGTATCGCGGCGCGGATCCGGCCGGCGACCAGCACCGCCTGCTCCACCGTCGCACTCGGGAACAGCAGGCTGAATTCCTCACCCCCTGTGCGCGCGACCAGGTCGCCGGCGCGCGCCGCATGTCGGATGACCGATGCCACCTCCTTCAGTACCTGGTCCCCGGTCGCATGTCCGTAGCGGTCGTTGATCGACTTGAAATGGTCGACGTCGGCGACGCCCACCGCCACGGCCTCGCCGCAGCGCCGGGCCCGCGCGATCGCCTGCGCGGATCCGTTCTGGAAGGCGCGCCGGTTCGGCAGCCCGGTCAGCATGTCGGTCAGGGCCTGGTGCTCCAGCTGCTCGAGCAGCTCGCGCTGCCTGGCCTCCAGGGCACGCCGCGGACGAACGTCCTCCATGAATGCGCCGAGATAGCGCACGCCATCGGTTTCGCCGAGGTCGAGCGCCTTCATCTGGATCGGGATCATCTCTCCGCTGCTGTGACGGATCGCGAAATCGCGCACCCTGCCAAGCACCGAGGATGAGCGGCTGGAACCGACATAGTGGGACAGGAAGCCGTTGTGCACTTTCGCCAGTTCCTGGTCGATCAGGACGTTCAGCGACTGGCCGAGCAGTTGGTCGGCAGGGTATCCCGCCAGCTGCGCCATCGCCGGGTTCAGGTAGCGGATCTCGCCGCTGCCATCGATGATCAGGACAGCGTCGAGCGATTCCTCGAGCAGGGCGGAAATGGTGGGGAGGGGAAGGAGCTTGATCATCCGGGGATATTTTACGCGCGATGCGCTATGCTGCCCTCTTTTTCGACCGTCCGAGAGTATGAAAACCAACAAAGTCACCCGCGCCGCAGCTGTCATGTGCGCGCTGGCCGCCTGGGCGTCGCAGGCGCTGGCGGTTGCCCCTGCGCCGGCGTTCGACGCGCAACAGCTGCTGTCCGATGTGCGCACGCTGGCCTCGCCCGCGTTCGACGGGCGCCGCACCGGCACGCCGGGCAGCCTGAAGGCGCAGCAGTACCTGGAGCAGCGCTTGCGCGCCACCGGCATACAGCCGCTGGGCGACACCTTCGTGCAGGCGTTTTCGTTCATGCGCCCGGAAGGCAAGGAGGGCCAGCATGTCAGGCAGTACACGGGCGCGGTCAACCTGCTGGGCATCGTCCGCGGCAGCAAGGCGCCGGACCGCTACATCGTGCTGTCGGCGCACTACGATCATCTCGGCCACCATCGGGGCAGGCTCCATCCCGGCGCGGACGACAACGCATCCGGTGTCGCGGTGGTGCTGGCGGCGGCGCGCTGGTTCCGCGAACACCGGCCGCAGCACTCGATCGTGTTTGCGCTGTTTGACGGCGAGGAGATGGGGCTGCAAGGCGCGAAGCACTTCGTCAAGTCGATGCCGCTGCCGAAGGAGAAGGTGATCGCGAACCTGAATTTCGACATGGTCAGCCGCAACGACAAGGGCGAGATCAATGTCGCGGGGACCAGCTATACGCCGGCGCTGCGTGCTGTGGTGGAGCAGGCCGCGAAGCGCAGCGGCCTGAAGGTTTCGTTCGGCCATGACCAGCCCAAGGCCCTGACCAGGGTGGACGACTGGACCGGCAGTTCGGACCACGGCGCCTTCCACGACGCCGGCATCCCGTTCCTGTACTTCGGCGTCGAGGACCATGCCGACTATCACGGCCCTGGCGACACTTTCGAGAACATCACGCCTGAATTCTTCCGCAAGGCCGCGCAGTTCGGGCTCGACACGGCCGCCGCGCTGGACCGCACGGGCGTCGCGCGCTGATGCCTGCTTTTGGCGGAATCGGCCATAACATGGCCGATTCCGCCAAATTTCCTCGCCTTAGCGGCGGCCGAACATCATCAGTTCGGCCAGCAGCATGCGCGCCGGCGTAGCTGCGTCGAGCACTCCCAGCGACAATCCCAGCAGCGCCTGCGCCGGCCCGCGCCCCGCGAACACGCGCGCCATGGCGTCGGTGGCGGAAATGATCGCGTCGCGGTCGGCACGCCGCTCTTCCGCGAAACGCGCAATTGCCCCGAGACCCGCCTCGCGCGCCAGCAGCCGCGCCAGCACCGCCGCGTCGCGCAGGCCCAGGTTCAGCCCCTGTCCGGCAACCGGATGCAGCGTCTGCGCCGCGTTGCCGATTGCCGCGATGCGCGTACTTCCCTCTGCGCCCGCGTTCAGGCCGAGCGGGAACGCCACGCGCTGCGTCGCACCGGTAAAACTGCCCAGACGGCTGCCGAATGCCTCGCCCAACTCCTGCAGGAAGGCTGCGTCGTCCAGCGCCGCGACCTGCGCGGCGCGCTCGGGCGGCAGGCACCAGACCAGCGCGTACTGGTGGCCATCGCCGCCTTCCTGGGGTAGCAACGCGAGCGGACCCTGGTCGGTAAAGCGTTCGTAGGCGCGATGCGCGACCGGCCGTTCAGCCGAGACGCGTGCGATGACCGCGGTCTGCCCGTAGTCGCGCATGCGGCTGCGCCCGGCCTGCTCGCCGAACACGCCGCCCTCGGCCTGCACCACCACTTTCGCCGTGATGGTCCTTCCATCTTCCAGCGACAGCGCCACCTGCCGGTCCTGCTCATCGGCGCCGGTGACGCGCGCAGGACGGTATTCAGTGATCCCGGCGCGCGTGCAGGATGCCGCCAGCGCCCGCACCACGTCGCCGTAGCGGGCCACATGGCCGAGCGCATCGAGCTGGTGTTCCTTGCGGTCCATCAGGCTGCGGCCGAAATGGCCGCGCCGCGAGATGTGGATCTCGTGGATCGGCGTCGCGGACACGGGCCAGGCGCCCGCCTGTTCCAGCAGCATGCGGCTGCCGTGCGAAATCGCTATCGAGCGCGGGTCGTTCATGACCTGCTCGACAGGCTTGGCGTCCAGCAGTGCGATGCGCTCCGGCGCCATGCCGCGCCGCGCCAGCAGTGCGGCCAGCGCCATGCCGACCGGGCCGGCGCCACAGATCGCTACATCGTATTCGGGGAGTTCGGTGTTCATTTCTGCATCAGGTGTTCGATGTCCGCGACCAGTTTCGGCGCGTCGGAAAGCACGGTGCATGCGCCAGCGGTGACCAGCACATCGTCCTCGATCCGGATGCCGATGTTCCAGTACTGTTCGGGCACGCCCGGCGTCGGGCGCACGTAGATGCCCGGTTCCACCGTCAGCGCCATGCCGGGAACCAGCGTGCGTGACGGGCGGCCCGGCGCATCGAGGTCGCGGTACGAGCCGGTGTCGTGCACGTCCATGCCGAGCCAGTGGCCGGTGCCATGCATGTAGAACTGCAGGTGCGCGCGCTCGGCGATCACGTCGGCCGCGTTCGACTGCGGCACCAGCTTCAGGTCGGCCATGCCCTGCGCCAGCACTTGCACTGCCGCGTCGTGCATCGCGCTGTACGGGCGGCCGGGACGTGCCTCCTGCATCGCGGCCGCCTGTGCCGCGAGCACCAGCTCGTACAGCGCCTGCTGCGGCGCGCTGAAGCGGCCGCCGGCCGGATAGGTGCGGGTGATATCGGACGCGTAGCCATCCAGCTCGCAGCCGGCGTCGATCAGTACCAGGTCGCCGTCGGCCACCTGGCGGCGGTTCTGGTTGTAGTGCAGGATGCAGGCGTTGGGTCCGGACGCGACGATCGGCGTGTAGGCCGGGAACTGGGCGCCGTTGCGGCGGAACTCGTACAGCAGCTCGGCCTCGATCTCGTATTCATGCATGCCGGGGCGGGTCGCGCGCATCGCGCGTTCGTGCGCGCGCGAGGACACCAGCGCCGCGCGTCGCATGAGCGCCTGCTCCGCCTCGTCCTTGATGACGCGCATGTCGTCCAGCAGTACGCGCACGTTGTGTACCGATTCGGGCGCGGTCACGCCGCTGCGCGCGCGCTGGCGCACCGCGCCGATCCACCCTGCAAGGCGCGCATCCAGGCGGACATCGTGGCCGCTGGCGTAGTACAGGGAGCTGGCGTCGGCCAGCAGGTCCGGCATGCGCGCGTCCAGTTCCTCCACCGGAAACGCTTCGTCGAAGCCGAACGCGGCGCGCGCGCCTTCCGGTCCGTGACGCATGCCATCCCAGATCTCGCGCGCGGCGTCGCGTGGCCGGCAGAACAGGATGGACTTGCCCTGCGCGAGCACCAGCAGCGCCTCCGGCTCGTCGAATCCGGTCAGGTAGTAGAAGTAGCTGTCGTGGCGGTACGGGTATTCGCTGTCCCCGTTGCGCACCGCTTCCGGCGCGGTGGGGATGATGGCAACCGCGCCCGCCTGCATCGCGGCGGCCAGGCGCGCCCGCCGCGCTGCATAGCCGGGCGAGGCAGCGTTCATGCCGCCGGCGCCTTTGCCGCCGCCAGCGGCGCGTTCAGTTCTTCCAGCTGGCCGACCGTGCCCACGTTGACCCATTCGCCTTCGTAGATCTCGCCGCCGACCTGGCCCAGGTCGATGTACTTGCGCATCAGCGGGCCGAAACGGACATGGTCGCCCGGCGTGATCCCGTCGAACATCTCGGGACGGTACACGCCGATGCCGGCAAAGTTCCACTTCGGCGAACCTTCGTTCGACAGGGCGTACATGTTGATCGCGAAGTCGCCGTCCGGGTTGTGCCACGGGTTCGGCGTCAGGTAAAGCCACGCCACGTCACGCTTGTCCTTCGGGTAGGGATTGCCCCACATGTCCTTGTCATGCAGGACGTCCAGCACCTGGGTGTAGTCGAAGTAGGGGCAGTAGATGTCGCCCGAGACCGCGACGAAGGGCTGGTCGCCCAGCAGGTGCAGCGCATTGGCGATGCCCCCCGCGGTTTCCAGCGGCACCGGTTCGTGCGAGTAGGCGATGCTGGCGCCGTACTTGCTGCCGTCGCCCAGTTCGGCCTCGATCATGTGGCCCAGGTGCGAGTGGTTGATCACGATCTCGGTGATCCCGGCGCGCACCAGCGACAGTATCTGCCACACGATCAGGGGGCGGCCGCGCACCTTCAGCAGCGGCTTGGGGCAGGAGTCCGTGAGCGGGCGCATGCGCTCGCCGCGGCCGGCGGCAAAAATCATCGCTTTCATGTTGGCTGCCTCAGAACGTGTAGCCGACTTGCGGCGCCTTGTCTTCGAATTCGTCCATCAGCTTGATGAGCGGCTTGAGGTTGGCATACCGGTTGGCGGTCTTGCGCACGTAATCGATCACGGTCGGCAGGTCGCCCAGGTAGTTCGGCTTGTTGTCGCGGTAGTTCAGGCGGCAGAAGATGCCGAGGATCTTCAGGTGGCGCTGCAGCGCCATGAATTCGAAGTCGCGGTAGAACGAATCGATGTCCGGGTTGACCGGCAGGCCGACCTTCTTCGCACTCTGCCAGTAGCGCACCACCCAGTCGAGCACCAGCTCCTCGTCCCATTGCACGTAGGCATCGCGCAGCAGCGAGCCGAGGTCGTAGGTCACCGGGCCGTATACCGCGTCCTGGAAGTCCAGCACGCCGGGGTTGCCCTGTTCGAGGAACATCAGGTTGCGCGAGTGGTAGTCGCGGTGCATGTAGACCTGCTGCTGCGCCAGCACGTTGGCGCAGATCGCTTCGAATACCGCGTCCAGCGCGGCCTTCTGCTTGTCGTCCATCTGCACGCCGAGGTGGCGTTCGATGTACCACTCGGGGAACAGGTTCATTTCGCGCATCACGAAGGCGCGGTCGAACTCCGGCAGCACGCCCGGTTGCGACGCCAGCTGGAACTTGATCAGCGTGTCCACCGCATCCGAATACATGAATGCGGCGTTGTCGACGTTAATGCGCTGCAGGTAGGTGGTGGTGCCCAGGTCCGACAGCAGCAGGAAGCCGTTCGGCACATCCTGCGCCACGATCGCGGGGGCGTTCACGCCGGCTTCCAGCAGCAGGCCCTGGACGTGCACGAAGGCGGGAACGTTCTCGCGTTCCGGCGGCGCGTCCATGGCGATCAGGGTGGCGCCCAGCTTGTCGCGCATCGACGGGAGCACGTCCAGGCGGAAATAGCGGCGGAAGCTGGCGTCGGCGGATGCCGGCCGGCGGCTCGCGACGTCGACCAGGCCCAGCGTGGAGAGCCAGCCGGAAAGCTGCTCGATGCGTGCGTCGGTAGGGGAGGGCGAACCGGAGGGGGAATGCGAAAAAGACATGAAGCGTCAGGCCGGGAAAACCCGTGTGTGATATCGATTCCCATATAATAAGGGATTCAATCTAAAAAATCGCCATTTATGGTGTTCCGCTTCGTTCAATGACCTGGTTTTCGGCCCCAATCACCTCGCCGCGCCGCGCATTTGCGCTTACCGCAATGGCAGCTGCCGTCGCGGGCAGCGTGCACGCGCAGTCGCCAACCTCCAGGCCGGAGGACCGCGACGCACCGGTGCAGGCCTGGGCCGAGCAGGTCACCGGGCGGCCGGACCGCGAAGTCAACCTGTCCGGCGACGTCGAAATCCAGCGCGGGCAGACCCGCATGAAAGCCGATACCGCCTGCTACCTGGCGGTCGAGGACGAGGTGCGCGCGAAGGGCAACGTCCAGATGTGGCGCGACGGCGACCGCTACCGAGGGGAAGAGCTGCGCCTGAACCTCGACTCAGGCAAGGGCTATGTCAACCGCCCCGAGTACTGGATCGAGCTGAACAACGCGCAAGGCCAGGCCACCCGCATGGACTTCCTGTCGGAGGACGTGGCGGTGGTCATCGAAGGCACCTACAGCACCTGCCAGGGACCGGACCCGGACTGGTACCTGAAGGCCGACACCCTGCGCCTGGATGCCGGCCGCGACGTCGGCATGGCGTCGCGCACGGTGGTGTACTTCAAGGGCGTGCCTATCATCGGCGCGCCGGCGCTGTCGTTCTCGCTGTCGGGCGCGCGCCGCTCCGGCTGGCTGCCGCCGTCGGTCGGCCTGGGCTCGAAGGGCGACAGCGAGATCACGCTGCCTTACTACTTCAATATCGCGCCCAACCGCGACCTGACGCTGACCCCGCGCCTGATGGGCAACCGCGGCCTGATGGCGATGGCGCACGGGCGCTACCTGGGCGAGACCTACGCCGGCGAGACCCAGCTCGAGGCGCTGCCGAACGACAAGCAGACCGGCACCGACCGCTGGCAGGTGAATACCTTCCATTCGCAGCGGCTGACGCCGAACTGGTCGTACGGCTGGAACGCGCGCGCCGCTTCCGACGACGAATATCCGAGCGACTTCTCCAAGTCGGTCAACAGTACGGCGGAACGCCAGCTGCTGCGCGAGCTGCGCACCGATTACGTGACCAGGTACTGGAGCCTGTCGGCGCGCGCGCAGGGCTACCAGGTGCTGCAGGATCCGGCCTCGCGCACCAACAGCGACTTCACGGTGCCGCGCCCGTACGACCGCCTGCCGCAGGTGAACTTCCGCGCCGCGCGCTACGACGTGGCCGGCTTCGACTGGGCACTCGACGCCGAGGCCACCCACTTCGCGCACCCGACCCTGATCGAAGGTGCCCGCACGGTGGTCAACCCGCAGGTGTCGTATCCGGTCGTGCGCCCGGGCTATTTCGTCACGCCGAAGCTGATGCTGCACGCGACCCGGTACCATCTGAATGAGCTGTTCAATGGCACGGACACCTTTACCCGTACGCTGCCGACCTTTTCGGTGGATTCGGGCCTGGTATTCGAGCGTCCGTCCACGCTGTTCGGCTCGGCCGTCACGCAGACGCTCGAGCCGCGCCTGTTCTACGTCTACACGCCGTACAAGGACCAGGACAACCTGCCGAATTTCGACTCGGCGGAAACCGGTTTCAACTTCGCGCAGATCTTCACCGAGAACCGCTTCATCGGGCAGGACCGCATCAGTGATGCCAACCAGATGACGCTGGCGGTAGTGTCGCGCTACATTGAGGAAACCGGCGCCGAGCGGCTGCGCCTGGCGCTCGGCCAGCGCTTCTACTTCAAGGACCAGCGCGTCATGATCGACCGCTCGGCGCCGCGCAACGAATCGCGCTCGGACCTGCTGGCGTCGGCCTCGGGCCGCATCACTTCGCAATGGAACTTCGACAGCGCAATACAATACAATGCAAGCGCCAAGCGCACCTACACCTCGAACTACGGCGTGCAGTGGACGCCGGGGCCGAAGAAGGTGGTCAACGCCTCCTACCGCTACCTGCGCGACAGCTTCAAGAACGTGGACGTGTCGTCGCAATGGCCGATTTCGCGGCGCTGGTATGGCGTGGGCCGGGTAAGCTATTCTCTGCGTGACCGCAAGCTGATCGAAGGACTGGTCGGGCTCGAGTACCGGGCCGACTGCTGGGTGTTCCGCATGGGAGCCCAGCGTTTCGTGACGGCGGCGCAGCAGACCTCCACGCCGGCGTTCTTCCAGCTGGAGCTGAACGGCCTGTCCAAGCTTGGCTTTGGCAGCCCGCTCGAATCGTTCTACCGTAGCATTCCCGGCTACACGCGCATCAATGATGGCGCGGTACGCTGACAATTCATTTATCCGAAAGAGTACTTTCCAGATTATGCGTAAAACCGGACTCCAGCAAATCAGTCTCGCCGTGGCACTGCTGTGCGCATTCACGACTGGCGCAGCCCAGGCGCAAGCGACCGCGCCGGCCAAGCCGGCCGCGCCGACCGGCTTCCTGCCGCCGGCATCGGCCTCGGCAAACGTGATCGACTCGATCGCCGTGGTGGTCAACGATGAAGTGATCACCCGGAACGAACTGGCTGGCCGCGTCCGCGACATCGAGATGCGCATGCGCGCGAACAACTCGCCGATGCCCGACCGCGAGGACCTCGAGCGCCAGGTCACCGAGCGCATGATCGTCGAGCGTGCGCAGTTGCAGCTGGCCCGCGAATACGGCGTGCGCATCAGCGATATGGAACTGGATCGCGCGGTCGCGCGCATCGCCGAAGGCCAGAAGATGTCGGTGCAGGATCTGCGCAACGCGATGGAGAAGGAGGGCATGCCGTTCCCCGTGTTCCGCGAGGAGATCCGCAAGGAGATCATCCTGACGCGCCTGCGCGAGCATGAAGTGGACGCCAAGGTCCAGGTGTCCGACGCCGAGGTCGACACCTTCATCGCCGCCCAGGAAGCCGCCGCCGCGCAGAATTTCGAACTGAACCTCGCGCAGATCCTGGTGCGCATTCCCGACAACGCGTCGCCCGAACAGATCGCGGCCCGCAAGGCGCGCGCCGACGAGGTGATGCGCCAGCTGCGCACCGGCGCCGACTTCGCGCGCGTCGCCGCAACCTTCTCCGATGCTTCCGACGCGCTGCAGGGCGGCGCGGTCGGCTGGCGTCCGTCCAACAGCCTGCCGCCGGTGTTCGCCGACGTGCTGGTCAGGATGAACCCGGGCCAGGTCACCGATCCGATCCGCAGCTCGACCGGCTTCCACATCCTGAAGCTGGTGGACAAGCGCGAACCGCCCAAGCAGGAAGAGGCGCCGGTGGTGCAGCAGACGCGCGCGCGCCACATCCTGATCAAGCTCACCCCGACCATGTCGGAGGCGGACGCGCAGAAGAAGCTCACCGAGCTCAAGGCGCAAGTGGACAGCAAGGCGGCCACCTTCGAAGAGCTGGCGCGCCAGAACTCGAACGACACCTCGGCTGCCAAGGGCGGCGACCTGGGCTGGCTGTACCCGGGCGATACCATGCCTGAATTCGAGAACGTGATGAACTCGCTCAAGCCGGGCGAAGTGTCCGGCATCGTCAAGACCCCGCTTGGCCTGCACCTGATCCAGGTGGTCGAGCGCAAGGCCGACGACGCGGCGAAGGAACGCAAGCGCCAGGAAGCGCGCCAGGCCCTGTTCGCGCGCAAGCAGCAGGAAGCGCTGGAAGACTGGGAGCGCCAGGTGCGCGACCGTGCCTACGTCGAGTTCCGCGAGCAGGACCTGTAAGCCGATGCCAGCACCCCGACCGGCGATCGCGATTACCACGGGAGAGCCGGCCGGAATCGGGCCGGAGATCTCGATCCGCGCCGCGTGGGCGCTGCGCCACGAAGCGAACTGCATCCTGCTGGGCGACAGTGCGTTGCTGGCGCTGACCGCCGCGCAGGTCGATCCGGAGATTCGTATTTCCGCGCTGTCCGCGCAGGCGGTGCGCAACGGCGGCCTGCCGGCTTTCGGGCCCGAGCGCCTGACCGTGATCGACGTGCCACTGGAAGTGCCGGTGCGCGCCGGCGTGCTCGATGCGCTGAACGGCCGCGCGGTGCTCGCCACGCTGGACCTGGCGCTGGAAGGCATCGGGCGCGGCTGGTTCCAGGCCATGGCCACCGCGCCGCTCCAGAAAAGCACCATCAACGAGGCCGGCGTCGCGTTCTCCGGCCATACCGAATACCTGGCCGAGAAGACCGGCACGCCAAAAGTCGTGATGATGCTGGCTGGTCCCCTGGCCGGTGGCACGGAACTGCGCGTGGCGTTGGCCACCACCCACCTGCCGCTGCGCGAGGTCGCCGACGCGATCACGCAGGAGGGCCTGAAGCAGGTGCTCGACATCATCGACCATGACTTGCGCCGCCGCTTTGGCATCGCCGCCCCGCGTATCCTGGTCGCCGGCCTGAACCCGCATGCGGGCGAGGGCGGCTACCTCGGGCGCGAAGAGATCGACACCATCACGCCGGCCCTCGAAGCGGCGCGCGCGCGCGGCATCGATGCGCGCGGGCCGTACCCGGCCGATACCCTGTTCCAGCCGAAGTACCTGGAGGACGCCGACTGCGTGCTGGCGATGTACCACGACCAGGGCCTGCCGGCCCTCAAGCACGCCACCTTCGGGCGCGGCGTCAACATCACGCTTGGCCTGCCGCTGGTGCGCACCTCGGTCGACCATGGCACCGCGCTCGACATCGCCGCGCGCGGCACCGGCATTGCCGACAGCGCCAGCATGGAACAGGCAGTGCGTACCGCACTGGCCATGGCGCGCGCCTCAGCCGCCAGCCCTCAACAGACAAAGAACCCATGAAACACATTGCACGCAAGCGCTTCGGCCAGAATTTCCTCAAGGACGACCACGTCCTGACCAGCATCATCGATTCGATCGGCCCGCGCGAAGGCGACACGATGGTCGAGATCGGGCCGGGCCTGGCGGCCATGACCAACCTGCTGCTCAAGCAGCTGCCGCACATGCACGTGGTGGAACTGGACCGCGACCTGGTGGCGCGGCTGGAGAAGCAGTACCCGCGCGAAAAGCTGACCGTGCACTCGGGCGATGCGCTCAAGTTCGACTTCGGCTCGATCCCGGTCCCGGAAGGGAAGAAGCTGCGCGTAGTGGGCAACCTGCCTTACAACATCTCGAGCCCGCTGCTGTTCCACCTGGCCGACTACGCCGACGTGATCGAGGACCAGCATTTCATGCTGCAGAAGGAAGTGGTGGAGCGCATGGTGGCGGAACCGGGCACCAAGGCCTACGGGCGCCTGTCGGTGATGCTGCAATGGCGCTACGACATGGCGATGCTGTTCGTGGTGCCGCCTGAGGCCTTCGATCCGCCGCCCAAGGTGGATTCCGCGATCGTGCGCATGGTGCCGACGCGGCGCAAGCTCGCGTGCGACGGCGCGCGGCTGGAGCAGGTGGTGCAAAAGGCGTTCTCGCAGCGCCGCAAGGTGATCCGCAACTGCGTGGCCGGCATGTTCACCGAAGCGCAGCTGGTGGAAGCGGGCATCGACCCGCAGGCGCGTCCCGAAGCAGTCAGCCTCGAGCAGTACGTCGCCCTCGCCAACCTCTGATACGGGGGACAAAAAAAAGCCCGCGCGAGGCGGGCTTGAATCCAATTCTTTTCTGAGGAGAGTTGGAGGAGACAGGTGAAGTATGCTGCACTACAGCATATGCGTCCAATTTATATTTGGAATAACACCTATATCTTGTATTTATATCTCCGTCAGGTCGCCGGCTGGCAGGTCACATCCACATTGGTGACCTTGGCTTCGCCCATCACACCCACTCCGTTTGCCACGGTGCAGAACAGGCCGGCCGGCTGCTTGAGGACGGTCACGCCGTAGGTGTCACCGTCCTTGACCGGAGGCAGTTCATAGGTCGTCATCGTCTTCTTCAGCAGCACGGTGCCGTTGCTGCCGTTGGCCAGCACCAGATCATCTACCGTCAGGCCGGTCACCTTGCCGCCGACCGTGTATTCGTTCTGGCGGCAGTCGATCAAGATGTTGAGCTGTGCCATCTGGCCGGCAGTGCCGTCGCCACGGAAGACGGTGCAGTCCTGGTGCGCTGGCTCGGCGGTCACGGTCACATCGTAGGTATTGCCGTATTCGACCGTGTCGGGGAACGAGAAGGTGGTCGCGTTGGCAGGCACCGAAATCGTCTTGCCGGCGTTCGCCAGGACCAGGCCATTGTTCTTCAGGCCCTGGATGGTCCCGCTAATGGTGAACTGTTCCGTGCCGCCGCAAGCCGCCAGGGCCAGCAACAGGGCGCCGGCAATGCTGGCGCGTACAAAATTGGACTTCATCGAATTTCTCTCTGTAAAAGGCTTATTGGCAGGTGATCTGGACTGCGTTCAGGTTGTCGCCCGAACCCATCAGGCCGGTGGTGGTGCCAGCCATCGCGCACTGCTGGCCGGCCGGCTGGCTGAAGATGATCAGGCCGTACGGGCCGCCATCTGCGACCTTGGTCGGCATGATGAAAGAGGTCGCGCCTGCTGGCACGGTGAGCTTGTCGGCGCCGTTGATCAGCACCAGGCCGTCTGCGGACAGGCCGGAGATGCTGCCGCCCAGCTGGTAGGCGTTGGTCTGGCAGCGGATCTCGATCGACTGGATGCTGTATGCGCCGGTGCGGCCGCGGTTGTAGAACGGGGTGCAGACCGCGCCGTTCGGCTGCGTCTTGATCTGGACGTCAAACGTCTCGTCATTGTCCAGGCCCTTGTCGAACACGAAGCTTTGCGCGAAGGCGGGCACCGCCTTGGTGTCGCCATTGGCGCGGTTCTCCAGCACCAGCCCTTCCTTGGTCAGGCCACTGATCGAGCCAGCCAGGTACAGGTCGCCGCCGCTGTCCCCGCCGCAGGCGGCCAGGACCAACGCGGCGCAGAAGGCCGCGGCAAGGCGGTAAGGCTGGGTGAAGCTTGTCATAATCTCTCCAAATCGCTACAGGGATGGCAAATGGTCGTCATTTTAGTGCATTTGCATTCATAAAAACCGCTTTTGCTGTGTCGGCTTGTAACAATGCCAGCCCCGGCCGCGCCGCACGAAATTGATTTCTGCCGCCCGCGTCGCTATGCTGGACGGCCCATGCCTCCCAATCCATCGATGAACGCAACCTCCCGCCGGCCCTGGCCCAAGGCCATCCTGTTCGACCTGGACGACACGCTGTGGCCGATCGAACCAGTGATCGTGCAGGCCGAGCAGCGCCTGTACGCCTGGCTGCGCGAGCATGCGCCCAAGGTGGCCGGGCGGCACACCATCGAATCGCTGCGCGAGGCCCGCATGGCGCTGCTGGAGCAGCAGCCGCATTTCCACCTCGACCTGGCCGCCCTGCGCCGCGAAGGCCTGGCCGCGGCGTTTGCCGAAGCGGGGGAGGACCACGCAAAGCTGGACCACGCGATGGCCGAGTTCATCGCCGGCCGCAACGCCGTCGTGCCCTACGACGACGTGCAGGGCGGGCTGGAGCGCCTGCGCGGCCGCCTGCTGGTCGGCACCATCAGCAACGGCACCGCCGACCTGGAGGCGATCGGCCTGTCGCACCATTTCAAGGTATCGGTCGCGGCGCACCAGCTGGGCTGCCTGAAGCCGGACGCCACCATCTTCCACGCCGCCTGCCGCGAGCTGGGCGTGGACCCGGCCGACGCGGTTTATGTCGGCAATGACGTGTTGCTCGACGTGCAAGGCGCCCAGCGCGCCGGCATGCGCGCGGTGTGGCTGAACCGGACCGGCAGCCAGGCGCACCTCGAGCACGAGGTGGTGCCGGACGCCATCGTGGCCGATTTCGACGAACTGCTCGACTGGCTGCAGCGCGAACACGACTGAGCCGCCGCGCAGAATCGCACAAGCCTGATTTGCCCATGCACACCGCGCTTGCGAGGGTGCATAATAGGCGCATTGAAGCCTTGCAACGCGCAGACCATGCAACTCGACTCCCGTGCACAAACACTGCTGAAAGCCCTGGTGGAGCGGTACATCGCCGACGGCCAGCCGGTCGGTTCGCGTGCGCTCTCCAAGATCTCCGGCCTCGACCTGTCGCCGGCGACCATCCGCAACATCATGGCGGACCTGGAGGAGATGGGCTATGTGGCCAGCCCGCACACCTCGGCCGGCCGCATCCCGACCCCGCGCGGCTATCGCCTGTTCGTCGACACCCTGCTCACGGTCCAGCACATCGACGAGAGCTCGGTGGAGGCGCGCATGCGCCTGCAGCCGCAGCAGCCGCAGCGCGTGATCGCCAATGCGGCGCAGATGCTGTCCTCGCTGTCGCAGTTCGCCGGTGTGGTTATGAGCCCGCGGCGCGAATCGGCATTCCAGCAGATCGAATTCCTGCGCCTGTCAGAAAAGCGCATCCTGCTGGTGATCGTGGACCCGCGCGGCGACGTCCAGAACCGCCTGCTGCTGACCGATGTCGACTACACGCCCTCGCAGCTGATCCAGTCGGCCAACTACATCAACCAGAACTTCGCCGGCCTGTCGTTCGACGAAGTGCGCAACCGCCTCGGGCTGGAGCTGCGCCAGCTGCGCGACGACATGGGCCGCCTGATGCAGGCCGCGGTGCAGGCCGGCAGCGAAGCGATGCAGGAGAATACGGATGACATGGTCATCTCGGGCGAGCGCAACCTGCTGTCGGCGCCGGACCTGTCGACCAACATGGCCTCGCTACGCCAGATGTTCGACATGTTCGAGCAGAAGACGGGGCTGATGCAGCTGCTGGACGTGTCCAGCAAGGCCTCCGGCGTGCAGATTTTCATCGGCGGCGAATCGAACCTGGTACCGATGGATGAAATGAGTGTCGTCACCGCCCCGTACGAGATGAACGGCCGCATCGTCGGCACCCTGGGCGTGATCGGCCCGACCCGCATGGCCTACGAGCGCGTGATCCCGATCGTCGACATCACCGCCAAGCTCCTCAGCAACGCCCTCAGCCACGGCTGATCCGAAAAGGGGATAGACCCCATTTCCGGCGAAAGTGGGGTCTGTCGGGTGTTTCTTGTTCAGCAGGGGTCCCCGCGTTCGCGGGGATGACGGATCAGCCGCGGTGCGGGCAGTTGGTCTTGGTGCAGGTGCCGTAGATGGCGAGCGCGTGCTCGGCGATGTTAAAGCCGCGCTCCTTGGCGATCATGTGCTGGCGCGACTCGATCTCTTCGTCATAGAACTCTTCCACGCGCCCGCAATCGACGCACACCAGGTGGTCGTGGTGCGAGCCGGCATTCAGCTCGAAGATCGCCTTGCCGGTCTCGAAATGGTTGCGATGCAGCAGCCCGGCCTGCTCGAACTGGGTCAGCACGCGGTACACGGTGGCCAGGCCGACATCCATGTTCTCGGCCAGCAGGATCTTGTAGACATCTTCGGCGGTGAGGTGGCGCACTTCGCTGTTCTGGAAGATCTCGAGGATTTTCAGACGCGGAAGCGTCGCCTTGAGGCCGCTTGCCTTCAGGTCGCTTGGGCTGGTGCTCATGTTTTTCTCGCTTTGTTGCATAGTGCATTATCATATAGTGTTTTAAGTGTTTTGGCACTTTGGCTCACTGATTCGAGGTTCAACCTATGCGCGTCCCAGCAGTCGTAACAACCCGTTCCATCACCCGCGCATCCGCGCTTGCGCTGGCCATGTTCGTGCTCGCCGGCTGCGCCTCGCAAAAGGGTGTGCTGAAGGATGGTGTGGCCGTGAGCGCGCCGGTCCAGGCGCAGAGCGAAGCCGATGCGGCCACCTCGGCCGCGGCCGCCAATGCCGGCGCCACCACCACCCGGGCCAGCCGCCTGCAGAAATTCATGTGGTTCTTCTCGCCATACCGTCCGGATATCCAGCAGGGCAATTTCGTCTCGCAGGAGATGCTGGCCCAGCTCAAGCCCGGCATGACCCGGGAGCAAGTGCGCTTTGTACTTGGCACGCCGCTGCTGACTTCCGTGTTCCACGCCAACCGCTGGGACTATCCGTTCCGACTCGAGCGCGGCAACGGCGAGCTGACCTCCAGCCGCGTGACGGTCTATTTCAAGGATGACGTGGTCGAGCGTTTCGACGGCGGCAACCTGCCGACCGAGCGCGATTACATCGAACGCATCGCCGGCCCGATCCGCGCGGAAGTCAAGCTCGCGCCGAAGAAGGAAGACCCGTCCTCGGTCAGCGTGCAGGCGCGTCCCGAAGGCACGCCGCGGAGCGAGTAATGGCGCAGATGAATATCGCCGTTGCCGGAGCCAGCGGCCGCATGGGCCGGATGCTGGTGGAGGCGATCGCGCAGGCGGATGACCTGGTGCTGACGGGCGCGCTCGACCGCGCCAGTTCGCCGTCGGTCGGCATGGACGCCGGCGCGTTCTCGGGTCAGCTGGCCGGCGTGTCGATCACCTCCCACCTCGACCAGGGCCTGGCGGAAGCCGCATGCCTGATCGACTTCACCCGTCCCGAGGGCACGCTGGAGCACCTGGCGTATTGCGCCGAGCGCGGGATCAAACTGGTCATCGGCACCACCGGCTTCGACGAAGCGGGCAAGGCGGCGATCCGCGCAGCTGCAGAAAAAACCGCGATCGTGTTCGCCCCAAACATGAGCGTGGGCGTGAACGTGACGCTCAAGCTGCTCGAGATGGCGGCAAAGAGCCTGGCGCAAGGCTACGACATCGAAATCATCGAGGCCCACCACCGCCACAAGGTGGATGCGCCGTCCGGTACCGCGCTGAAGATGGGCGAAGTGATCGCCGATGCGCTGGGGCGCGACCTCAAGCAGTGCGCCGTCTACGGGCGCGAAGGCGTGACCGGAGAGCGCGATCCCTCGACCATCGGTTTTGCCACCATCCGCGGCGGCGACATCGTGGGCGACCACACCGTGCTGTTCGCCGGTACCGGCGAGCGCATCGAAATCAGCCACAAGTCCAGCAGCCGCGTCACCTACGCGCACGGCGCGCTGCGCGCGGCCCGCTTCCTGGCAGACAAGACGACCGGCCTGTACGACATGCAGGACGTGCTGGCGCTGTCGGCATGAGCGCACCGGCCGCCAGCCAGTTCAGCTTTTCCCATTTCTGGGCGCAGGCCGATGGCATCAGCCATGGCGTCGCCTACCTGCTGCTTGCCATGTCGCTGGTCAGCTGGTTCGTCATCCTGTCCAAGGCATTCTCGTTATGGCGCGTGCGGCGCGCGGCGCCAGCGGTGGATGCATTCTGGGCGGCGCCGAATTCCGCGGATGGCATCGCGCTGCTGCGCGCGGCCGACCGCGAAGGCATTTTCGTGCCGCTGTCCGTGCACGCCGTGGAGTATTCGACCGCGGCGGCCGCCTCGGTGGCCGGCGGGATGTCGCGCGCCGAGCAGGTAACCCGCGTGCTGCGCCAGCAGATCACCCGCTCCACGCACCGCGTGGAAGGTGGACTGACCCTGCTGGCGTCAATCGGCGCCACCGCGCCCTTCGTCGGCCTGCTGGGCACCGTCTGGGGCATCTACCATGCGCTGGCCAGCGTATCGTCGGCCGGCGCGGTCCAGATCGACAAGGTGGCCGGTCCGGTCGGCGAAGCCCTGATCATGACCGGCTTCGGCCTGGCGGTCGCCATCCCCGCGGTGCTGGCATATAACGCCTTCAACCGTGTCAACCGCATCACGGCGGCGGAGCTGGACGGCTTCGCGCACGACCTGCTGGCGCGCTTCGGCAAATAAGCCATGGCTTTCGGCGCATTCAATCCGTCCCGCCAGCACCAGATGATGAGTGACATTAACGTCACCCCGATGGTGGACGTGATGCTGGTGCTGCTGGTGATCTTCATCCTGGCCGCGCCGATGTTCACGCACGAGATCAAGCTGGAGCTGCCGCGCGAGCAGGCTGCCGCGGCCCGGGCGGAGCCCGATACGATCAGCATTTCCATCGACGCCTCCGGCAAGGTGTACTGGAACGACAAGCCGGTCGATGAAGCGGCCTTCGACGAGATGCTGGCCGCTGCCGCCTTCGACGGCGCGCAACCACAGATCGCACTGCGCGCCGACCGCGCCACCCGCTACGAGAGCGTGGCAAAGGTGATGGCGGCCGCGCAAGCGCATGGACTCACCCGGCTCGGTTTCGTCACCGACCCGGAAAAGAAGGAGCAGTAGATGGCACAGGCAGAATTGAACGGCGAAGCAATCGTCGACTGGGACAGCTTCCACGCCGAGAGCCGGCGCGCGTTCGGCTTCCCCGACGAGTACACAAACACGATGGACGCCTGGGTGGACTGCCTGTCCTACCTGCGCGACGCGGACGGCATGAGCCGCTTCCGCCTGGCGGAAAACGAGGTGCTCACCATCGTTATCAACGGGTCGGCCGCCATGCGCGTGACGGTGCCGGAAATCCTCGAGGAGATGTCGTTCTGCATCGGCGGCATCAACGAACGCTATGAGGACTACGGCGAGCCGCCCGCGCTGCGGCTTGAGCTACGCTGAGGCGCAGCTCAAGCCGATTTCTTAGCGGCGCACCTTGTCGGACGACACTGCGAAGGTCATACATCTGGTCCACGTATGCATCCAGATAACATTTGTGAGGTGTCGACGATAACTGGTTTGCGGCGGCTTGGCTGGGTGCCAATGATTTCCCGGATGCTCGACGCCATGCGTAGCTTTCTGTTTCCAATACGAGACGTTGCCTCCGTTGAACTGTCGTGGAGAGATTCCAGCGACGCTACGACGTCGCGTTCGTAGGCACCTGCCCAGCATCGGACCAATACCTAAGCATGGTATCGCGCTATCACGCCTTCACCATTACCAGTTTTGCATAGAGACGTT
>DASWYE010000088.1:0-14942 GCA_036405115.1 Telluria sp. | reverse complement strand
CGGCTACGCATGCCCCGCCTGGCCGGGACGACGCTAGAGCGTCGGGGAGACTGGCGGGCGGGCCCGGGCGGAGACGACGGCAGCGTAGTGGCCCTGGAACTGGTCGCAGCCCTGCTGCCGCAGGTATTGCAGTTCGTCCTCCGTTTCCACACCTTCCGCCACCACCTTCAGGTTCAGGCTGCGCGCCAGCGCGATGATGGCGGGGATGATCTCGCTGCGCGCCGTGCCGGAACCGATCTCGCCTATGAAGCTGCGGTCGATCTTGAGCTTGGACACGGCCAGCTCGCTCATCCCGCCCAGGCTGGAAAAGCCGGTGCCGAAGTCGTCGATGGTGATGTGCACGCCGCGCTCGCGCAGGGCGCGGATGGTGTCGTGCGCCGCCGCGTTGCCCTTCATGATCACCGCCTCGGTCACCTCCAGCTCCAGGAATTCCGCCGACAGCCTGGCCGCCGCCAGTGCGGCATCGACGTTGCGCAGGAGGTCCGGATGCATGAACTGCAAGCCGGACAGGTTGACTGCCACCGCCACCGGATAGCCCGCGTCATGCCACGCGCGCCCCTGCCGGCACGCTTCGCGCAGCACCCATTCGCCGATCGGCACCGCCAGCCCGGTCTCCTCGGCCGCGGCCAGGAACTGGTCCGGCATCAGCAGGCCGCGCACCGGATGGCGCCAGCGGATCAGCGCTTCGAGCGCAATGGTCTCGCTGCTCTCGATGTCCACGTCCGGCTGGAACTCCAGCTCGAATTCCTGGTTCTGCAGCGCGCTGCGCAGGCTGTTTTCCATCTCGATGCGCTCGCTGACATGCGCGTTCATCTGCGGCGAGAAGAAGCGGAAGCCGTTACGGCCGCCCTCCTTGGCGTGGTACATGGCCACGTCCGAGTGCTTGAGCAGGGTGTCGATATCCGGCCCGTCCACCGGATACAGCGCGATCCCGATCGAGACGGATAGCGCAACCGACACGCCGTCCGCCTGGTTCATGCTGGTGACCGCCTTCATCATGGTGCCGGCGACGTGCGCCGCATGCTCGGCGCTGCCGATATCGGCCAGCATGACGACGAATTCGTCGCCGCCCTGACGGCACACGGTATCCATGCTGCGCACGCAGCGCGACAGTCGCGCGGCCACTTCGCGCAGCACGATGTCGCCGACAATGTGGCCGTGCGTGTCATTGATTTCCTTGAAGCGGTCCAGGTCGATGTACAGCACCGCCACCTGCGACATCTTGCGCCGCGCCGTGGCGAGCGCCTGCTGCAGGCGGTCGCGGAACAGCACCCGGTTGGGCAGCCCCGTCAGGTAGTCGTGCTCGGCGAGGTGGCGCGCTTCTTCTTCCGCGCGCTTGCGTTCGGTGATGTCGGACATGACGGCCATGTAGCTGGTCAGCGTGCCACGCTCGTCGCGGATCGCGGTGACCGAGCCGGCCAGCGGCAGCGGCGAGCCGTCGCGGCGGCGGCCCCATAGTTCGCCGCTCCAGTGGTCATGGTGCAGCACGTGCTCGCGGATCTGCTCGCGCAGCGCCTCGTCGCGCATGCCTTCCTGGTAGGTCTGGGCCTCGCGCCCCGCGACTTCCAGCGCGCTGTAGCCGGTCATTTCGGTGAATGCGCCGTTGACGGCCACGATGCGGTTGTGCGCATCGGTGATCATGATGGCGTCGCGGCTGTGCTCGAATACCTGCGCCGCCAGCACCAGGTTGCGCTCGTTCGCCTTGCGGCCGGTAATGTCGAACTCCATGCAGAACACCTGCTCCACCTGTCCGTGGCGGACCAGCGGGAAGGCCGAGCCCGACACCCAGCGCGCGCTGCCGTCGCGCCGCCCGACCTGCCAGTCGGCCACGCGCGAGGCCTCGCCAGTGTCGAAGATGTGCTGGAGATG
Source organism: Telluria sp. (assembly GCA_036405115.1). Taxonomy (GTDB): domain Bacteria; phylum Pseudomonadota; class Gammaproteobacteria; order Burkholderiales; family Burkholderiaceae_D; genus Telluria. The sequence continues at coordinate 13,073 of DASWYE010000088.1, read as the reverse complement.
GGCCTGGTAGTCCTGTTCATGGCCCGGGTGCGAGATCAGGCACTCGAGTGGCTGCCCCAGCGCCTCCTGTGGCGGGACGCCGAACAGCTCGGTGCATTTGTTATTCCAGTAGGTAACCCTGCCGTCGCGGTCGATCGCGTGGATCGCCACACCGGGCGTCAGCTCGATGGCGGAGACCAGCGTGCAGACGAGGTCGAGTGCTGCGGAAGGTGATACAGCGGTCATGGCGCTCCCCGTTGCCCCGTTGTCAGGACATTGTGCGTGCGCATCGCCGGATTCCCTTGCGCACCCTCAAGAGATGAGGACGCGCGGGCCTGCGCTCAGCTCGCGTCCTGCGTTACCGCCGGTTCCGACGCTTCGGCGCTGTCGGCGTCTTCCTGTTGCTCACCCGAAGGATTCGCCTTGGCTTCCTGCTTCTTGCGCGCCTTTTCTTCGGCCTTGCGCTTCTTCTCCAGCTCGCGCTGGCGCTTCTCGTACTGGAAATTTGTTTTTGCCATGGATCACCTCTCAGGAAATTGTCAAACCGGACCCATTATGACCCAGTTATGTGCGTCACATATTGCTCAAGCGCGTGGATGGTGCGCTGCGTGCAGATGCTTGAGTCGCTCGCGCGCAACGTGGGTGTAGATTTGCGTGGTAGAAATATCCGAGTGCCCCAACAACAGTTGCACTACTCGCAGGTCGGCGCCGTGGTTGAGCAGGTGGGTGGCGAAGGCATGGCGCAGCGTGTGCGGCGACAGCTGCGCGCGGATGCCGGCCTTCTGCGCGTGGCGCTTGATGATCACCCAGAACATCTGGCGCGTCATGGCGCCGCCGCGCGCGGTGACGAACAGCGCATCGTCAACCTGGCCGTCGAGGATGATGCCGCGCGCATCCTGCAGGTAGCGCTCCAGCCAGTGGCGCGCCTCCTGACCGAACGGCACCAGCCGCGTCTTGGCGCCCTTGCCGGTAATGCGCAGCACGCCATCGTTCATCGACAGCTCCACCAGTTTGAGCGCCACCAGTTCGGACACGCGCAGGCCGCTCGCGTACATCAGCTCCAGCATCGTGCGTTCGCGCAGGCCGAGCGGGGTCGATACATCGGGCGCTGCCAGCAGCGCTTCCACCTGCGTCTCGCTCAGCGTGTGCACGAAGCGCGCCGGCTGCTTGGCCGACACCATCTGCAGGCACGGATCCTTTGCGATGTGGCGGTTGCGCAGCGCCAGCTGGTAGAAGCGCTTGAGCACCGACAGGCGGCGGTTGGCGGAGCTGGCCTTGGTCTGGTCGTGGCGGTCGGCGAAATACGCTTCGAGGTCGTGGCTGGCCACGTCGTACAGCGAGGCCTGCGGGCGCTTGACCTCCAGCCAGCGCGCGAACATCTTCATGTCGCGCCGGTACGCGTCCAGCGAATTTTTCGCCAGGCCGTGTTCCAGCCAGAGGTTGTCGCAGAACTCGTCGATCAGAACAGAATTGGCTGCTGCTGCCATGGCGCCCCCGCGCCCGCCGCGCCTTCGTGGGCGAGCAGCCAGCGCTTGACGTTCAGGTGGAAACCGTTCTCGTCGTCGTGGTTGGAAAAGCCGCCCAGGCCGCCGGACGCGGTCACGCGGTGGCATGGGATCACCAGCGGGAAGTAGTTGGCGCCGCAGGCCTGGCCGACCGCGCGCGGGGCCGAGCCGACGTGCTTTGCCACCTGGCCGTAGGTGCGAACGCTGCCCAGCGGGATGGCGCTGATCGCATCCCACACCTTGCGCTGGAACTCGCTGCCCAGGCGGGCCAGCGGCAGGTCGAAGCGGAAGCCCGGGTCGGCGAAGTAGCGCGCGACCTGGTCGGCGGTGGCTTGCGCGACCGCGTCCTGCGCGTCTTTCTCTTCGAAGTGCGGTGGGAGGTAGACCAGTTCGCACAGCACGCCGCCGCTGGTGCGGATGCCCATCGCGCCGAAGGGCGCGGCGACGATGGCGGAGAAGATCTCGCTGCCTTGCTGATGAGTGTTCATCGCTCAATCATACAACACCACCACCCCGTCATCCCCGCGAACGCGGGGACCCATGCTGAGCTGATCGGAGAGTTGAAGTCGACCACCTCGCACAGCGTCATCCCCGCGTACGCGGGGACCCATGCTGAGTTGATCGGAGAATTGAAGTCAACCACCTCGCACAGCGTCGTCCCCGCGTACGCGGGGACCCATGCTGAGTTGACCGGAGAGTTGGTGATGGCGACTTCGTTACCTCAGCAGGGGTCCCCGCGTGCGCGGGGATGACGGGGGTGATGCACACGATCCAAGCACAAAAAAAAACGCGCCATAAGGCGCGTTTTAAGTTTGCACGTCCAACACTGCTTAAGCAGTTTATTGTTGTTCGGACGTGGGTCTCCTCACTTATCTCCGGTATGGACTACCGTGGTTTTCTTGTTTCTCCCCACAAGATCGAATTCATTCGACCGACGACGCAAAGGCCGTCAAAGCGGTGCCATCATAGCCTACTCAAAAATCAACAATGTGGTTTTTTTAGCACGATCGGAAAATATTTCAGTTGAAAATTAAATCGTGCGGTCGTATGAGCCGGCCTCGACACTGGCAGTGTCAATATGCCGCGCCAGCGCCCATTCCACATGCTCGCGCACCAGTTCCGACGGGTGCTGCAGTCGCTCGCGCAAGGCCGCGACGATCGCCGCGTCACCCCGCGCCGAGGCTGCCGCATTGCCCAGCGCCACCGCGATATTGCGCAGCCAGCGCTCGTGTCCGATGCGCCGGATCGGACTGCCTTCCATGCGCCGGTTGAACTCCTCTTCGCTCCACGCGAACAGCTCCAGCAGCGCCGCCGCGCCAAGCCCGTTGCGCTCGTCAAAATCGGGAATCGTTGCGCGTTGCGCGAACTTGTTCCAGGGGCATACGGTCTGGCAGTCGTCGCAGCCGTAGATGCGGTTGCCCAGCAACGGCCGCATGTCCTCGGGAATCGCGCTCTTCAGTTCGATGGTCAGGTAGGAAATGCAGCGCCGCGCATCGAGCTTGCCGGGACCGAGGATGGCTTGCGTCGGGCACACGTCGATGCAGGCAGTGCATTGCCCGCAATGGCCGGTGGTCGGCTCGTCCACCGGCAGCGGAATATCGACCAGGATCTCGCCGATGAAGAAGGTGGAACCGGCCTCGCGGTTGAGCAGCAGCGTGTGCTTGCCGCGCCAGCCCATGCCCGATTTCTCCGCCAGTGGCAGCTCCATCACGGGTGCCGAATCGGTAAACACGCGGTAGCCGAATTCGCCGGCGTGCTCGCGGATGCGGTCGGCCAGCTGCTGCAGGCGCGCGCGCAGCACCTTGTGATAGTCGCGTCCACGCGCATACACCGACACCACCGCCGCGTGCGGGTCGCGCAGGCGGGTCGCCTCGCGCTCGCGCCAGTCGGCGCCGGTGCCCTGCGGCAGGTAGTCCATGCGCGCGCTGATCACCCGCAGCGTGCCCGGTACCAGTTCGGCCGGCCGCGCGCGCTTCATGCCGTGCGTGGCCATGTAGTCCATCTCGCCATGGCTGCCCGCGTCCAGCCAGGCCTGCAGGCCGGCCTCGTGCCCGGACAGGTCCGGGTCGGTGATGCGCACGTCGGCAAAACCCAGCTGCGCGCCCCATTCCCGGATCGCGCGCGCGAGGTCGGCAAGGTCAGGAGTGGAAAGCGGCATGGGCGGTAGAATACGGGTCGGGACAATCCACCATTTTATGCGATGCAGCACTACAAGGCCTACCTCAAAGACGAAGCCGCCACCGCCGCGCTGGGCCTGCAGCTGGCCCACGCGATGGCGCCCGGCATGGCGATCTACCTGCACGGCGACCTTGGCGCGGGCAAGACGGCGCTCACCCGTTCGCTGCTGCACGCGGCCGGCCACCAGGGCCACGTGCGCAGCCCGACCTACACGCTGGCCGAGCCCTACCGCATCCAGCTCGACGGGAGGGAAGTGGGCGTGATCCATTTCGACCTGTACCGCATGTCGAGTCCGGAAGAATTCCTCGATGCCGGCTTCCGCGAGGAATTCAATGCTGACAATATCTGCATCGTCGAGTGGCCCGAAAAGGCCGAAGGCGTGTTGCCAAAACCCGATTTAGCGATTTTTCTGAACGTAAACGGCGACGGTCGTGATGTAGAATTGCAAGGGTTTTCCGACCTCGGCCAGTTATGCCTCGACCGCCTGCACTTCGCACCCAACCTGGGGTAGCTCGCCCGCTGACACGCCGCACGATCCTCAAGGCTGGCGGCACGCTACTGCTTTCCGTTTTTGCGCCCTCCTCCGCGATGGCCGCACAGATCCTCGCCGTGCGCGTCTGGCCCGCTGCCGACTACACCCGCGTCACGCTGGAGAACGACAGCGATCTCAAGACCACGCACTTCCTGGTCAAGGATCCGGACCGCCTGGTGGTGGACATCGAAGGCCTGGAACTGAATCCGACGCTGAAGGGGCTGGTGGCCAAGATCCAGTCCAACGACCCCTACATCCAGCAGGTGCGCGTGGGCCAGAACAAGCCGAACGTGGTTCGCCTGGTATTCGACCTGAAGGAAGCGGTCACGCCGCAGGTGTTTACGCTGGAGCCGGTCGGCACCTACCAGCACCGCCTGATCTTCGACCTGTATCCTGTGCGCGAGGTGGACCCGATCGCGGCCATGATCCAGAGCGGCGACTGGAGTCCGGACACGCCGCCTGCGGTGTCGCAGGTGCCGGCGCCGGCCGACGATCCGATCGCGCAGTTCGCGGCCGGCATCCAGCCCACGCCCGCGGGCGTGCCGGAGCTGGCGAAAGCCACGCCGCTGACGCCCGAATCGAAATCCGAAGTGCGCACCGAGGTCAAGCTGCAGGCCAAGACACCGCCGCAGATCGTCACCCGCATGATCACCGTGGCGCTCGATCCAGGCCATGGCGGCGAGGATCCCGGCGCCGTCGGCGCGCGCGGCTCGTACGAAAAAGACGTCGTGCTGTCGATCGCCAAGCGCCTCAAGGCGCAGCTGGAAAGGCTGCCGAACGTGCGCGTGATGCTCACCCGCGACGGCGACTATTTCGTCCCGCTCGGCATGCGCGTGCAGAAGGCGCGGCGGGTGCAGGCCGACCTGTTCGTCTCGATCCACGCGGACGCCTTCATCCGCCCGAGCGCACGCGGCTCGTCGGTGTTCGTGCTGTCCGAAAAAGGCGCCTCGTCCACCGCGGCGCGCTGGCTGGCGAACAAGGAAAACCTGGCCGACTCGATCGGCGGCGTCAATATCAAGACGCGCGACCGCCAGCTGGCCAGCGTGCTGCTCGACCTTTCGACCACCGCCCAGATCACGGACAGCCTCAGGCTGGGCAAGGCGGTACTCAGGGAAATCGGCGGCATCAACCGCCTGCACAAGGCGTCCGTGGAACAGGCGGGATTTGCGGTGCTCAAGGCGCCGGACATCCCGTCGATCCTGGTCGAGACGGCATTCATCTCGAACCCGGAAGAAGAAGCAAAACTGAACGACAATGGCTACCAGGACCAGATCGCGGCCGCCATCACGAAGGGCATCAAGCGCTACTTCGCGAAGAATCCGCCGATGGCCAAGAGCCGCATGACTTAACACATGACCATAATTAAAACGACTTACGGAAAACTCCCTGCAATCCAGATCGACAGCCCTGACGGCGCCCAAGCCGTCGTCACCCTGTTCGGCGCGCACCTGGTGTCATGGAAGGCGGCGGACGGCAAGGAACGCATCTTCGTCAGCAGCAAATCGAGCCTGGACGGCAGCCGCGCGATCCGCGGCGGCGTGCCGGTGATCTTTCCCCAGTTCGCGGAGCGCGGCGAAGGCATGCGGCATGGCTTCGCGCGCGTGTCGCAGTGGCGCGAAGGCGCTTCCGGCACCGTGGGCAGCGACGCGTACTGCGAGTTCGAACTGGCGCAGGACGACCTCGATCCCGGGATTGCCGCAGCCTGGCCGCACGCCTTCGCGCTGACGCTGCGCGTGACGGTAGGTGCGAAAGCGCTGCAGATGTCGCTGGACGTGCGCAACACTGGCAGCGCGCGCTTCGATTTCGCCGCGGCGCTGCACAGCTATTATTCAGTGGAAGAAGGCGCGACCGCAAAGGTGATGGGGCTGGAAGCGACGCCGCTGGTCGTGCGCGACAAGATCGACCGCATCTACCGCCACATCGGTGCGCCGATCAGCCTCGATGGAATGCGACTGGAGCAGACGGGCTTCCGCGACGCGGTGCTGTGGAATCCGGGGCCGGCCGACGCTGCGAAGCTGGCCGACCTGGGCGACGACGAATGGCAGCGCTTCGTGTGCATCGAGCCTGCGACAGTGGACCTGATGCCCCTCTTGCCCGGCGAAAGCTGGTCCGCCCGCCACAAAGCCACCGCCTGATCAATCCGGGAGATGGCGCCGCCTTGGCGCGTCATCCCCGCGGACGCGGGGACCCATGCTGACTGTCCCCTTGGGACTGTGCCCTGGTCTCTCCTCTGCACGCCCCGCCACAGCGCGTCATCCCCGCGGACGCGGGGACCCATGCTGACTGTCCCCAGCGGCAAACTCCGCCTCTCCGAGCGGCTCTGCATGGGTCCCCGCGTTCGCGGGGATGACGTGACTGGAGAGATGGGTTAGAGGGATTCCTTGATGATGCGGCCGCCGCCAGCCTGCAGCGGTCGCGCATTCAGCGGATACATCCGCGCAAACAGCGCCATCTGCGCCGGCGACGCCTGCTTCGGCTGCTTCATCACGATCCACTGTACACCCTCGGTGCACGGCGGCGTGGTCATCGACCCCATGTAGGTGTAGTACTCGTGCTTCTGCGGCAGCAGCTCGGCCGGATCCAGGACCACCGATGGCCTGATCACGTCATGCTTCTCGAGCGGCAGGTTGTTCAGTACCGTCTGCATCGGCGCCAGCGCCGCGCCACGCTCCAGCAGCACCGCCACCACCGCCAGCCTGCCTTCCGGGTCCTTGTGCACCAGGTGCACCACCATCTCGAAGCTCTTGCCGTCGATACGTTCCTCGGACGGACGGTGGAAGTGGAACTGCTGCAGCTCGTAAGTACGGTTGCCGACACTGATGAAATTGCCGCCCGCGATACCGGTTTCGATCGTGTGCCCGTTGTCGGTCACCGTAAACGAGGACGGCTTGTAGTCCACCGTCACCGCTTCCAGCTCCACTTTGAAGCCGTCGCGGATGTCGATCGGCGACTGGCGCTTGCCCGCGCCGCAGGCAGCCCAGTCCACATTGATCTTGGACCAGTTGGCCGGGCCGAATTCGCCTTCGTAGCTCCAGTGCGTGCCGCGCGGCGGTGGCGGCGGCTTGGCTGCGAGTTTGGCCGCTTCCTTCTTGCGTGCGTCGGCGATGCGGCGCGCGCGCGCATTGGCGGCGGCGCGCGCGGCCTGCTCCGCGCGCATCGTCGCGATGCGCTGCGCGATCTTGGCGCTCAGGTCGGCCTGTTCCTCCTCTTCCGACACGGCAGGCGCCGGGCGTGCGGGGAGCTTGATGGGCGCCACAGCAGGCGCCGCCTTCGCTGCGGCGGGCGCAGGGGCGGTGGCGGCTGGATCGTTGGCGCTTGCGTCAGCGATGACGAATCCGCAGGCAAGCAGGGCGATCAGGGTGCGCATGAAATGTCCGGGAAAGATAGGTACTGCCTGTATATCGGCACCCGGACCGCAAAACTTGAGGCACCGCGTCATCCCCGCGGACGCGGGGACCCCTGCTGAGGCTCCGAAGTCGCAACCTTAACCACAAGGCGAGGTGACCATTGGTCCCCGCCTGCGTGGGGTTAGCGGCTGAGGACGCGGCGGCCGAACTTGTACAGGCCGCCCAGCACCACGGGAACCGTCGCCGCAGCCACGCCCAGCAGCACGATCGCCGTCAGGTTGTCGCGGATGATGGGGATATTGCCAAAGAAGTAACCCGCCGTAACCAGGCTGATCACCCACGACGCCGCGCCCACCACGTTGTAGAACTGGAAGCGCGTGAACGTCATGCCCGACACACCGGCCACGAACGGCGCAAAGGTACGCACTACCGGCACGAAGCGCGCCAGGATGATGGTCTTGCCACCGTGCTTTTCAAAGAAGTCATGGGTTTTCTGCAGCGCATCGCGGTTGATCCAGCGATAGTCGTGCGTAAACACCCTCTGGCCAATCTTGGCCCCGATCATGTAATTCAGTGTATTGCCCAGCACGGCTGCGACCAGCAGCAGGATCATCAGCAACACATAGTTCATCTGGCCCGTGGCGCAGAAGGCGCCGGCGATGAACAACAGCGTGTCGCCCGGGAAAAAGAAGAACACCACCAGGCCGGTTTCGGCAAAGATGATGAAGAACAGCACCGCATATACGTACACACCGTATTCGGCCAGCAAGAATCCAAGAGTTTTGTCGACATGCATGAGCATGTCCAGGAATTGCACGAAGTCCATAATTTTCCTAATAACAGGTGGGCATCATACCACCTCCATGGTGTCCGGAAATGCCGCTTCCGCCATGCCGGATCGATTCGGATAGAATTCCAATACGACAACTAGACGGAGACACCTGATGCAGCTAAAAGCAAAGACCGGCGCGCTTGCCGCGCTGGCCCTGGTCACCCAGATCACTTCCGCAGCCGGGCTGCCTCCCAAACCTACCGTTTCCGACATCGTCAAGGAATCGAAGCCGGCCGACTGGCGCGCGCTCGACCTGGAGAACACGCTGTACATGGACCTGCCGACGGGCCGCGTGGTGATCGAGATGGCGCCGGACTTCGCGCCGCAGACCGCCGCCAACATCCGCGCGCTGGCGCGCGAGAAGTACTACGACGGCCTGTACATCATCCGCTCGCAGGACAACTACGTGGTGCAGTGGGGCGAGCCGGACGAAGAGCATCCGAAACCGTTCAAGGCCAAAGAGAAGGTGCCCGCCGAGTTCACCGCGCCGATCGCCAGCGACAAGCGCTTCGTGCGCATGAAAGACAAGGATGGCTACGCGGCGCAGGTCGGCCACTCGAACGGCTTCCCGTCCGCGCGCGACCCGAAAACGGGCCGCACCTGGCTGACCCATTGCTACGGAATGGTGGGCGTGGCGCGCGGTAACGAGGCTGACAGCGGCAACGGCACCCAGCTGTACGTGGTGTCGGGGCATGCGCCGCGCCACCTGGACCAGAACATCACGGTCGTCGGCCGCGTCGTCGCAGGCATGCCACTGCTCAGCGTCATGCCGCGCGGGACCGGCGCCCTCGGCTTCTACGAGAAGCCGGAGCAGCGCACCCAGATCAAATCGGTGCGGATCGCGGCCGACGTGCCGGAGGCGGAGCGCAGCCAGTACGAAGTGATGCGCACCGAGTCGCCGACCTACGCCCGCGTGGTCGAAGCGGCGCGCAACCGCGGCGGCCCGTGGACGGTGATGGCGCCGAACCACGTCGAGCTGTGCAACGCCCCCATCCCGGTCCGCGCCAAATAGCAATAACTACGTCACCCCCGGCCGATGGCGGCCCCCTTCGCGGGGGCCATGACGAGGTAACCGAAACCGCAGGCGCTGTGATCCTCGGATAGTCAGCAGGGGTCCCCGCGTGCGCGGGGATGACGAGGGGGCGACTTATCGTGGATTATGGTTTCCTGCTTTCCACCACGCCCCCACCCGATTATTGTTTTGGCCCCGAAGGCCGCCAGCTATAATCCTGCGGATGAACGCGCCCGTCCCCACCGCTCCCCGCCCCATCCAGGCCCTCCCCGACCAGCTCATCTCCCAGATCGCCGCAGGCGAAGTGGTGGAGCGTCCGTCGGCCGTGGTCAAGGAGCTGCTGGAGAACGCGCTGGACGCCGGCTCGACCCAGATCAGCGTGCGCCTGGAGGAAGGCGGCGTAAAACGCATCGCCATCACCGACAACGGCCGCGGCATCCCGCCCGACCAGCTGCCGCTCGCACTGGCACGCCACGCCACCTCCAAGATCGCGTCCCTGCACGACCTTGAAAATGTGTCCACGCTGGGCTTCCGCGGCGAGGCGCTGGCCTCGATCGCGGCAGTGGCCGCCGTCTCCGTCACCACCCGCACCGCCGACGCCCCGCACGCGTGGCAACTGGTCGGCTCGCACCTGGGCACCGTGACCCCGTCCTCCGGCGCGCTCGGCACCACCATCGACGTGCAGGACCTGTACTACAACACCCCCGCGCGCCGCAAATTCCTCAAGTCCGAGCAGACAGAATACGGCCACTGCGCCGAAGTCGTGCGCCGCATCGCGCTGGCGCGCCCGGACGTGTCCTTCACGCTGTCGCACAATGGCAAGACCATCGATCACTGGAACGTGAGCGACCTGGCGAAGCGCTGCGCCCACATCGTCGGCAACGACTTCGCGGAAGCGCGCCTGCCGGTCGATGAAGCCGCCGGCCCGCTGCGCCTGCACGGCTTTGTCGGCCTGCCGACCGCCTCCAAGGGACGCGCCGACGGCCAGTTCTTCTACGTGAACGGCCGCTTCGTGCGCGACAAGCTGCTGGTGCACGCCGTGAAGGCCGCCTACCAGGACGTGCTGCACGGCGACCGTTTCCCCTGCTACGTGCTGGCGCTCGAACTCGACCCGGCGCTGGTGGACGTCAACGTCCACCCGTCCAAGATCGAAGTGCGCTTCCGCGACAGCCGCGCCGTACACCAGTTCGTGTTCCACGCCGTGCAGCGCGCGCTCGCGCAGACCTCCGCCACCTCTTTCGGCCACGCGCCCGCGCCCCAGCCGGCTGGCGCAATGGCAGCGCAAGGCGAGAGCATGTGGCGCCCGCAGCAGTCATCGTTCGGCGCGCAGCTTTCGAGCACCTTCTCGCCCTCGCCCTACCCCGCCGGCAGCCGCTGGGACACCCCCGGCGTCGCCCAGAACACCGAGACCTACGGCGCCCTCTTCGCGGATAGCGCCAAGGGGACTGTCCCCATGGGACCGTCCCCTGATCTCCGCAGCGAAGGAAATGCGTCACCAAGGCCCGCCCCCTTCATCATGCCCCCCAGCGGCGGCCCCGACGAAGAATTCCCCCTCGGTTTCGCCCTCGCCCAACTGCACGGCATCTACATCCTCGCGCAGAACGCCCGCGGCCTGGTGCTGGTGGACATGCACGCCGCGCACGAACGTATCCTGTACGAACAGCTGAAGAACGCGCTCGACGCCAGCGTCGGCGGCCAGCAGATGCAGGTGCAGCCGCTCCTGATCCCGGTCACCTTCTTCGCCGACGCCGTGGAAGTGGGCACCGCGACCGAGCACCGCGACACGCTCGAACAACTCGGCTTCGACATCGCCGCGCTGTCGCCCACTACGCTGGCAGTGCGCTCGATCCCGACCCTGCTCAAGTCCGCCGACGCCCAGACGCTGGCACGCGACGTCCTGCGCGACGTGCGCGAATTCGGCGGCTCCCGCGTGCTGATCGAGCGCCGCAACGAACTGCTCGGCACCCTCGCCTGCCACACCGCCGTGCGCGCCAACCGCATCCTCTCGGTGGCCGAGATGAATGCGCTGCTGCGCCAGATGGAGAGCACCGAGCGCGCCGACCAGTGCAACCACGGCCGCCCGACCTGGGTACAACTCGACATCTCCGCGCTCGACAAGCTGTTCCTGCGCGGCCAATAAGCCATGCCATTCACCAAGCCACTGCCGCAGTACGCGCAGGCGCCGCTGCTCCCGCTGATCATCGCGTTCCTGATGCTGCAGCCGCTGTCGACCGACCTGTACCTGGCCTCCCTGCCCGGCCTGGCCACCGTGTTTGCAGTTCCCGCCTCGACCGTGCAGCTGACGCTGTCGATGTTCGTGATCGGCTTCGGCGGCGCCCAGCTGGTCATCGGCCCGCTGTCGGACCGCTACGGACGGCGCCCGGTGCTGCTGGCGGGCCTGGCGCTGTACGTCATCGCCAGCCTGCTGTGCGCTGCGTCGCCGAGCATCGACCTGCTGATCGCTGCGCGCTTCCTGCAATCGCTGGGCTGCTGCGCCGCCATCATCGTCGCCCGCGCGATCGTGCGCGACGCCTGGCCGGCTGACGCCGCCCCGCACGTGATCGCCAAGGCCAGCACCTACCTCTCGTTCGCGCCGCTGCTCGGCCCCATCGCCGGCTCCTACCTGCAGGTGACGTTCGGCTGGCGCGCCGCCTTCGTCGCCATGTCGGCCATGTCCGCGGTGCTGCTGGCGATGGTGCTGCTGCGTCTTCCCGAGACCAACCGCCACAAGAACCCGCACGCCACCGACCCGAAAGGCCTGCTGGCCAGCTACCGCCTGGTGCTCGGCTCGCGCGAATTCTGGGCTTATGCGCTGCCGGGCGCGCTGTCATATGGCTCGATCTTCGCGTTCATCTCCGGCTCGTCGCTGGTGCTAATCCGCGTGCTGGACGTGCCGACCTCCATGTTCGGCTACTGCTTCGCGACCGGCGTGTCGGGCTACCTGCTCGGCACCATCGTGTGCCGCCGCATGCTGGGGCGCCTGGGCGTCGCCACCACGCTGCGCATCGGCAGCGCCGCCTCGCTGGCGGCCGGCGCCCTGTTCCTGGCCGCCGTCTCGCTTGGGCTTGCGCACTGGGCCATTGTGGTCGGCGCGATGTTCCTGACCATGGGCGCGCATGGCATCAACTTCCCGGTCGCGCAATCCGGCTCGGTCACCCCGTTCCCGCACAACGCCGGCACTGCCGCAGGCCTAATGGGTGCGCTGGCGATGGGCGTCGCCTTCCTGGTCGGCAGCGTCGTGGGCGCCACCTTCGACGGCACCGTGCTGCCGCTCGCGCTGACCGCCTGCGCACTCGGCGCCCTCATCTTCGTATCGGTGCGACTGCTGGCGGTACGCACGCAGGAGGCAGCGGCATGAAGCCACGCGCCATCGCCATCATGGGTCCGACCGCGTCCGGCAAGACCGCTGCCGCGCTGGCGATCGCGCGCGAGATCCCGTCCGAGATCATCTCGGTCGATTCCGCGCTCGTCTACCGCGAAATGGACATCGGCACGGCCAAGCCAAGCGCCGAGGAACTGGCCGCCGTACCGCACCACCTGATCGACATCATCGAGCCGACCGAGTCCTATTCGGTGGCGCAGTTCCGCGACGACACGCTGCGGCTGGTGGCCGACATCGCCGCGCGCGGCAAGCTGCCGCTGCTGGTGGGCGGCACCATGATGTACTTCAAGGGACTGAACGAAGGGA
>DASWYE010000087.1:0-9985 GCA_036405115.1 Telluria sp. | reverse complement strand
GCGTATCGGCCTGTCGGCCACGCAGAAGCCCATCGACGAGGTGGCGCGCTTCCTGGTCGGCGCGGGCGCGCTGCGCGCCGACGGCACGGCCGATTGCGAGATCGTCGACATCGGCTATGCCAGGCAGCGCGACCTCGCGCTCGAGCTGCCGCCCACGCCGCTCGAGGCCGTGATGTCGGGCGACCAGTGGACGCAGGTGTATGCGCGCGTGGCCGAGCTCGTCTGGCTGCACAAGACCACGCTGGTGTTCGTCAACACGCGCCGCATGGCCGAGCGCATCGCGCGCCACCTCGGCGAGCGGCTCGGCCCCGACCACGTCGCCGCGCACCACGGCAGCCTCGCCAAGGAGCACCGCCTCGCCGCCGAACAGCGCCTCAAGCGCGGCGAACTGCGCGTGCTGATCGCCACCGCCTCGCTGGAACTGGGCATCGACATCGGTGACGTCGACCTGGTGTGCCAGGTCGGATCCCCGCGCAGCATCGCCGCGCTGCTGCAGCGGGTCGGGCGCTCCGGCCACCACGTCGGCGGCATTCCCAAGGGCCGCCTGTTCCCTACCTCGCGCGACGACCTGATCGAATGCGCCGCCCTGCTCGACTGCGTGCGGCGGGGCGAGCTGGACGCCCTGCGCATCCCGCGCGCCCCGCTCGACGTACTGGCGCAGCAGATCGTGGCCGAAGTCTCCTCGCGCGAATGGAGCGAGGACGAGCTGTTCGAACTGGTGCGCCGCGCCCAGCCCTACGCCGACCTTGAACGCGCGCGCTACGACGCCGTGCTGCGCATGCTGGCCGAGGGCTACACCACCCGCAACGGCGTGCGCGGCTCCTATCTGCACCGCGACGCCGCCACGCGCACCGTGCGCGGCCGGCGCGGCGGCAAGCTGGCCGCGGTCACCTCCGGCGGCACCATCCCAGACAACGCCGACTACACCGTCCTGCTCGAACCGCAGGGCCACTCGGTCGGCACCGTCAACGAAGACTTCGCCGTCGAAAGCATGGCCGGCGATGTCTTCCAGCTCGGCAACACCTCCTACCGCATCCTGAAGGTCGACGCCGGCAAAGTCCGGGTCGAGGACGCGCACGGCGCCGCCCCCAGCATCCCCTTCTGGCTGGGCGAAGCGCCGGGCCGCAGCGCCGAACTGTCCGCCGGCGTCGCCCGCCTGCGCCGCGAAATCGAACGCCACCTCTCCTCAGAAAACCCCACCTCGGGGTCAGTCACCTTTTTAGGAGCCGTCCCACAGTCACGTTCGGAAAATAGCTCATCGCCCTCCCCCGCTTCACTGCTGAAGTCCCCCATGGGGTCAGACCCCTTTTTAGGAAAGGGCGGAGAGGCTCGTTCGGAAAATGGGAAGTTGGTGAAAGAGAAATCCTTGCGTCGGGTTGCTGTCGAGCAGGCGGCGGCGGGTGGGAACGCGGTGGAGGGGGATCGGGCAGAAGAGCCGGGGACGGTCCCTTTCAGGGACAGTTCCCCGACGTTCAGGGACGGCCCCGATGCGCGGGCGGGGCTGGATTGTGCGGTGGCGTGGCTGGACGAGCATCTCGGGCTGGATGAAGAGGCGGCACGCCAGATCGTGGAGTACCTGGCGCGGTCGCGCGCGGCGCTGGGGGCGCTGCCGACCCAGGATACGCTCGTCATGGAGCGCTTCTTCGACGAATCGGGCGGGATGCAGCTGGTGCTGCACGCGCCTTTCGGCAACCGCATCAACCGCGCATGGGGACTGGCGCTGCGCAAGCGCTTTTGCCGCACCTTCAATTTCGAGCTGCAGGCCGCCGCCACGGAAGACGCGATCATCCTGTCGCTGTCCACCGCGCACAGTTTCCCGCTCGACGAGGTGTGGCGCTACCTGAAGTCCGGCACCGCCGAGCAGATCCTGGTCCAGGCGCTGCTCGATGCGCCGATGTTCAACGTACGGTGGCGCTGGAATGCGACCACCGCGCTGGCCCTGCCGCGCTTTGCCGGCGGACGCAAGGTGGCGCCGCAGCTCCAGCGCATGAAGAGCGACGACCTGCTCGCCTCGGTCTTCCCCGACCAGGCGGCCTGCCTCGAAAACATCGTCGGCGAACGCGAACTGCCCAGCCACCCGCTGGTGGACCAGACGCTGGACGACTGCCTGCACGATGCGATGGACAGCGAGGGGTGGCTGGCCCTGTTACGCCGCATGGAGGCGGGCGAAGTACGGCTGCTGTCGCGCGACCTGCCGGCGCCTTCGCCGCTGGCCGCGGAGATCCTCAACGCCAACCCGTACGCCTTCCTGGACGATGCCCCGCTGGAGGAACGTCGCACCCAGGCGGTGCGCAGCCGGCGCTGGTCCGATCCCGAGTCCGCGGACGACCTGGGCGCCCTGGACATCAATGCCATCGCCAGCGTGGCCGGGGAAGCGCGGCCGCAAGCGCGCAACAGCGACGAGGTGCAGGAGGCACTGGTGGCGCTGGCATTTGTCACACGCGACGAAGCGCTCAGGCAGGACGGCTGGCCGAGGTGGCTGGAGGCGCTGGCCGAAAGCGGCCGCGTCACGCGACTGCGCGACGGGCAAGGCGCGGATTTCTGGGTGCCGCTGGAGCGGCTCGACTGCATGCAGGCGGCATATCCGCAGGCGCTGGCGACGCCCGCCCTCGCCATCCCCGACAGCCATCGCGGCAATGGCGACCAAGCCTGGACGCGCGATGACGCGCTGGTCGAGATCGTGCGCGCGCGCCTGACCGGTTTCGGCCCGCAGCCCCTGTCCGCCATCGCCGCCGCTCTGGCCGTACCCGAAAACAGCGCCACCATTGCGCTGACCCGGCTCGAAAGCGAAGGCTACGTCATGCGCGGACGCTTCACGCCCGGCACCACGCAGGAGGAATGGTGCGAACGCCACCTGCTGGCACGCATCCACCGCTACACGATCCGGCAGCTGCGCCGCGAAATCGAACCGGTCGAGCAGCAGGATTTCATGCGCTTCCTGTTCGACTGGCAGCATCTGTCGCCAGATACGCAGTTGCAGGGAATCGACGCGCTGCCACAGGTGCTGGCGCAGCTCGAAGGCTACGAAGCGGCCGCCGGCGCGTGGGAAAGCGACCTGCTCTCACTGCGCATGCGCGACTACTCGACCCTGTGGCTGGACGAGATGTGCCGCTCCGGCAAACTGGTCTGGACCCGCATCGGCGCCCCGCTGTCGGCCGCCGGTGGCCCGGTGCGCAGCACACCGATCGTGCTGCTGCCGCGGCGCGAGGCGGCGCGCTGGCATGCGCTGCCCGGCGAAACGGCGCAGCCCGAAGTCTCATCACGCGCCGCGCTGGTGCTCGACGCATTGCGGCGCCACGGCGCGATGTTCTTCGACGAGCTGCAGCACGAAGCGCGCCTGCTTCCGGTGGAGCTGGAGAATGCGCTCGGCGAGCTGGTGTCGACGGGCCTGGCGAACGCCGACAGCTTTGCCGGCATGCGCGCGATGCTGCTACCGGCGGCAAAGCGCGCCAGCAACGACAAGCGCCGCCGCCGTGGCGCCGGCCCGACGATGGAAGAAGCCGGCCGCTGGGCGCTGGTGCGCCGGCCGGAACCGCAACCAGCGAGCGCCGGCAAGCCCGCGCGCCGGCCGCGCCTCGACGCGGAAACGCTGGAGCACGTCGCCATGACCCTGCTGCGCCGCTATGGCGTGATGTTCTGGCGCCTGCTGGAACGCGAGGCGGCATGGCTGCCGTCGTGGCGCGAGCTGCTCCCGGTGTACCACCGACTGGAGGCGCGCGGCGACATCCGCGGCGGCCGCTTCGTGGCCGGCTTCTCGGGCGAGCAGTTCGCGCTGCCCGAAGCGATCCCGCTGCTGCGCGAGGTGCGGCGGCGCGCGCCTGACGGCAGCCTGGTGTGCATCTCCGGCGTCGATCCGCTCAACCTGTGCGGCACGCTGCTGGCCGGCGACAAGGTCCCTGCCCTGGCGGGAAACCGCGTCCTGTTCCGCGATGGCCTGCCGGTGGCGACCATCGTTGCGGGCAAGATCAGCTACCTCATCGACCCCGGCACTGACCGGCAGCTGCTGCACAGCCATCTCGTAGGGGCGTGAACTCGCAGGCCCGCGCGCGATCAAAGGTGTTTTATGCGGAGGCCGACATGCTCACCCAAAAGACCAAAGACACGGTCAAAGCCACGGCGCCAGTCCTTGCACAGCACGGCTACGACATCATCAAGCATTTCTACCGCAGCATGCTGGGCGCGCATCCCGAACTGAAAAACATTTTCAACATGCGCCACCAGGAGCGCGGCCAGCAGCAGGAGGCCCTTGCGCGTGCCGTCTACGCCTACGCGGCGAATATCGAGGACCCGTCCAGCCTGCGCGCCGTGCTCGAGAATATCGCCAACAAGCACGCCAGCCTGGGCGTGCGGCCGGAACAGTACCCGATCGTCGGCGAACACCTGCTCGGCTCGATCAAGGCGGTGCTGGGCGATGCAGCCACGGACGACATCATCTCGGCCTGGGCGCAGGCCTACACCAACCTGGCCGACATGCTGATCGGGCGCGAAACCGAGCTGCGCGAGGAGACGGAATGCAAAGAAGGCGGCTGGACCGACTGGCGCGAATTCGTCGTGGTGAGCAAGCAGCCGGAGAGCGATGTCATCACCTCCTTCGTGCTGGAGCCAACCGATGGCCAGCCGGTGGTGGGGTTCGAGCCCGGCCAGTACATCAGCCTGGCCGTCTACGTGCCGCGGCTCGGCCTGCAGCAGATCCGCCAGTACAGCTTGTCGGATGCGCCCAACGGACACAGCTACCGCATCTCGATCAAGCGCGAAGGTGGCGCCGACCCCGACCAGGCAGGTTACGTGTCCACGCTCATGCACGACGAGGTACAGCCGGGCGACAAGATCCGGCTGGCTGCCCCGTACGGGAATTTCTACATCGACGTGGATGCCGCCACGCCGGTGGTGCTGATCAGCGGCGGGGTCGGGCTGACGCCCATGATCAGCATGCTCAACCGCGTGCTGCAATCGCCCGGCCGCGAAATCGTGTTCGTGCACGGCGCCCGCAACAGCGCGGTACATGCGATGAAGGACCACCTGCGCCTGCTCGAACAGGACAATCCCGGATTTCGTGTCCACGTGTTCTACAACGAGCCGCTGCCGCAGGACCAGCAGGGACGCGATTTTGATTATCTCGGCCTGGTGGACCTGGGCGTGATCGCGGACGACATCCTGCTGCCGGAGGCGGACTATTACATTTGCGGGCCGATACCGTTCATGCGCTTGCAGCATGATGCGCTGCTGGCGCTTGGCGTGCGCGAAGCGCGCGTGCATTACGAAGTATTCGGGCCGGACCTGTTCGCTGAATGATGGTCGTCCTCGCCCAGGCGGGGACCGATACTGAATTGGTTAGGTGGCGCCGGTTCGCTCAGCAGGGGTTCCCGCGTGCGCGGGAATGACGGAGCAGCTTGCCTTGCTGCCGTCAGATGCCCTGCGCGTTGATGAGGAAGGCACGCTCCATGTGATTTTGCAGGGCACGCGCCTGATGCAGCGCTCTGGACAAGGCCCGCCGGTCGGCGTGCGCGAGGGCGTAGGGATTGATCCGGTTGGGAGTAGTCGCGCCGGCCAACTGGTTTTTCAGGCGCAGTCCCTGGACCAGGTAAAAGGCGTCGACCCACTCCTCCACCTCACCCACCCCGAGGTAGTGCGCGGCGGTGGCATGGTGCAGGCGCACGGCGCTGTTGCTGCCAGGGCTCGCGCATGCCAGGCCGTACACGCGCGCGGCGTCCACGAACAACGTCGCCGCCTGCAGCTTGAGGTCGATGGTGCCTTCGAACTCTCCGCCGCGTTCGACGGCGAAGTCGCGCAACAGGCCGATCGGCGGCTGGCGTCGTAGCGCATTCTCGGCCATCTGGAACAGGAAACGGGGATTGTCCGATGCGTTCCGGGCCAGCCAGTCGAGCAGTTGCCGGGCCAGGCCGCAATCGCCATGCAGCGGACGCAGGTCGAAGAAGATGGTCGCATTCAGCAGCGCCTGCGGATCGCTCTCGGCAATCCAGCCATGGAAGCGCTCGCGCCACTCGTGCACACTCAGGCACCAGTGCGGATTGCTGGCCATGATCCCGCCCCTGCAGAGCGGGAAGCCGCAGGCGGCAAGCGCCTCGTTGATGCGCCGGGCCAGCGGCAGCAGCAGCTCGCGGTGTGCATCCGCTGCGCCCGCGTTATCGAACACAATGCCGTTGTCCTGGTCGCTCGCGATGGTCTGCTCCTGGCGCCCTTCGCTGCCCAGCGCGATCCAGCACCACGGCGCGACCGGCGGCTCACATGATGCCGTGCACTGGTCGATGACTGCGCGCGTCAGCTGGTCGTTCAATGCGGAGATGGTGTCCGTGATGATCCGTGCGTGAAAGTGGCCGGTCATTCCGCGCGCGAGTGACCGGATCGCGGCCGCAGCGCGCTGCAGCCCGGCCTGGTCCGGTGCGGACGCGATGTGCGCGACCACGTCCTCGCGTTCTGCCTCGTAGCTGGTGCCGGCAATGGCGTCGAAGGCGTCAGGCGGCTGTTCCATGTCTGCCCTTTCAATACCGCAGCCGCGCGTACATCGTCTGCTTGGACGCCGCGCGCGCCTGCCCGAGCGTGACAATGCCCTTCCCCGCCAGCAGCGGCAGCATCGCGAGGAATACCGCGCCGGTGACGGCGGCGTCGCCCAGCGCCGTGTGGCGGCCGGCCACCTCGACGCCTAAACGGCCTGCGATCGCTTCCAGTGTGTGCTGCGGCTGGTGCGGATGGATCACCTGCGACAGCAGCAAGGTGTCCAGCACCGGCTGGGTGAAGGCGACGCCGGTCAGCCGCTCCTGCATCTGCAGGAATCGCATGTCGAACGCGGCGTTGTGGGCGATTAGCACCGTGTCCTCGGAAAAGTGCTGGAATTCGCGCAGCACCTGGCCGATGCGGGGCTGCCCTTCCAGCATGTCGGCTGCGATTCCATGAATGGCTTCCGACGCGGCCGACGGCGCGCGGCCTGCTTGCACCAGCCGCTCGAAGCTTTCACGCTGCAGCAGGCGCCCGTTCACGATGCGCAGCGCGCCGATCGCGATGATCTCGTCGCCTTCAGATGGCTGCAGTCCGGTGGTCTCGGTGTCGAACACGGTGTACGCGAGCTGCGATAGCGGCTGCTGGTCAAGCTCCTCGGTCTGCCCCTTCTGGTGGAACAGGTCGAAGTCGAAAAACTGGGTGATGCCTTCGCCGCTGCGCGGGGCCGCCAGCGCGATCCGGGTCTCCACGATCGGCAGCAGCAGCGCAAACGACGACTCCACGGGACCATTCCGGCACGCGGTCTCGCCGCCGTGCCGGGCCACGACCTGCTTCAGGGTGAAGGGATGCTCCCCGGCGCCGGACGGCGCCAGCTCTTCTTCCCAGTGTCGCAGCGTCTGCACCGGTGGCTGGGAGCCGGGCCACGATAGCGCCAGGCACGCCAGCCGGCCGGTGCGCTGCATCGCCAGGTGCAGTTCGCGCACGCCGGCATCTGCTGCGAGCCGCTGCGCAAGCCCGGCCAGCACCCGGGACAACGCATAGCTATCCACCTTGAGCCACAGGCCCGGATCGGCCGGGCCGTCGGCCGTGACACGCAAAGGCGCGACGTCGAGGCCGCGCTGGAGCAGCGCCAGCAGGTCCCCGGCGTGTATCGCTTCCAGCTCCCGGCGCGCGTCGTGCGCGTCAATGGCGAGCTGGTCGACCCAGTCGATATCGCGTGCCAGCCGCTGCGATTCCTGGTCGATGACGAGTGCCAGCCTGGCCTGCATTTCCGGATGCAGGGTGGGAAAGCCCTGGGCGGTTTCGACGGCGCTGCGCAAGTTGCCCACTGCCGAGCGCATATTGCGGCCCAGCGATTGCAGCAGATGGTCGCGCCGGGTTTCCGCTTCGATCTCGCGTGTGAAGTCCTCCAGCGTCAGCACAAAGCCGTCGAGCACCCTCTCATCGTCGAGGACGGGTGCCATTTGCACACGCATCGACTGGCCGCCGGGCAGGACAGCGACAAAGCCCGCCACCGGTTCGCTGTGGCCGGGAGCGTTCGTGTAAAGCTGGTGGCGGACCTGGTCGAGCGCATGTTCCACCTGGCCTCGCGCCAGCACGCCGTACACCGGGCGCCCCAGCCCGATCCGGTGACTGGCGCCGAGCAGCTCCCGCGCGCGCTGGTTGTAGAGCAGGATGCGTCCCTCGGCATTGCATAACAGAACGCCGAGGGTGAGGTCGGACATCAGCGCGGCCAGCCGGTTCCTCTCGTCTGCCAGCGAGTGCCTGGCCGCGTCGAGCTGCGCGCGGCCCTGCTCGCGCAATGCCTCGTTGGCGGCGGCCAGCTGGTTAAACCTGGCGACCAGCGCCTGCATGCCACGCCCTCCCAGCGGCGCGATGCGATGACGCGGGTTGGAAGCCAGCAGCTCCGCCTCCTCGGCGATACGGTCGAGGGGGGCCAGCCAGATCGCCGTCGCCGATTTCAGTCCGATCCCCAGCAGCAGGAGCAGCACCAGGGCCAGCACGGCCAGCATCACCGCATTTTGTGCCAGCAGTTGTCCCAGCAGCGCACGCTGCGCCGGCTGCGCGTCGAGCGACAGGAACAGCAGGAACACGGCCAGCAGCGCCAGCTGCAGCGTGAACAGCAGCGCCAGCGCGGCGGCGAAGCGGAGTATGGCGGACCGTGCGGGAGTCATGGCCGCCCGGAAAGCAGTGCGCGCACGCGCGCGAGCAGCTCGTGCGTGGAAAACGGTTTGGTCAGGTAGGCGTCCGCGCCCAGCGCCAGGCCCTTGCCCACCTCGACCTCCTGCGCCCGTGCGCTCAGTATGACGATCTTGACCGCGTCCGGTCCGCTGCCGGCACGGATCTGCTGGCAAACGTCGAACCCGTCCAGTGCGGGAAGGATGAGGTCAAGCAGGACCAGGTGCGGCTGGAACGCCTTCATTTGCGCGAGCGCCTGCTCGCCGTCAGGCGCGACCCTGACCTCGTATCCGCTCTCGCGCAGCAGAAACTCGAGCGACACGACGATATTCGGTTCGTCGTCCACGATCAGGATCCGGGATGCCATGGCCCTGCCGCTCCCGCCGCGCCTCCACGACGCGCATCAATGGCCCGACGCGCCGGCGGCTCCGATCCCGGTTTCGGACCGCACCTGTTGCGCGGCGAAACCGGCCCGGTCGCGCCGTGCCTGCTCGCTGTGGTCCAGCACCGAGAACAGCCAGATGCCCAGGAAGCCGGCGGTCATGGAAAACAGCGCGGGCGAGGTGTACGGGAAGATCGGCTCGGCGTTGTGCAGCACGTCGACCCACACCGACTTGGATACCAGCGTCAGGCCGACCGCAGTGAGCAGGCCGATGAAGCCGCCGATGGTCGCGCCGCGCGTGGTGCAGTTACGCCACAACACCGACATGAACAGCACCGGGAAGGTCGCGGAAGCTGCCACCGCAAAGGCCAGCGACACCATGAAGGCGATGTTCTGCTTCTCGAACACGATCCCGAGGATGACCGCGATGATTCCCAGCGCAACGGTGGTCACGCGCGAGACGCGCAGCTCGTCCGCACTGCTTGCCTGCCCCTTCTTGATCACCACCGAATACAGGTCGTGCGACACCGCCGACGCGCCAGACAGCGTTAGCCCCGCCACCACCGCCAGGATCGTGGCAAACGCGACTGCCGAGATAAAGCCGAGGAACACGCTGCCGCCGACCGCATTGGCCAGGTGCACCGCCGCCATATTGTCCCCGCCCAACAGCTTGCCCGCCGCGTCGAGGAAGGCCGGATTGGTGCTGACCAGGACGATCGCGCCGAAGCCGATGATAAAGGTCAGCAGGTAGAAGTAGGCGATCCAGGTGGTGGCCCAGAACACCGACTTGCGTGCTTCCTTGGCGCTGGGCACGGTGAAGAAGCGCATCAGGATGTGCGGCAAGCCGGCCGTGCCGAACATCAGCGCCATCCCGAACGAGATCGCGGAGATCGGGTCCTTGATGAAGCCGCCCGGTCCCATGATGGCGCTGGCCTTGGGGTGCACTTCCACCGCGCGGGCAAACAGCGC
>DASWYE010000086.1:0-4070 GCA_036405115.1 Telluria sp. | reverse complement strand
TCCGGTGGAGATGTCGCAGCTGATGCGCGGCTGCTACGAGACCTTCCGCGCCACCGGCCGCATGCTGGACTACACCGTCAACCTCGACGCCAACCCCGATTGCTGGGTCGAAGGCGACGCGACGCGGCTGGAGCAGGTCATCTCCAACCTGATCGACAACGCGCTCAAGTACACCCCGCCGGGCGGGCGCATCGAACTGGTCACCCGCGTGGACGGCGAGGACACCGTGCTGACCGTGCGCGACACCGGCGTGGGCATCGGCGCGGAGCTGCTGCCGCACGTGTTCGACGTGTTCGTGCAGGGTACCAGCTCGATCGACCGTTCCCAGGGCGGCCTCGGGATCGGCCTGTCGCTGGTGCGGCGGCTGGTGGAACTG
This sequence comes from Telluria sp., assembly GCA_036405115.1. Classification (GTDB taxonomy): domain Bacteria; phylum Pseudomonadota; class Gammaproteobacteria; order Burkholderiales; family Burkholderiaceae_D; genus Telluria. The sequence continues at coordinate 3,694 of DASWYE010000086.1, read as the reverse complement.
CATGGCGGCAGTGTCAGCGCGCTCAGCGACGGTGCTGGCACCGGCTCGACCTTCATGATCCGGCTGCCGCGCAGTGCGGCCCCGGAAAAGGCGGCGCCGGAGAAGAACCAGGCGCAAGACTACAACAAGCCTTCGGTCCTGCTGATCGAGGACAACGATGACGGCCGCGAGATGATGGCGATGATGCTGACCACGCACGGCTATCCGGTACGGCATGCCGCCGACGGCGTGCAGGGCGTGGACCTGGCCGCGGCCGACGTGCCGGACGTAGCGCTGGTCGACATCGGACTGCCCGGGATCGATGGCTACGAGGTCGCGCGCAGGCTGCGGTCCGCACAGCAAACCCGCAACATCCGCCTGATCGCGTTGACGGGATACGGCCAGGAAGAAGATCACCGCCGTGTGATGGAAGCCGGCTTCGACGTACACCTGGTCAAGCCGGTGCAGATGGAGGCGCTGATCGACGCGATCAGCCGGCTGCCCGCCGCCTCCGCCAAATAGACTGCCAAAGCAAAAAATGGGGACAGACCCCATTTTCCGCCTGAGGAAAAAGGGGGCTGTCCCCATTTTTCCTTGGGTTATGCGCCCATTGCGGCCTTGAGCTGCTCCTTGCGCTCCTGCATCTGGCGACCCAGCTCATCCAGGTCCAGCCCGAGCTTGCGCACTTTCGGGAACATCTCCTTTTCCTCTTCCTCGACGTGGTGCTCGACCTGCTCCTGCAGCACTTTCACCTTGGCGTCGTAGAGTTCCTCGTCCGCTTCCATCGACTGGATCTGCGCGATCAGGTCCTTGGCGCTGGCATGTTCGACGATCGCCTCGTCGATCATGTCCTCCATCTCCTTGCCGGCGCCGCGTACGGCCGGATAGAAGATTTCTTCCTCGACCTGGGTGTGGACGGTCAGCTCGTTGCAGATTTCGTCGGCGATCTTCTTCTTCGACACCTTGGCGCGATCGGTCAGCTTTTCGAATTTCTCGAACAGGTCCTCGACTTCGCGATGGTCCTTTTCAAGCAGTTTGGTGGCGTCGGTCCTGGTAGTGCTCATGCTGGCTCCTTTTGGTAGATCGGCGCGGATACGGCCGTACCCCGACAGGTTCGCCCATAACGGCCGTGGCCGACTGTGCGGCACTTCACCGTCTGCGCGGGGCCGCGAGCGCTGCGCCGCCCGTCATGAAGCTGATGTATGATTCGGCAGAAACTTTCTTTGAGAGCTCCCATGACTGCCCCGGCACCGCAGACAACCGAAACCGACCTGGTTCGCCTGGTGGCCGAACGCACCGAAGACCTGACCGAGCTCCTGGGCCACCTGGCCAATTGCTGGGACGAAGAACGGCGCGGCCTGGCCCGCACGCTGCACGACAACCTTGGCTCCTCGCTCACCGCGCTCAGCCTGCACCTGTCGCTGCTCCAGCAGAAGCTGCCGCAGGATCCGGCGCTGCAGGACCGTGTCGGCCAGATGCGCCAGCTGCTCACGCAGGTGGTCAACGCCAACCGCGAGATGCAGCTCAACCTGTGGAACGACAAGCTTGAATTCCTGGGCATCAAGGCCGCGCTGAACGACGTGATCGAGCGCGCCTCGGCCGAGCACGAACTTGAGATCAGCGCCAGCCTGCCGGAGCACGAAGTGGAATGCACGCGCCAGCAGAGCATCGCGCTGCTGCGTTCGGCCGAGGAAGGTTTGCGCAATGTGGTCCAGCATGCGATGGCAAAGCATGCGCAGCTCATCCTCGACGACACCGGCGACAACCTGGTGCTGACGATACGCGACGATGGCATCGGCAACGCCTCGATCGACCTCGATTCGCGCAGTTGCCATGGCCTGCGCATGCTGCGCGAACGCGTGCGTTTCCTGGACGGGACCGTGGCGGTCGCCAACGCCCCCGAGCGCGGCACCATCCTCACCGTCACCCTGCCCCGCTAGCTCGTCACCCCCGCTCGCCCGCGGGGCCCATTCAACCTCGAAGATCAGTGCAGCTTGACCAGCGGCGTGGTCCGCTTGATCAGGAAGCGCGCGACCGCCAGCACCCCGGTGCGCACAGTGCCCAGCACGGCCCGGTGGTGCATCAGGTGCAGGCTGGCGTACATCATGCGCGCCATGAAGCCTTCCACGAACCAGCTCAGCCCCTTCAATGAGCCCATCAGGCTGCCCACCGAAGTGGTCTGCCCCACCGACACCAGCGAACCGTAGTCCTTGTAGGTGTATCCCTGCCGCTGCGGCGGCTTGCCCGCCACCTGGCGCAGGAAGGTGGCCAGCAGGTAGTCCGCCTGCTGGTGCGCAGCCTGCGCGCGCGGCGGCACGCTCACGCCCTTCGCATCCTTGCATTCGGCGCAGTCGCCCAGCGCATACACGCCCGGCACACCAGACACCTGCAGCCGCTCGTCGACGATCACCTGGCCGCCTTTCGCCACCGGCAGCCCGAGCACGGCCAGCATCTCCGGCGCGCGGATGCCGGCCGCCCACACGCACAGGTCGGCCGGGTACACATTGCCTTCCTTGTCAGTCACGCTGGCAGCCGCCACTTCGGTCACGCGGCATGAGGTCACCACCCTGATTGCGCGTTTGGCGAGCAGCCGCGTGGCCGCATTCGCCACCCGCTCGGGCAGCGGCGCAAGAATGCGCGGGGCGCCCTCCAGCAGCGTGATGCGCACGTCGCGCAGGGCCTCATGGCCCACCCCGTAGGTCGCGTACACGCCGCTCGCTTCGCGCAGCTCCGCCGCCAGCTCGACGCCGGTGGCGCCGCCGCCAATGATCACCACGTCAATCCCCGCGCCGGCGCCGCCCTCGTCACGGTATTCCGCGCGGGCCAGCAGCCGCAGCAGCGTGAGGCGGAACCGTTCCGCGTCCTCGACCGCGTTCAGCGAGATCGTATTGTGCTGCGCACCCGGCACGCCGAAGTAATTCGAGACGCTGCCGACCGCCAGCACCAGCGACCCGAACTGCAGCTGGCGCTCCGGCAGCACCTCCTCGCCAGCACCGGTCGTGACCGGCGCCACCGTCAGGCTGCGGCCCGCGCTGTCCAGCCCCGTCATCGCGCCGTACACGAAAGTGAAGCCGTTATCGTGCGCCAGCATCTGGTACGACAGTCCCTCCTGGTGCACATCCAGGGTGCCGGCCGCCACTTCGTGCAGCGACGGCTTCCAGATGTGGTACAGGCGGCTGTCCACCAGCACCACCCTGGACGCTCCCAGCTTCCGGCCCAGTTTGCAGGCCAGTTCCAGTCCGCCCGCCCCGCCCCCGACAATCACGAATTCGCTGCGCAACTGCTACCTCCTGTCGATAGTCCGTCCCGGTTTCGGTCCGTGCTGGCAGTCTACTATGATCCGGCGGCGCCGATCGGTTGCTTCCCAGAAGAAACTTCCTGTTATCATGAGGTCGAATTTCCTGTCCGGGAGGACGCCATGCCGCATACCTGTCGCGTGATCATTTGTGCAGCCGTGCTGGCGCCCGCGGCGATCGCAGCCGACGGCGACCGGTTTGTCGACGGCAGCCTGGCGCGGACCATGGCCAGCGAAATCCACTCGATACTGGAGACCGACGCCCTGCCCCCGCGCAGCCGGGCGCAGTTCAACGCGGCGCTGGCGGCGTTGCGGCGCGCCACCTCGGGCGACCGGGTTAGCGAGAAGCTGTTGTATGCGAGCGTGGACCGCCTGCTCGCCACCATCGACTCCGACTGCCACACCCACCTGATCCGGAAG
>DASWYE010000085.1:0-10333 GCA_036405115.1 Telluria sp. | reverse complement strand
AGCGCGTGTTCGACACCAGCGGCCACGACATTGGCGACGTCGAACTCGCCGCGCGCTACCAGATCAACGACGGCGGCGCCGACAAGCCTTACTACATCGCCGGCCTGCGCGCCAAGACGCGAACCGGTACCGACCCATTCGAAGTGATAACCGACTGCAGCCGCCGCTGCATCGGCGAGAACGTCACCGGCACCGGCCTGCCGCTGGAACTTCCCACCGGTTCGGGCTTCTACTCCCTGCAGCCAAACCTCACCTTCCTGCTGCCGGCCGACCCGGCGATTTTCTTCGGCAGTGTCAGCTACCTGCACAACTTCAAGCGCAGCAACGTCGAGCGCACCGTGCTGAATGGCGAAAAGGAACCGCTGGGCGAAGTCAAGCCGGGCGATGTGGTGGGATTCAATTTCGGGATTGGCCTGGCGCTGAACGACCGCACCGCGCTCAGCCTGGGCTACGACCACCAGTCGGTGGGACGGATGCGCCAGCGTGGCGTGACCGTGCCGGGGTCGGTGCGCACGCAGCTCGGGACCCTGCTGCTCGGACTGTCATACCGGGTATCGGCAAAGCGCACCATCAACCTGTCGGTGGGCGCCGGGGTGACGCGCGATACGCCGGACGTGGCGCTCACGCTGCGCCTGCCGATGACCTTCTGACCGCACTGTCATCCCCGCGGACGCGGGGACCCATGCTGAGCACGGTCAGCGACGTAGTCTGCGGCTTCGATACAGTCAGCAGGGTCCCCGCTTTCGCGGGGACGACGGTGGCTTAATCTAGTTGGTGATGACGTCGGCGCCTTTTGGCGTGACGAACTGGAAGTGCGATGCGGCCAGCTTCGGATTCTTCTCGAAGCGCGAGAACTTCAGCACGCTGGTCTGTCCAAACGCATCGCGCAGCTCCATCGCTTCCGGCACGCCGTTGCGCAGTCCGATCTGCACGCTCTCGAAGGCCGGATCCTTGGCCTTCGGCGTCGCCTTCAGCCATTCCAGCCCGTCGCGCGTGCCGCCTTCGGCCAGCGTGAAATTCTTTTCCAGCTCATTGCTGCCGAACAGGATCGCCGCCGGCGAAGAACCCAGCGCATCGCCCAGTTTGCGCACCGTGACCTGGTTCAGGTCCTTGTCGTACACATACAGCTTGTCGCCATCGGCCTGCAGCACCTGCTCGTAGGGCTTCAGGTAGGTCCACACGAACTTGCCGGGCCGCGCGAACTCGAAGGTGCCCGAAGAAGGCGCGGCCGGCTTGGCTTTGGAGTCGGCACGGCGCACCTGCTGCTGCGTAAACTCGCCGCGCGCCGACTTGGTGGTCGCGACAAAACTCTTGAACTGGTCCAGCGCCGCTGCGTGTGCCGGACTTGCGGCCACCAGCGCGGACAGCGCGGCGGCGACCAGGGACTTGTAAAAAATCGACATCGTTATCCTTACTCTGCGTTTGCGGTTGGAACAAGGATATCGCGATTCCCGTTGGACTGCATGGACGATACAACCCCGCTCTGTTCCATCTGCTCCAGCAGGCGCGCCGCCCGGTTATAGCCGATGCGCAGGTGGCGCTGCACCAGCGAGATCGACGCGCGGCGGTTCTTGAGCACCACCGCCACCGCCTGGTCGTACATCGCGTCGGACTCGCCGCCGCCTTCGCCGGCCGCAGCGCCTTCCGCGCCGCCGCCCTCTTCCAGCGTGCCGCCTTCCAGGATGCCTTCCACGTAATTCGGTTCGCCCTGCGCCTGCAGGTGCTTGACCACGCGGTGCACCTCGTCGTCCGACACGAAGGCGCCGTGCACGCGCACCGGCAGGCCGGTCCCCGGCGGCATGTACAGCATGTCGCCCATGCCGAGCAGCGTCTCCGCGCCCATCTGGTCAAGAATGGTGCGCGAATCGATCTTGGACGAGACCTGGAACGCGATACGGGTCGGGATGTTCGCCTTGATCAGGCCCGTGATCACGTCCACCGACGGACGCTGGGTCGCCAGGATCAAGTGGATGCCGGCCGCGCGCGCCTTTTGTGCGATACGCGCGATCAGCTCCTCGACCTTCTTCCCGACCACCATCATCAGGTCGGCCAGCTCGTCGATCACGATCACGATGGTCGGCAGCTTCTCGAGCGGCTCGGGTGCATCCGGCGTCAGCGAGAACGGATTCGGGATGTGCTCCTCGCGCTTGGCCGCCTCGAGGATCTTGGTGTTGTAGCCGGCCAGGTTACGCACGCCCAGCTTGGACATCAGCTTGTAGCGGCGTTCCATCTCGTTGACCGCCCAGTTCAGCGCATGGCCGGCCTGGCGCATGTCGGTGACCACCGGCGCCAGCAGGTGCGGGATGCCTTCGTAGACCGACATCTCCAGCATCTTCGGGTCGATCAGGATCAGGCGCACATCGGCCGGATCGGACTTGTACAGCAGCGACAGGATGGTGGCGTTGATGCCGACCGACTTGCCGGAACCGGTGGTACCGGCCACCAGCAGGTGCGGCATCTTGGCCAGGTCCGCGATCACCGGCTTGCCGGCGATGTCCTTGCCCAGTGCAACCGTCAGGTTGGAGGCGCTGTCGTTATACACCTTGGAGCCGACGATCTCGGTCAGGCGCACGATCTGGCGCTTCGGATTCGGCAGCTCCAGCGCCATGTAATTCTTGCCGGGGATGGTCTCGACCACGCGGATCGAGGTGAGCGACAGCGAACGCGCCAGGTCGCGCGCCAGGTTCACGATCTGGCTGCCCTTCACGCCGGTGGCCGGCTCGATCTCGTAGCGCGTGACCACCGGGCCGGGATAGGCCGCCACCACCTTCGCTTCCACGCCGAAGTCGGACAGCTTCTTCTCGATCAGGCGGCTGGTGAACTCCAGAGTCTCGTGCGACACCATCTCCTGCGCGGCCGGCGGCTCGTCCAGCAGCGCCAGCGGCGGCAGCTTGGAATCGCCTGGCAGGCTGTCGAACAGGACCGCCTGCTTCTCCTTCTGCACGCGCTCGGACTTGGGCACCTCCACCACGGCCGGCTCGATCTTGACCGGCGGCGCCGCCACCGGATGCTTCTCCACGTGCTTGGCGCGCTCCTGCACCACCACTTCCTCGCGCTTGTGCAGCGCCACCTCACCCTGCTTGCGGTCCTTGCGGTCTTCCATGCGCAGGCGCATCCAGCTGATCGCGTCCTCGATCTTCTCGCCCAGGCGCTCCGTCACCGACATCCACGACACGTGGAAGAACAGCGAAAAACCCAGCCCGAACAGCGCCAGCAGCAGCAGCGTGCCGCCGGTGAAGCCGAACGCCGCATGTGCGGAGCCACCGATCACCTCGCCCAGCACGCCGCCGGGCGCGCGCGGCAGCTCCACCTTCAGCGACCACATGCGCAGGAACTCGAGCCCCACGCTGCCGGCAAACAGCAGCGCGAAGCCGAACCAGCGCACGATGCTGACCTCGCGCTGCTCCGGCGCGTCCGCGCCGTCACGGCCGGCCAGCGAGCGGTAGTCCTTCCAGACCACGCGCAGGAAGCAGCCGCAGATCCACCACGCCGAAAAGCCGAAGATATACAGCATCAGGTCGGCCAGCCAGGCGCCGGCGCGGCCGCCCAGGTTCGACACCTTGGCCGGCACCACATTGTGCGACCAGCCCGGATCGAGCTTGTCGTAGCTGGCCAGGATCATCACGAAATACAGGAACACGACCGCCAGCGCGATCCAGCGCGCTTCCGACAGCAGGCGCACCAGCCGGCCGGGGAGCGGCTGGCGGGAGGAGGCATTACGGGTATTGCCCAGGTTCGGGGATTGACTTGTCTTTGGCATGCTCGATGAAGCGGAGGTGCAAAAATTGCGTTCCGGCCATTCTAAGCCATATATGGGGAGATGCGGCCAGATTCATCGAGTCGCGCGGCATCGCTTATAATCTCGGGCGCCTTGATGTTTGTTAAAACGACCCCAGTTTTCCTGCATATTTACTCGAAACGACTGCCATGACGACAAAAAAACACGCCCGTGTACTCATTATCGGCTCCGGCCCTGCCGGCTACAGCGCAGCGGTCTACGCCGCACGCGCCAACCTGAACCCGATGCTCATCACCGGCGTGGAACAGGGGGGCCAGCTGATGACCACCACCGACGTGGAAAACTGGCCGGGCGACCCGATGGGCGTGCAGGGCCCGGAACTGATGCAGCGCCTGCTGCAGCACGCCGAGCGTTTCAACACCGAGATCGTGTTTGACCACATCCACACCACCCACCTGAACGAAAAGCCGATCCGGCTGGTCGGCGACTCGGGCGAATACACCTGCGACGCACTGATCATCGCCACCGGCGCCTCGGCCCAGTACCTCGGCCTGCCGTCGGAAGAAGCCTTCATGGGGCGTGGCGTCTCCGCCTGCGCCACCTGCGACGGCTTCTTCTACCGCAACCAGGAAGTGGCCGTCATCGGCGGCGGCAACACCGCGGTCGAAGAAGCGCTGTACCTGTCGAACATCGCATCGAAGGTCACCCTGGTGCACCGCCGCGACAAGTTCCGCGCCGAACCGATCCTGATCGACCGCCTGCACGCCAAGGTTGCCGAGGGCAAGATCGTCCTCGAGACCGACCATACCCTCGACGAAGTGCTGGGCAACGACAGCGGCGTGACCGGCATGCGCATCAAGTCCACCAAGGGCGGCGATACCAGGGAGATCGCGCTGCACGGCATCTTCGTCGCGATCGGCCACAAGCCGAACACCGGCATCTTCGAAGGCCAGCTGGACATGCACAACGGTTACATCAAGACCAAAACCGGCCTCGAAGGCATGGCAACGGCCACCAACATCCCGGGCGTGTTCGCGGCCGGCGACGTGCAGGACCACGTGTACCGCCAGGCCATCACCAGCGCCGGCACCGGCTGCATGGCCGCACTCGACGCACAGCGCTACCTCGAAGCGCTGGAGGACTAAAAGGCATTCGATGGCGACGCTGAAGGACTTCGCTGACCTCAAGGGCTTGCGCGACAAGCTCAAGGAAGAGGAGCAGGCGCGCGCCATCGAACAGGCCGAGCGCGAACAGCGCGAAAGGCAGGAGCGGCAGGAAGCGAACCTGTTCCGCGGCGCCCTGGGCGGCGTCACCGAAATGCCCAAGTCGGACCGGTATGTCCCCAACATGCCGGCGCGCGCCAGCATCTCCAAAGCGACGGTGCGCCCGCGCACCCAGGCCGAGGACGACGCCGCTGTCATGCGCGAAATGATGTCGGACGAATTCGACGTCGAACACCTGCTCGAAAACGAACCGAGCGTCTCCTTCCTGCGCCAGGGCTATGGCGACGACCTGCTGCGCAAGCTGCGCAAGGGCGGCTACCGGGTCGAGGACGAACTGGACCTGCACGACATGCGGCGCGACCAGGCCCGCAACGAGCTCGGGCTGTTCCTGCGCCACGCGCGCCAGCGCCAGTTCCGCTGCGTGCTGGTCATCCACGGCAAGGGGCATGGCTCGGCCGGCGGCGAACCGGTGCTGCGCTCCATGGTCCACAGCTGGCTCGAACAGAAGGAGGACGTCATCGCCTTCTGCTCCGCGCGCGTGGACGAGCGCAGCCACGGCGCCCTGCTCGTCCTGCTGCGCTCCGCCCTGCGCAAGTACTAGCACTTCGGGAAGAACCTGACCCTGCGCGCCAGGGCGGCAGTACTGTCCCCGACCCTGTAGCCGTTTGCCGGGCCAGAAGCCGGATGCCACGTCGGTCGGCGCGTCCGCATGCGCGCCCCTACCGCCGGCCTCATCCGCATGCTATCGTTCCGGCATGACCCTCATCAAGTTCATCGAAATCATGGCAATCCTGGTCGGAGCATTCTCCGGCTTCATCGAAGCCCGCCGCAAGCGGATGGACCTGGTAGGCGTCTTCACCGTCGCCTTCATCACCGCGTTTGGCGGCGGCACCATGCGCGACCTGCTGCTGGACAAGCGTCCGCTGTTCTGGGTCACGCACCAGGAATACGCGATTTTGATCTTCGTCCTCGCGCTGGTCGCCTCGCCACTGATCCGCACCTTGCGGCAGATCGTCAGCGAGCGCCTGATCGTCATCGCCGACGCCATCGGCCTGGGCCTGTTCACGATTGCCGGCGTCGCCTCCGCCATGGCGCACGGCATGCCCCTGTTCATCGCCTCCATGATGGGCGTCATTACCGGCATTTTCGGCGGCGTCCTGCGCGACATCGTCTGCAACGAAGTCCCGATGGTCTTCCGCGACGGCAAACCGTACGCCATCTGCGCCTTCCTTGGCAGCTGGATGTTCATTGGCATGCGCCAGTACGGCATCGACTACGACACCGCCTTGTGGACCAGCGCCTTCTTCATCAGCGGCGTGCGCCTGATCACCTGGAAATTCGACATGCGCGTCCCTCCTCCCGCCCCCTGACCGGTATCAAAAACCACCACCGGGGTCAGTCACCGCAGCTGTAACGCCTCCCGACGGTATCGCCCCGGCGAGCATCGGATCCTTATACCCGCATGGACGGAACGCAAAAAAGGCCAGGCTCACGGTAGCGAAACGTGCTACCGAGGCCTGACCCCAAGGGTGTTAAGGAAGTCGACAGCTTAGAACAGCCATGGCCCCTGTTGCGCCAGCGTCGCGAGCGTCTGGCCGGCCAGGGTGATCGAGCCGTCATCCAGGGCCGCGCCAGTAACCACGACCGCGTCGATGCCGCCATCGCCGTCGGAGTCGAGCTCGGTAACGGTGAATGCGCCAGCGCTGACGGCGCCATCGAACGACCACAGCGAGGCGGCCGAGCCATCGCCGCTATAGCCGGTCAGGACGCGGTCGCCGTTGCCGAAGTCGGTGATGACGGTGTGGCTGCCCGCGGCGATGACGAAGATGTCGCCGGACAGGCCGCCCGTCAAGGTGTCGGATCCGGCACCGCCAAACAGGACGTCGCTGCCGTTGCCGCCTTCCAGCACGTCGTCGCCAGCGCCGCCGGACAAGGCGTCGCGGCCGTTGCCACCCGCAAGGTAGTCGGCGCCCGCGCCGCCACTCAGGTAGTCTTCGCCATTGTCGCCGTACAGGGTGTCGGCGCCGTCGGCGCCATAGGCCTGGTCTTCGCCATTGCCGGCACTGTAGGTGACGTCATGGCCGGCCGGGGCAACGTACACGTTCCGGCCGTTGCCGCCTGCCGCGCTGATGTTGTCGCCCGCCTCGCCCACTGTGACCGAGACGGTCACCGGCGCGCCCAGGCCACCCTGCGCGTCGCGCACCTGGTAGGTAAAGGTGTCGGTCACCGATGCGCCAGGCGCGAGCAGGTCGAAGCTGTCGGCGTCCGCGGTATAGCGCACCTGGCCGTCTTCGATGGCGATGGTCGCCCCGGCAGCGGAGACGCCGCCGCCCAGCACGATCGACAGGGCGTCGCCGTCCACGTCGCTGTCGTTGCCCAGCACGTCGATCGCCAGTGTGCCGTCTTCCAGCACGCTCGCGCTGTCCGCGACGCCCACCGGCAGGTCGTTCACCGCTGCCAGGTCCAGGGTCACGGTCATCACTTCGGATACGCCGCCATGCGCGTCGCGGGCCACGTAGCTGAAGCTGTCCGCCCCGTTGTAGTTGGCGGCGCCGGTAAAGCTGAACGAGCCGTCGCCATTCAGTACCAGGATGCCGTGGTCCGGCCCGTCCACCAGTTCGACGGTCATGACGTCGCCGTTCCTGTCGCTGTCGTTGGCCAGTACGCCGTGAGCGGCGTCGACCACCAGTGCCTCGTCCTCGATACCTGCGAGTGCATCCGCCGCCGCTGCCGGTCCGCTGTTGATGAGCAGGCGCGCGAGCACCGCGTCGTGGTCGGTCGGCGTGCTGCCGTACGGCTGGTTGCTGTTCATGTGGACGTTGTCGAACAGCGCGGCGCCGGCCAGGCGGCTGGACACCAGCAGGTGGTCTATCTGTTCGTTGCTGCCCTGGTAGGCGCTCGAATAACGGTCCAGGCGGTCCAGGCTCCAGACCATGTTGGTGAGCTGGCCGTCCGCTTCAAGCTGGGTGAGCGACTGCTCGTAATGGAAGGCGTTGAAGTCGCCGGCGACGACGATGTTCGCGCTCGCGTCGAGCGCCATCTCGCCGCGCACGAAGTCGCGGATCGCGGTGGTCTGGTCGAGGCGGCGGTCGTCGCCGTTGTTCAGCGGCGGCTGGTTGACGCCGAACAGTTCGTCGCTGCCCAGGCGCGAGTAGTTGTGCACGCCGACGAAGGTGACTTCTTCGCCATGGAACATGAAGTCGGCGACGATCGGCTTGCGGCTGTTGCGGTAGCCGTCGCCATCGGCCGGTGTGGTATCGGAGATCTGGCGCACGCTGCCCGCGACGTAGTCGACCCGCTCCGGGTTGTACAGGATCGCATTGCGGATATTGCCGTTCGATTCGCCGCCGTTCGCGTTCTCGGCCACCGGGTCAATCACCACCCACGCGTAGCGCGGCCCGCCCGCGGCCACGATCGCGTCGGCGATCATGTCGAGCGTGACATCGGACGCGAGCACGCCCTTGCCGGTGCCATTGTTATCCTGGATTTCTTCCACGCCCAGGATGTCCGGCGCATTCAGGTTGAATGCGATGTCGCGCCCGATGGCGGCAAACTTCTCCGCCGGGTCGGTCGGCGAGATGTTCTCGAGGTTGTATGCGCCCACGGTGAGGTGGGCGTCGCCGCCGGCCAGCGCGGTGACGTCGCGCGCGATCGGCGTGCTCGCGACCACGGCCGGGGTTTCGGTCGGGACCAGCTCCCATAGCCCGCCGTAGTAGGTCATGATGCCTTCGACGTCGCCCAGCTTATCGCCCGGCACGTAGTAGCCGCCCTGCTCCCCGCTGACGCCGCTGTCGCTGTAGATCTGGAAGCGCTCGGGATTGCGGTCGCCCAGGTCGCTGGTGATGCCGCCACGGTCGTTGGTGCCGCTGGCGTTCGCGCCGCTGTCGGTGATCGCGAAGGTGCCGTTCTGGTAGGTGCTGCTCAAGGCCTGCACGTCCTTGGCGACGACCAGCATGCCTTCCAGCGATTCGTAGAAGTCGATCGCGTCGGTCTCAGGGTTGAATACGGTGAAGCCGTCGCTGTCCACGGTTTCGGTCGGCGACAGGCGCCCGCCAGAACCGAGGACGGTCGCAGCTACCGTATTCCCGCTGGAGAGGACGGTCAGGTTCTCGACGTGGGTCAGCTCGGTGACGGTGAGGTTGTTGGAGTCATTGCCGCGGTACTCTTCCACCTGCGCCTGCATCTCCACCAGATCGCCCACCTGCACGGCTGCACTGGAGAACACGAAGATCGCGTCGGACGTCGCCACGTTGCCGTCGCCTTCGGTGTCCTGGATCCAGAAGCCCTTGGTGCCGGTGCTGTCGATTGCGGTGACCACGCCACGCGTGTTCACCAGTTTGCCGTCGTAGGCCGACGTATGGCCCGCGCCCTGGATATCGAAGATGCGCGTCATCGCATCGATGGTGCGGAAGTCGATCGGGTTGTCGCCCGTGCCCGCAAACGCGTTGCCTGCCTTGTCCGTGATGGCGCCCGCATCCACGCTGACGTGGTAGGTGGTTTCCAGCTTGAGGTTTTCGAGCGGATTGATGATCACCCGCTGTCCGCTGACGGTGACCTGGCTGGCGTCGCCGATGTCGATGACGCGGCGGTCGCCATCGCCATCGTCGATGGTGATCGTGCCGGTGCCGGCGGCCACCAGTTCGTCGAAGTTCAGCGTCAGGTTGGCGCCGGGAGCGATCGCGAAGTCGCCGTCGGACGGCGTGCTCGAAGCGAGCGCAGGCGCGATCGTGTCCGGCGCGGCGGCTTCACTGGTGACGGAGATGTTGTCGATGCCGATCCATTCGTCGCTGCCGACGGCGTCGGTGGTGAGGATACGGATCTCGACTTGCGACTGGTTGTTGACCGCCGCGGGCAGCGCTATCTCCAGGTGGGTGACCAGCGTGGCGTCGGCCGGTCCGCGCGAGGCGTCCGCCACATAGCCGTCCGGCAGCGCGGTCCAGTCGCCGCTGCCGCCAACGCGGTACTGGACCGAGATCTGCTGGACCGCATTGTCGTTGATGTCGATGTCGCGCAGGTCGACCGAGAACTGCAGGTTCTGGCGTCCGCTGGCGTCAAGGTACAGCACCAGGTGCGGCGCGCGCGCGGTTCCCGAACCCTGCAGGGCGACTACCGGGTCGGCCAGGTGGAACTCCGCGATGCCACCGGTGGAACTGCTGGTCGCCGTGAGGTTGGCGTTGACGTCCACCACCTGGGTGCCATCGCCCAGCACTGCGCTGGCGTTTTGCGAGGTGCTCGACGTCATGCCGTCGCCGCGATAGCCCATGATGCTGGGAACGCCATCCCACACGTCGCTGGTCACGATCAGTCCGGTGTTGCTCCAATCCTGAAAGAAATTGCCGCCTGCAAGCTGATGAATGACTTTCGACATGCC
>DASWYE010000084.1:0-3138 GCA_036405115.1 Telluria sp. | reverse complement strand
TTGATGCCGTGCTCCTTGCAGGACACGAAGTCTTCCTGGCCGTAGGCAGGTGCGGAGTGCACCACGCCGGTGCCGCTTTCGGTGGTGACGTAGTCGGCCAGGTACAGCGGCGACAGGCGGTCGTAGAACGGGTCCTTGCGGTAGAGCGGATGGTGGAAGGAGATGCCGGCCAGCTTTTCGCCCCTGGTGGTGGCGACGATGGCGCCTGCTTCAAGCTTGTAGCGCTCCAGGCATTGCGCCGCCAGGTCTTTCGCCAGGATCAGCAGCAGCGGCTTGCCGTTGCGGATGGTCTGCACCAGCGCGTATTCGACTTCCGCATTCACGTTGAGCGCCTGGTTGGACGGGATGGTCCATGGCGTGGTGGTCCAGATCACGATGAAGCCGTCGCCTTGCGGCAGTTGCGGCAGGCCGAAGGCGGCCGCCAGCTTCTCCGGCTCCGCGAACGGGAAGCCGACGTCGATGGCCGGGTCACGCTTGTCCTGGTATTCCACTTCCGCTTCCGCCAGCGCCGAGCCGCAGTCGAAGCACCAGTTCACCGGTTTCAGGCCGCGGTACACATAGCCTTTTTCCAGCAGCTTGCCGAGTGCGCGCAGTTCGTCCGCCTCGTTACCGAAGGCCATGGTCTTGTACGGGTTGTCCCATTCGCCCAGCACGCCCAGGCGGATGAAGTCCTTCTTCTGGCGCTCGATCTGTTCGTTGGCATACGAGCGCGCTTTCGTCAGCACTTCCGCGGTCGGCAGGTTCTTGCCGAACTGTTTTTCGATCTGGATCTCGATCGGCATGCCGTGGCAGTCCCAGCCCGGCACGTAGGGCGCGTCGAAGCCGGCCATGGTGCGCGACTTGACCACCATGTCCTTGAGGATCTTGTTGACCGAGTGGCCCAGGTGGATGTCGCCGTTAGCGTACGGAGGACCGTCGTGCAGGATGAACATCGGGCGGCCCTTGGCGGCCTTGCGCACGCGCTCGTAAATCTTCTTGTCCTGCCATTGCTTGACCCAGCCCGGCTCGCGCTTGGCGAGGTCGCCACGCATCGGGAACGGAGTGTCGGTCATGTTGACCGGGTATTTGCTTTCGGGTTTTTTGGCGGCTTTATCGGACATGGCGTTTCTTCAGGATTTAAGCAAAGTAGTTGCGGGCGATCGCGGCATCGTTGTCGATGGCGGCGGTCAGCGTGGCGAGGTCGTCGAACTTTTCCTCGTCGCGGATTTTTTTCAGGAACTCGACGCGCACCAGCTTGCCGTAGCAAGGCAGGTCGTAATCGAACAGGTGCACTTCGAGCAGCATGCGGCCGGCGTTTTCCACCGTCGGGCGCACGCCGACGCTGGCCACGCCGCGAACCGGCGCATCGCCCAGGCCGTGCACCTGCACCACGAAGATACCGTTCACGGCAGGGCGGTGTGCCACGCGCAGGTTCAGGGTAGGGTAGCCGATCGTGCGTCCCAGCTTGGCGCCGTGGATCACGTGGCCGGAGATCGCGTAGCCGTGGCCGAGCAGGGCGCGGGCCTTGTCGAAGTCGCCGGCGGCCAGCGCGGCGCGCACGGCCGAGGAGGAGACGCGTTCGGCGCCCTCCATCACGGTGGGCAGTGTCTCGACCTCGAAGCCCAGTTCGCGGCCAGCCTCGCGCAGCATGGCCACGTTGCCGGCGCGTTTGGCGCCGTAGCAGAAGTCTTCGCCCACCATCAGCCATTTCACGTGCAGGCCCTCGGCCAGCACCTTGCGGGTGAACTGCTCCGGCGGCATCGATGCGAAGCTGGCATTGAAGTGCTCGACGATCACGCGGTCGACGCCGCATTGGCGCAGCGATTCGAGCTTGTCGCGCAGGGTGGCGATGCGGTTCGGGGCCTTCGACAGGTCGCCCATGCGCTCGGCGAAGAATTCGCGCGGATGCGGCTCGAAGGTCATCACGGCCGCTTCGACGCCGAGGCGGCGGGCGGCCGCGCGCACGCGCGCTAGCAGGGCCTGGTGGCCGCGGTGGACGCCGTCGAAATTGCCGATCGTGAGCGCGCAGGGGGCGCGGGCACGGTCATTGGGGAGACCGCGGAATACCTTCATGTACGGTTGGGAAAGGGCAAAGGCTTGATTATACGATCAGAAAGATAAAAAGCGCTGCCTGCGGGGGCAGGGCAGCGCTTATTCGGCGAAACTCCCGCCACCACCGTCACCCCCGCGAACGCGGGGGGCCATACTGAGCTGCAAACTTCGGTGACTCAGCATGGGTCCCCGCGAAGGGGGCCGCCCTCGGCCGGGGATGACGGGTGAGCGGTGACAGTAGCTTACTTGGACATCGAGAAGTAGCGGGCCAGGTCGGCGGTGCCGTCCTTGCCGTTCACGCCGCGCCAGGTGGCCAGCGCCTGCTTCTGGTTGCCCGCGAACGCGTACGCCTGGCCGAGGCGCAGTTCCGCCTCTTCCTGGCGCTCGGCCAGCTGGCCGGACTTGATCGCTTCGTTCATCAGCTTCAGGCCCTGCTCGGTCTTGCCCGACTGGACCAGGCCATAGCCGAGGCGGAACAGGCTGGCCATGTCGTTTTCCTTGCGGATCGACGCTTCCAGGCGCTCAGCATTGCCCACGAAGGCAGCCGCTTCCTTGTCGGTCAGGTCCTTCAGGCGCTGGTGGCGAGGCGCTTCCGCGCCCACGCCCAGTGCACCGGCCTTGTAGCCGGCCGTGACCACGCGCTGTGCTTCGGCCGGCGATTTTTCCTGCAGGACCAGCTGGGCCATTTCCATGTATTCGGAAGGCTTCTTCATCAGGCCCTTGGCCAGCTTCAGGCGGTACACGTCCACGGCCAGGCGCTGCGAGAAACCGGACTTGCGCTGCACGCGGTTCAGCAGGTCGGTCCAGGTGTTGGCGTTAGGGTAGTGGCGCGCCAGCTTTTCCAGCGTGGCCACGTAGCCTGCCTTGTCGCCCGCCTTGTTCTGCAGGTTGGCGACCATGCCGTACATGTCTTCGCTCGGGGTGCGGCCGGCTTTCTCTTCGCCGCGCACGATGTTCATGACGGCGGCGGTGTTGCCCATGTTGTAGTAGTTCTGCATCAGGTAGCCGCGCAGTTTCGGATCGTTGCGCTCTTTCAGCTGGCGCTCGATCGCTGCGTTGGCCTTGCCGTAGTCCTTGGCGCGCATGTAGATGCCGACCAGGCCTTCG
>DASWYE010000083.1:0-6158 GCA_036405115.1 Telluria sp. | reverse complement strand
CTGGACAACCTTGTTAGGAGCCACGTTCTTGTTGGTCCAGTCCATTTCCGACACGTGGACCAGGCCTTCGATGCCCTGTTCCACTTCCACGAACGCGCCGTAGTCGGTCAGGTTGGTGACCTTGCCGAACAGGCGGGTGCCTTGCGGGTAGCGACGGGACAGACCGGTCCAAGGATCGTCGCCCAGCTGCTTCACGCCCAGCGAAACGCGGTTCTTTTCCTGATCGTACTTCAGGACCTTGGCGGTGATTTCCTGGCCAACGGTCAGCACTTCGGATGGGTGACGCACACGACGCCATGCCAGGTCGGTGATGTGCAGCAGGCCGTCGATGCCGCCCAGGTCCACGAACGCGCCGTAGTCGGTGATGTTCTTGACGACGCCGGTCACGACCGTGCCTTCTTTCAGGGTTTCCATCAGCTTCTGGCGCTCTTCGCCCATCGATGCTTCGATGACAGCGCGGCGCGACAGCACCACGTTGTTGCGCTTGCGGTCCAGCTTGATGACCTTGAATTCGAGGGTCTTGCCTTCGAACGGGGTGGTGTCCTTGACTGGACGGGTGTCAACCAGCGAACCCGGCAGGAATGCGCGGATGCCGTTGGTCAGGACGGTCAGGCCGCCTTTGACTTTGCCATTGACGGTACCGGTGACGATCTCACCCGATTCCATTGCTTTTTCCAGTGCCAGCCACGATGCCAGGCGCTTCGCCTTGTCGCGCGACAGGATGGTATCGCCGAAACCGTTTTCCAGCGATTCGATGGCCACGGAGACGAAGTCGCCTACCTGGACTTCGAGTTCGCCTTGGTCATTCTTGAATTCTTCAACAGGGATGAACGCTTCGGATTTCAGGCCGGCGTTGACGATCACGAAGTTGTGGTCGAGACGAACGACTTCAGCCGAGATCACTTCGCCCGAACGCATGTCCTGGCGCTGCAGCGACTCTTCGAACATCGCGGCAAAGGATTCCATTCCGGAAGCTTGGTTGGTTACAGTAGACATATTAATTTCAAGGTTAGCCAGCAAGGCCCGCACGATGCGGCTTCAACTGGGAGAGGTTTAACACACCCCGCACTGCCTTTTGCGCAGGCGGTACGGGCACCAAAAAACGGCAGGCCGGATGGCCTGTCGCGTTAAGACTTGTGACGCACTTGCGCCCACAGTTTCAACACTTCCTCGACCGCCTCGAGGGCAGCCATGTTGGAGGAATCGATGATGTGGGCATCTGCCGCCGGGGCCAGCGGAGCGACCGCACGCTTCATGTCGCGCTCGTCCCGGGCCTGCAAATCGGCAAGCAGGTCGTTCATATTAGCAGAAAATCCTTTGCCAATCAATTGCTTATAGCGGCGTTCGGCTCTTGCCTGAGTACTAGCGGTCAGGAAGATTTTCAGCGGAGCCTGGGGGAAAATGACGGTGCCCATGTCGCGCCCGTCGGCCACCAGGCCCGGCGCCTTGCGGAACGACAGCTGGAGGGCAAAGAGGGCCTGGCGCACGGTCGGCAGCGCGGCGATTTTCGATGCCATGTTGCCAACTTCCTCGGCACGGATCGCGTTGGCGACGTTCTCGTGGCCCAGCAGGATCTCGGCGCCGGTGAATGTCACCTGCAGGTGCTCGGCCAGCTTGGCGATGCCGTGCTCGTCCTCCAGCGGCACCTCGCGACGCAGCGCCTGCAGGGCCGTCAGGCGGTACAGCGAACCGGAGTCGAGCATGTGGAAGCCGAGGCGGTCGGCCACCAGGTGGGCGACCGTGCCTTTGCCGGAAGCGGTCGGGCCGTCGATCGTAATGACCGGGATGTGGGAATGTGGCATTGTTATTCTTTCAAATCGTAAGCCGGGGACTGTCCCCAAAGGCGCCAGGGCGGCAGGTCCGTCCCCTGATCCTTATTTCGCTCAGCGGTAATGCCGGCTAAAGGGCTGGGGACGGTCCCCTGCGGGGACAGTCCCCCTATACCGCAATGCTAGCAAATGCGGCGAAGTAGTCGGGAAAAGTCTTGGCCACGCAGGCCGGATCGTTGATGCGCTGGGGTGCGCCCGGGCGCAATGCGCCATCCAGCGTCGCCAGCGAGAAGCACATCGCCATGCGGTGGTCGTCGTAGGTGTCGATGGTGGCGGGCAGGATGCGTTCCGGCGGCGTCACGCGCAGGTAGTCGGCGCCCTCCTCCACCGTCGCGCCCAGCTTGCGCAGCTCGGTCGCCATCGCGGCGATGCGATCGGTTTCCTTCACGCGCCAGCTCGCAATATTGCGCAGCGTCGTTGTTCCATCGGCGTATAGCGCCGCCACCGCGATGGTCATGGCCGCGTCAGGTATATGGTTGAAGTCCATGTCGATGGCCTTGAGCGGTCCGTTCGAACTCGCCTCGATCCAGTCGTCGCCGCGCGTGATGGTGGCGCCCATTGCTTCCAGCGCTTCGGCAAAACGCACATCGCCCTGGATCGACTCGCTGCCCACGCCCTGCACACGTACGGGACCGCCCGCAATCGCGCCCGCGGCCAGGAAGTAGGACGCACTCGACGCATCGCCTTCCACGTGGATAGCGCCGGGCGAGGCATAGCGCGCCCCCTGGCGCACGGTGAACGACTGCCAGCCTTCCTGCGCGACCGATACGCCGAAACGGCGCATCAGGTTCAGGGTGATTTCGATGTACGGCTTGGAGATCAGCTCTCCCACGACGTCGATGCGCACGTCGCGGCCAGTCGCCATCAATGGCGCGGACATCAGCAGCGCGGTCAGGAACTGGCTGGAGACGTTGCCGCGCACCTGGATCGGCGCATCGGCGAACTGCCCGCGCTTGATGTGCAGCGGCGGGTAGCCGGCCTGGCCCGTGTATTCGATATTGGCGCCGATGGCGTTCAGTGCGTCGACCAGGTCGCCGATCGGGCGCTCATGCATGCGCGGTACACCGTGCAGCGTAAAGTCGCCGCCGATCACCGCCAGCGCCGCGGTCAGCGGACGGATTGCGGTGCCTGCATTCCCCATGAACAGGTCGGCCGATGCATTTGGCAGCACGCCGCCGGCGCCGTGCACGAGGTGCGTGCGCTCGTCCACGCGTTCCCAACCGATGCCGAGCGAGCGCAGCGCCTCCAGCATCACATGGGTGTCATCGGACGCAAGCAGGTCCAGGATCGTCGTGCTGCCTTGCGACAGCGCGGCGAGCAGCAGCGTGCGGTTGGAGATCGACTTGGAGCCCGGCAGCCGCACCGTTCCCTGTACCCGGTGGACTGTAGCGAGGTCGAGGTGGTGCGGGCGTTCGGTCATGATGTTCTCGGTGTTGGGGACTGTCCCCTGCTCTTTGGCTAACAAGCTGGGGACGGTCCCCTGCCGGGGACAGTCCCCGGATTCGATGCTGGCGATCCAGCGCTGGCGTGCATCGCGCGCGGTGGTGAACATGCTTTCGAGCCCGCGCCCATCTTGCGCCACGAGCATCGCCCGCATCGAGGCCAATTGTGCCAGATACGCATCCAGCTCGCCGAGCAGCGCGTCACGGTTGGCCAGCGCAATGTCGCGCCACATCTCCGGCGACGAGCCGGCGATGCGCGTGAAGTCGCGGAAGCCGCTGGCCGCATACTGGAACAGCAGCCCCGCATGCGGCTTGCCGGCGATATCGTCGACCAGAGCGTAAGCCAGCAGGTGCGGCAGGTGGCTCACGGCCGCGAACACCCGGTCGTGCTCCTCGGGAGCCAGCTGGTGGATGACCGCACCGCAAATACGCCACGCATCCGCGACCCGGTCCACGGCCGCCTGCGGATTTTCAGGTAGCGGCGTGAGCACCACCTTCTTGCCAGCGTACAGGCTGGCGATGGCCGCATCCGGCCCGTTGGCCTCTAGCCCGGCGATGGGGTGGCCCGGCACGAACTGGCCGATGCGGTCGCCCAGCACTGACCGCGCAGCCGCTGCCACATCGGACTTGGTGCTGCCGGCGTCGGTAATGACGGTACCCGCCTCAAGATAAGGAAGCAGCGACTGCAGGATGCGGCGGGTCTGCGCCACCGGCGCCGCGACCAGCACCAGTTCCGCGCCACGCATCGCATCCGCCATCGAGGCCGCCACTTCATCGACGATGCCCAGCTCCAGCGCCCGCGCCACAGCTTCCGGATGCCGGCCTACTCCGACGATGCACTGGGCCGCACCGGCAGCCTTGAGCGCCAGCGCAAACGACCCGCCGATCAGCCCAACGCCAACGATGACGACTTTGCGGAACACGTCAGGCCAGTGCCTTCTTCAGCGCCTCGATGAAGCGCTCGTTCTCGTGCGGCAGGCCGATCGACACACGCAGCCATTGCGGCAGGCCGTAGTTGGCCACGGGGCGCACGATCACGCCCTGCTTGAGCAGCGCCAGGTTCACGCGCGCGCCGGCCTGGTCGTCGTCACCCACACGCACCAGCACGAAGTTGCCGTACGACGGCACGTACTCCAGCCCCAGCTCCTCGAACGCCTTGACGAAGCGCTGGTAGCCCTCCGCATTGTTCTTCGCGCTCTTTTGCAGGAATTCCTTGTCGTCCAGCGCAGCGATCGCGGCCGCCTGCGCCAGCGAATTGACGTTGAACGGCTGGCGCACGCGGTTCATCAGGTCGGTCGGCCCCGGCTGCGCGATCGCGAAACCGACGCGCAGTCCTGCCAGGCCATAGGCCTTGGACAGGGTGCGCGAGACGATCAGGTTCGGGTACTTGCGCACCCACGCGGTCGACTCGTACTGGTTTTCGGCCGAGAGGAATTCGTTGTACGCCTCGTCCAGCACGACGATCACGTGCGGTGGCACTTTCTCCAGGAACGCCTCGACCTGCGCGGCGTTCAGGAACGTGCCGGTCGGGTTGTTCGGGTTGGCGATAAAGATCAGGCGCGTGTCCGGCTCGATTGCCGCAGCCATGGCATCGAGGTCGTGGCCGTAGTCGACCGCCGGCACCACGATCGCGCGCGCGCCGATGCCCTGCGTCGCCAGCGCATACACCGCGAACGAATACTGCGAGTAGACGATCGTTTCGCCCTTTTGCACGAAGGCCTTGGCCGCGATCTCGAGGATGTCGTTGCTGCCGTTGCCAAGCGTGATCCAGTCGGCCGGCACGTCGTAGCGCGCCGACAGCACCTGCTTCAGCTCGAACGCGTTCGCGTCCGGATAGCGGCCCAGGTCCGCAGCCGCCATGGCCATCGCGCGCTGGCTCGATTCCGGCATGCCGAACGGGTTCTCGTTGGATGCCAGCTTGACGATGTCGGCTTCATTCAGGCCGAACTCGCGCGCCACTTCCGCAATCGGCTTGCCGGCCTGGTAGGGAGCGAGGGCGCGAACGTAATCTGGACCGTACTGGTGAGACATAGGGGTTCCTGTAATGTTGGGATCAGAGACTGGCGGGATACGAGCCGAGCACCTTGAAGAACGGCGCTTCGGCCTGCAGCTCGCCAAGCGCGGCGGCCACTGCAGGATCCTGCGCGTGGCCTTCGAGATCGATATAGAAATAGTATTCCCACGTGCCCATGCGCGCCGGGCGCGACTCGAAGCGCGTCATCGACACGCCATGCCGGGCGAGCGGCGCGAGCAGGTGGTACATGGCGCCCGCCTTGTTCGGCGCGGCCAGCACCAGCGAAGTCTGGTCGCGGCCGGAAGGCGTCGTGTGCAGGCGGCCGATGACGGCAAAGCGGGTGCGGTTGTGCGGGTCATCCTGGATGTGCGCCTGCACCACGCCGAGGTGGTAGCGCTCGCCCGCCATCTCGCTGGCGATCGCTGCAACCGTTGGATCGTTGCTGGCCATGAGCGCAGCTTCGGCATTGGACGCGACCGCGGTGCGCTGGATTCCCGGGAAGTGCAGGTTCAGCCAGGCCTGGCACTGCGCCAGCGCCTGCGAATGCGCACAGATGACGGTGACGCCATCCATGCTGCCGGTCTTCGTCATCAGGCTGTGGTGGACCGGGATCGACATTTCGCCGCTGATGACGGTGGTAGTGGCCAGCATCAGGTCGAGCGTGCGGTTGATCGCGCCTTCCGAGGAGTTTTCCACCGGGACCACGCCGAAGTCGGCGGTGCCCGCTTCGGTGGCGCGGAACACCTCGTCGATCGACACGCACGGCAGCGTTTCGATGGCGCTACCGAACTGCTGGTACACCGCCTGCTCGCTGAATGTGCCGGACGGGCCAAGATAGGCGACCGTGACGCGCTTTTCCAGCGCGCGGCAGGC